>NZ_JBVYOJ010000006.1:0-329085 GCF_056120465.1 Paenibacillus sp. sgz302148
CTGCCGCGGCGCCAGTGCCAGCGCTGCAGCACGACGGCCGCGCCGAGGATCGCCGCGCCGATCAGCACGCCTTCGTATTCGTTGCCGATTCCGTAATAACGGGCGCCGATCATGGCATCGTAGCCGAGCACCGAGTGCTTCATCAGATAAGCGTCGGCAAAGCCGTCCGCTAATACGATGAATGCCGTTAGGCAGGCGATCCACCCTACGGCCGTCCATACCGGAAGGGCCGCCAATAACCAAGCTGCTGCCGCAAGCCCTATAAGCACGCAGCCGATATACAGCGGAGGGGCCAGTCCTGCGAAAAAACCCATGCCGAGCAGCAGCAGCGGCGCTGCCAGCATCGACAGCAGCAAAGCCCGTATCGGACCTCCGAGCCTCCGCCGATCGGCAAACTTCCCGTCAAGCAGGGAATAGGCCAAACCGGCCAACAACACGACGACTTCATACGTGACGAGCGTGTATAACAAGCCGGGACGCAGCCTGTAAACATTTTCGATACGCCGGAGCTCTTCGTCCAGCTTCCCTACCGCGAAGTCCGTCGGCTGTTTCACGATGGCGCGTCCGTTCATTTCCGAAGGCGCTTTGATTTGCCACAATCCCGCAATCGTCGGCGCAATGTCGATATTCGTCACGATGCCTTCACGCCGCGTCGTCGGAGATGTCAGCAAACCCGGTTGCCCGCCCCGCTCGTACATCAGGATCGGAGCCAAAAGCCGTTTCTCCCGCTTCGCTTCGGCATGAACGAACGGGGATATGATCCATAGCGCATCCGCGGCACCTAATTTTTCGGCAGCTTGCCCGATAAACGTGTCCATCTCGTGCAGAACCTTCGTTTTCAGCCGGGCAAATGCTTCTTCGCGGTAACGCGATTTTTCGTCATAAAGACGCTCCAAATCGCCGAGTTCCAGCAATACGACGGCATTCCGCTCCTGGTGGGTCCCGTCAAAACGCTGCAGCAGCCGCGCATAATTTGTTTGCGCACCATACGGCCGTTCGACGTTGTGAAGCAATGTCGAACAATTCGGATCGCCTTGAAAAACTAACCCATCGCTCGTCATCAGCATCATCGGAGCGTGCCGGCGCGTCGGGGTGATTGCCAAGGACGACTCGGAAGACTCCCCTTCGGCTTCATGTTCCGCTTCTTCCTCCGATGCCGGTTCGCGCTCGCGGCTCGTCCCCGATTTTGCCGGCCATCCGCCGCGGTTATCGTATACGTAAGCGTCTATGCCGTTTTGCTGCAGAAGATCTCCCAGCTTGCCGGGCATTGCGCCATAATGGGCGTCTGCGTTCGCTCTTGCGATAGCCGCAATGTCGGGAACGAGCAGCTCCGCCGATCGCGGCGGATCCAGGCCGTTCAACCGCCGGTACAGCTCCAAAGCCGTTGCGCCCTCACCGTCCTTGACGACCCGCTCTTCCCGCGCATATGCCTCCTGGCGAACGGACATGACGGCCGGTGCTCCGGCGCCCATCGTCAAATAACTGTCGTCTACGCCGGGAATCGGCGTACGGACATTCATCGCGCCAACTGCGCTTTCCGATATCAATTGACGCACATGGGGGAAATCGGCGGTATTCAGCTCGTCCCATTCGACAAACGACAAACCCGGAATGGAGATCAGCCATAATCTTCTCCCTGCTGTCGTGCTTGTGGATGGACTGATCTTATAATCGTTAACGGCATAAACGAAATTATCGGCTCGTTCACGTGCCTTCAGGTTTCCGTTTTGTGCGGACTGCAGCTGCCCGGGCGGAAACGTTGCCGATGCGGCGAATCCGTGTACATTGCTGATATTAGGTAGTGCCATTATCAACATGATTAACGCTATAAATCGATATCGCGGGTTCATTCCCATCCACTCTTTTCGCCAAATCTTAGCGGTCTTTCCATAAACAATCCACAGTGTATAACTTCAACCTCGCCTGTTCGCATGCTTTTCCACAGGCTTAGGCTTTACCAGTTTTTCCTTTTGAATGCGTTACCATACGGCATCGGTATATCCACAGAGTTATCCACGTTACCAACAGCGAAAAACCGTTGATTTATAAGAGAATCGTCTTTTATCAACGTTTTTATCCACATTATCCACAGAATTGGTGGAAAAACATATCCCCTTTTCCATCCACACCCTTGCTCACGCCAGGCGCCGTTTTCGACCACTTATCCACGATATTCACAACGGTTGTGCATAACTTTGTCCACATAACGAGCACAAGCGTGATGATCAACACCGTCGTCAGATGCAGCCGATTTTTAAAACTAATTTTTTAAGATTGTGCTTGGCATTACATGCAAAAAAACAGACCGCTCCCAACTGCGATGATATGCTTCCGTTACAGGTACAAGTTTTTATATTTCACCTGTAAAACCGTACTGGGAGCATATCAAACAGAAAAGGGGACAGTCTCTTGATCGGATTAGCTCTTCATGCGAAATTGATTGTTCGGAGCCGCTCTAAACGTAAACTAACGGATATAAATGGCCCATTTGAGGTAAATGCTCCGATCCTCTCGTTACAGGTTCCAGCTCACTTTCCTCACTTTATGTCAAGGCCGTTAATTACACCGCTTCGACAGCCGAAGCGCTCGCAGCCGTTCTCTTCTCCACTTCATGCACAGCCTGATTGCAGGCTGCCATGTAAGCTTGCGCGACTGCCAAAATGATATCCCGATGCGCTCCCGTCCCGCGATACCTCTCGCCCTGACAGACAACGGATACCACCGCTTCTCCCGATGCGGATTCGCCGGCTGACAACGAATGCAGCTCCAGGTCGTCGAACTCGATCTCGTAAGGGATTGCCTGCCGGATGCAATGGATTACCGCATCGATCGGACCCGCGCCAACGCCGGAATACGATTCCTCCTTGCCGCCGCGGTCGCGGATCGTGACGGAAGCCATTCTTGCTCTTTGGCTGCCTGCCAGCACTTGAAGGTCAACGAGCGCATAAGGCTCCGCTTGCTCTCCCGAGGCAACGCCGACCAATTGCAGCAATTCGTCGTCGGTGACGATTTTTTGCGCATCGGCTTTTTCCTTGAAGCGTGTGTACAACTCCTCCATTTGCCGATCATCGAGCGTAAAACCGTATTGCGCGACGCGATGCTTCAGCGCATGCCGGCCGGAGTGCTTGCCGAGCACGATCATGCTGCGCGGAATGCCGAGCTGCTCGGGGTCCATAATTTCGTATGTGCTGCGGTTTTTAAGCAATCCGTCCTGATGGATGCCCGATTCATGCTGGAACGCATTCCGTCCGACGACCGGCTTGTTGTAAGCGACCGGAAAGCTCATTTCTCGGCTGACGAGCCGCGACGTTTCGTAAATTTCCGCCGTATGGATGCCGGTTTCGTACCCAAGAGCGCTTTTTCGCGTATCGATGATCATCGCCAGCTCCTCTAGCGAACAGTTGCCCGCTCGTTCGCCGACGCCGTTCACGGTCACCTCGATTTGAGTCGCACCTCCGCGAATGGCCGCCAGACTATTGGCGACAGCGAGGCCAAGATCGTTATGGCAATGCGCGCTGTATTCCACCTTGTCGCCGCCGCGTACCCCGCTTCGCACCGTCCGGAACAGCCGCTCGTACTCTTCCGGCAGCGCATAACCGAGCGTATCGGGAATGTTGATAATCGTGGCGCCTTCGGCGATGACCGCCTCGACCAGCTCGCATACGAACTCCATCCCCGTTCGCGTCGCGTCCATCGGCGAAAATTCGATCCGATCGACAAACCGCTTGCCGTAAGCGACCATTTCGCGGGCGATGTTGATGACTTCGTCGCGCGACTTCTTCAACTGGAAGTTCAGGTGAATATCCGACGACGAAATGAACAGATGCAGCCGGCGCAGCGCCGCATCCTGCGTAGCCTTAACCGCAGCGTCAATATCCAGCTTGACGGCGCGGGCGAAACCGCAAATTTCCACATTTTGCAGCTCGCGGGATATTTGCTGGATCGCATTGAACTCCCCGGGACTGGATACCGCAAACCCCGGCTCGATCACATCGATGCCCAGCTTCGCCAATTGGCGGGCGATGACGATTTTTTGCTCCGGATGCAGCGATGCTCCCGGCGATTGCTCGCCGTCTCTTAAGGTCGTATCGAAAATGCGAATTCGTTTCGTATTTTCCATCTTTTCGTTTGATTCCATCGGTTGTTTCGGTTCCGCCGATTCAATTGGTTTCGCAGGTTCCATACTGTTCATCGGATTCATCGTTTTCATTCCTCCGCGTTTTTTATTTTTTTCTGCCAATATACAACACGTGCGTCGAAATACCGAGCAGCGCAGGATCCTCCGCCATCCGATCGATCAACTGCTGAAGCTTATCCGCTTCATCCGGCCCGCTATCCCGCCAATATCGCCAATGCGACGCATCCAGCATTCGGCTGATGCTCTCCGAGCCGATCAATTGAACCGTCTCGAAGCCCATCCTCTCCATGAAAGGCGCTATCTCCTCGGTTTTGAAGTAGTAAACGCCCGTAAATCTGCCTTCGTCGGCATGATCGAACACGCCGGTTTCCATCAATTCCGCAATACGGTCGGCGCTGTTGTTCGGACGCCATGCCATCGGATCACGCATGCACGTAATCACAAAAGCCGTCCTCGGCATCATCGCCGCAAATACATATCCGCCTCGTTTCGTCACCCGGTAGGCTTCGCGAACCGCCTGCTCCCGATCTTCCGCTTTTTGCAGATGATACAACGGGCCTAGCATCAGAACGCCGTCAAAGCTCTCGTCCGCCATTCCTTCAAGATGCCTCGCGTCCCGAACGTAAAATCCATCGAACCGATCCGCTAATGCCGCCTCCTCGGCTTGCTTTTGTGCTTCCTTCACGAGATTCGGCGTCAAGTCCGACAATGTCACTCGGTGGCCTTCCTGAGCCAGCCGCATCGCATATTTGCCGGGTCCCGCCCCGTTGTCGAGCAGCTTCGCTTTCGTCGGCAAATATCTGCGAATATAGTGCAGGTTCAATCTGAACTCCAGCGGCTCACGGTCCAGCCGCCCCCATTCGTCGAATTGCGAATAATACTGTACGATCGAATCCATCCAAAATTCCTCCTCTTCCTTACAAGCTTTTTCGTGTAACAAAAAAGCCCGCCGTCTCATCAAAAGAGACGACAGGCTGTGCCTTCGCGGTACCACTCTTGTTGGTCCGGCATCGCGCCGAACCCAACTCGCGCATCGTGCCGAACGTTCGGCTTCCGATGCACCCGTTCACGAGGGTTAGCCGTCGCGGTTTACTTGTACGGCCAGCGCCAAGCCGTGTTCCACCGCGCCGCTCCCGGGCGAGATTCGGACGGGTCCTCAGCTGCGTTGCACCATCCCGCAGCTCTCTGTACGAGGCTCATCGTCTTACTGCTCCCGTTCCTTGCGTTTATCGAAATATTCTTTTTGCTTGGTCATCACCCAAAAAAAAACCAAAAAGACCTGCCTTCTCCGTTGAAAGAGACGACAGGCCATTGCCCTCGCGGTACCACTCTTGTTGGCTCGCCGCTCGCGAACCCACCTCAGCATGATGCCGAATTGACGGCTTCATGCACCCTGTCACGGAGGTTACCCGTTGCGATGTACTGTATCGGTCTGCAGTACCTTGTTCCACCGCACCGCTCCCAGGCGAGCTTCAAGCGTCCCTTCGGCTGCGTTGCACCGTCCCGCAGCTCTCTGTTACCCGGTTCACCTTACTGATCCTGATCCAAGCGTTATTGCAATATTTGGATTGTTTCACATTATAGTATGTAATAAATCGTCTGTCAATTCTAATTTTTCAGAAATCGACTATACGTTAAATGATTTATCTCCGTCTTCTGCGGATCGACAGCGCAATCAGAGCCATCAGAATCAATCCCCCGACAAAACCGCCCGCATGTGCGTATAGGTCGATATTCGGCACGACGAACGAGTACAGTCCACCGATGATAAGGATCGTGACGACCGTTTGCGACGTTTCTTTGTCGATGATGTCCTTGCGGAACAAGGCTAAATACAAATACGCGGCATAGACGCCATAAATCGCTCCGGACGCGCCAACGGACACGAAAACATCGGAATGCAGCCAGTAGCTTGCAATGTTCCCCGCGATGCCGCACATCACATAATAAAACAAATAGCGGAACGAACCCAACATCCGCTCCAGCGGCGCGGCGAATACGTATAAGTTGAAGCAGTTGAAGAACAGGTGCGCTCCCCCGTTATGAAGGAACGCCGCGGTTACGAATCTCCACGGTTCCGGGTGAATGAACGGCGTATCGAATATTGCCCCGAATCGGAGAAGGGTATTGGAGTCGGTGGAGGAGCCATACCACTCCATCAACCCCCACATCACCAGATTGGCCAGAATGATCAGTGAATTGACCGGATAAAGCCTGATATATTGTTGGATGCTTTCACGTCGAAGAAACACAGTGCTCTCTCCCTTTAAACCATTTCCTCATATTTTCTCACATCGTCGGAATGAAATCAAAAAACGCGAATGAACTCACGATAAGAAGCGTTAAATCGCGGTTGGCGCGTACCCGGTAACGAGTAGCGAGTAGCGAAGTACCCACGCGCAAAAAATCCGCAGCGGCAAAGTATGCCCTGCGGACCTTCTAACGGCCGGTTCTATTCGACCGACCATGCCTCAAGCGAAAACAGCGGCTCCGCCTTCATGTCGAGAGGCGTGAATTGCCCCCGCTCCCACTTCAGGTGGGCGGCCGCCGCGATCATCGCGGCATTGTCGGTGCATAGCGAGAGCGGCGGTACGAGCAGCGGCACGCCCGCGGTCTCGCAAGCGGCGGCAAGCGCCGTGCGCAACCCGCGGTTGGCGGCGACGCCGCCGCACAGCAGCAGCTGCTTCGCGCCGAATTCTTCCACCGCACGCATCGACTTGCCGACAAGCACGTCGATGACCGATTCCTGGAAGCCGCGCGCAAGTGCTGCGGCCGAAGGCGGCTCGCCTTTCATGCGCGACTGGTTGATCTGCGCGAGCACAGCCGATTTCAGCCCGCTGAAGCTGAAATCGTACGACTCCGGCTCCAGCCACGCGCGCGGCAGCCAGATCGCCTCGTCGGCGTCCGCCGCCAGACGGTCGACATGCGGCCCGCCGGGATACGGGAAGTGCAAGGCGCGCGCCACTTTGTCGTACGCCTCGCCGACCGCGTCGTCGCGCGTTCTTCCGATGATGCGGAACACGCCTTCGCGCTCGATATAGACAAGCTCCGTATGCCCTCCCGATACGACCAGCGCGACGCACGGATACGTCAGCTCCTGGACGAGCCGGTTCGCATAAATATGTCCGGCGATATGATGCGTTCCGATCAGAGGCACGTCAAGGGCAAAAGCCAGCGCTTTGGCGGCGACGATTCCGACGAGCAAGGAGCCGACAAGCCCGGGTCCCTGCGTGACGGCAATCGCCGACAAATCCCGCGTCGTAATGCCCGCTTCCTGAACAGCCTCCTCCAGCATCACCGTAATCGTTTCGACGTGCTTGCGCGAGGCGATCTCCGGCACGACGCCGCCGAACTTGCGGTGGGTTTCGATTTGGCTGGACACCATGTTCGACAATATCATCTTCCCGTCCTTGACGATCGCGACCGACGTTTCGTCGCAGCTCGTTTCTACGGCAAGAATGTAACCGCCCCCCGCAGCGTGCTGCTGCGCGGCGGCATCTTCCCGATCCTTCTCCCGATCCTTCTCCCGGACCGATCCATCCGGTATTTGTCCGTTACTCATCTGCTATCACCTGCTCTCTGTCATCCGAAGGAACGTAAGGTCCAAGCTCCGCCCACATAATGATGGCATCCTCATGGTTGTCCGAATAATAGCCTTTGCGCACGCCGGATTCGACGAATCCCAGCTTCGCATACAAATTCCGCGCAACCACGTTGGACACGCGCACTTCCAGCGTCATCCGCTTCGCGCCGAGGAAAGATGCCGTATTCATCAGCTCGCGAAGCAGCCTTTCCCCAAGCTTGCGTCCCCGGTATTCCTTGCGAACGGCAATGTTCGTCACATGCGCTTCGTCGATGATGACCCACATGCCGCCGTACCCCGCAATGTCGCCGTCGTATTCCATCACCATATAATGCGCAAAATGGTTGCTCGTCAGCTCGTTGTAAAATGCGCCCTCGGACCAGGGAGCGCTGAACGCCTCCGATTCGATCGCATAAATATGCGAGATGTCCTCGAGCCGCATGGAGCGGAATACGAGAAGAGACTCTTCGATTTCCCCTATAAATTCGATCATTGGCTTATCTCCCGATTTTTCAATCCACGCTCCCGCGTGGCGTGCGAAAGCCGTTTTTGAAAATTGTTATTAATGATGACCCGCTTCCGCGGCATTCTTTTCCTTCGCCTTGGCTGCCTGCGCCGCGAGCAGCTTTGCTTCCGCTTCGGCCAGCTGGGTATAATTCGGCACGAAACGATGGATATCTTCATGCGAGCCTTCCTGCAGCTTCCTTGCTGCCAGATAACCAACGTCGCCAGCTTGCAAGTCGCAGCTGCAGCTGTGGATATCGCCGGGCCATAGCTCGCCAAGCCTCTCAATCGCGGCCAAGTGCGGTTCGGCTTCTCCGACGAAGTAAATGCGCTGAGGCTTATCTGCCAAAACAGAAAAGTCTTCCGCACGCCCCGGAGCAACGCCTAGGGAGGCCTGTCCCCTCTGTTCGCCGTATGCGCCGGTTGTTTCGCTGTCGCTTATCGCCTCATTACCACGTTCTTGCGCCGCTTCCGGTGTTCCTTCCTTAGCCCGCTTCGCGAGATTCTCCGCCCAGTCGCTCATCAATCGGATGCCGTCATCGGCAAGACGTATCCAGCAGCCGGACGATGTCGCCGCGAACAGCGAGGTGAACACCTGACCCCGGCGGGCATCCATCAGCGGTACAACCCAAGTGACGCCTTCATCGTCGGATGAGGATCGCTGCAGCTCCGCGCGCGCTTGCTTCAAGCCGCCCGCCGCAAGTGCCTCGAGGCTCGACACACCGATCAGCGGCTTTTGCAGAGACCAGGCTAGCGTCTTCGCTACGCTGACGGCGATGCGCACGCCCGTATACGAGCCCGGCCCTTGCCCTGCCGCGACCGCGTCGATGTCCGCCGGGCGCATGTCAAGCGATTGCAGCAGCGACTGAATGCTCGGAATCAAATTCATCGAATGATTCCGCTCCGCTTTCGATAGATGCTGTCCGAGCAGCTCGCCCTCCGCAACCACCGCCACCGCGAGCGACGCCGTTGACGTATCAATCGCGAGTATGCGCGGCGCGCCGTTATTGTCCTTCGTCATTTCGTAAGACTCCATTCCCTCGTAAAGTTTCGCACCAGGCCGAATACGGCTCGCCATACGGCGTCAGCACAAACCGCCGCTCCGTTTCGCCGCGATGCTCGATATAAATCGCCAGCCGTTCCTGCGGCAGCAATTCCTCGATAAGACTTGCCCACTCTACCAGCGTAACCCCGCCGCCGTAAAAATAATCGTCCAGGCCAAGCTCGTCCGCTTCCATCATGGAAAGCCGGTACACATCCATATGATAAAAGGGCATCGTTGCCGCTTCGTATTCCTTAATAATCGTAAAGGTCGGACTGTTTACGATCCCCTCTACGCCAAGCGCGGCGGCAACCCCCGACGAAAACCTCGTTTTGCCGGCCCCCAGGTCGCCGTCCAAGGCAACCATGGCGCCCGGCGCCATCAGCTTCGCCAGCGCCGCCGCGAGCTTTTCCGTATCCCGTTCATCTTGCGAATCATAAACATACTTCAACTTCCGTCCGCCCCCGTTTAACCGATGTCGTTTGCCGCGCTGAGCCGTTTATTTCCCGAGCAATCAATCACCCGAACCAACGCACCGATTATTCAAAATGATTGTAGCCCTTTTTGCCGATGGACTTTAATTCGCCTTGTACCGTGCGCAGCTTCACTCCGGCGAACGAGCCATCCACCCGACCGACCACGGTGAAGGCTAGTCCTTGCTCGTGGAATGCGAGCTGTGCCCGAGCCACGTCCTCCGGTGCCATCGTGCCGATTAACTGGTAATCTTCCCCGCCGTATAAAATCCATTCGAGCGGGTCGACGCCCGCCGCTTCGGCATAAGCTTGCAAATCCGGCCGCACCGGGATGAGCGATTCATCCAGCACGATGCCGCTCCCCGACGCCTCGGCGATTTCCCACGCCTCGCTGGCCAGCCCATCGCTCACGTCGTTCAGCGCGTGGCCGAAGCCGCCGCTCGCGAGCAGCTTCCCTGCCGCGACGGACGGCTGCGGCCTTCGATGCGCCTCGATGAGCGCAAGCGGTGCTTCCGCTTCCGCGGCGACCTGCTCGGCCGGCAGCCGGTGCTGCAGCATGTAGTGCAGCCCCGCTGCCGAGCAGCCGAGGTCGCCCGTCAGGAACACGGCGTCGCCGTGGCGAGCCGCCGAGCGCAGCAGCGCTTGTCCTGCCGTGACGGTGCCGAATATCGTCACCGTCACGACGAGATGCTGCGGCGCCGAAGTCGTATCGCCGCCGATGATCGCGACGCCGTACCGTTCGGCGCATTCGTACAGCCCGTCGTACAGCCGGCTGATCCTCTCCGGCGAATAGGCTTTCGGCACGCTGAGCGAAACGAGCGCGTACCGCGGAACGGCGCCCATCGCCGCCATGTCGCTGACATTGGAGGCAAGCGCTTTGTAGCCGACGTCGGTATCGCGCATCGTATACGGGTTAAAATGCACTTCCTCAACCATCGTATCGCTGGACACCACGATCTGCTGCCCGCTCCCGAAGCCGTCGACGACCGCCGCATCGTCGCCGATGCCAACGATAACTCCTTGCTCCCGCTGCCGCTCCGGAGACTGCCTCCCGTCTGTCAGCAGCCGGATGAGGGCAAATTCGTCGAGCTTAGCCATATGCTCACCTTCCGTTTTTTGCTGTCATCATTATATCGGTCAAAGCCTTACGCCGCAACAGTCGATCGTTCAGCAAGCGCACATGAAGCCGACGTTTGTTGCGGATCCGCAGCGAAAAAATTATCCACAGCGTTCTGCAACCCATAGTTGCGTGAAGCTGCAACTCGCCTGCAACCGACAGGTTGATGCATGTCCTGCAATGAACCTGTACAATTAGTTCATCCGCATATCCGCGCGTTAGGAGGCCTGTTGATTGACGATACAAGATTTTGGAGAGACGCTTGCCAGCCTTAGGAAAGAGAAGAAACTGAGCCAAACCGAACTGGCGAATCATTTGAAAATTACGCACCAAGCCGTTTCCAAGTGGGAACGTGGAGAATCGTGGCCAGACATCGAAACCGTCGTTCGGCTGTCGATTTTGTTCGACATAACGGTCGACGACCTGCTGAAGGGCAGGAACGGCAGCATTACGAATAAAGAAGAAACTGGCGATTCCCCCTTCGAGGATGCCGATCGCATTTGGACGAAAGCGCAAGCTTACTTGCAGGAACGGATTTCCGGCCCCAGCTACCGGACTTGGATTGCCAGCACATCGGCGGTATATGAGGAAGGACGGCTCGTCATCGTCTGCTGCAGCCAATTTCAACGAGAATGGTTGTTTCACCGCTACACAAGCCTAATTACAGAAGCTTTGGAACATGCAACGGGAGAAACCGACGTTCCGTTTGAGTTTCGCTGAGCCCCTGCCGAAGTATCGAATGATTTGCCTATGGAAGCGTGAGTTGATGTGGACCGATACGTATGGCCCATTTTGTCCCCCGGCGCCACTCATCATCGAGTTCTGCTGCTCCGGAAGCAGCTCTTCCAAAACGCGCGCAGAGCCCAAAAAAAAGCGAAGCGCTGTCGCAGCGGTTCGCTTTTTAGCTCTTCGGAACGTGAAAGATCGTCGCAAATGGTGTAAAATGAACGGTAGCCTTATGCTCCGACACAATAAATTGAAAGAAATGAATAAGAGGTGCTTGAATGCGTAAAAGTTATGTAAGTTTCGTATGGTCCGTCGCGATGTCGTTGCCGGGAACGAAGGAAACAACGACCTTCGGTACCAAATCGTTCCGCGTAGGAGAAAAACCTTATGCCCGCATGCATGACGACGATGCGACGCTTGTTCTGAAAGTAGACGCCGAGACCAGACAAAAGCTGATCCAGGACAAGCCCGACATCTACTATATTACGGAAAGCTATACTAATTTCCCGCTGATGCTTGTAAGGCTGGATCAAATAGATGAGGCCGAGCTTCGCGCCGCTTTGGAACTGGCTTGGCGCAGCGACGCTTCACCTGAGCTTATCGCGCAATACGAGGCAGGGCAGCGATAAAGCGCTCATGCTGCCCCGGACTACGCGGCTAGCTGCGTACCGAAACCTTCGCCCCAATGCGTGCCGCTTCGAATAAGGCATCGATCGCGCGCATATTGCTTACGGCATCGTCCACTCCGTACCGGGGGCTTACCCGCCGCTGAATACAGTCGGCAAAAGCCTCCATCTGCTTGCGGAACGGCGTGACCCGGTCGGTTGTCCAGCTTGACGTTACCCCATTCAAGGTTAGCACTGACGTAAGCTCGCTGGCTGTCCCGATATTATCGATCCTCATCTTGCCTTCGCTGCCGACGATTTCGCAATAGGCGCCGCCCCGCATGTCGAACGATGCGCAAATATGCGCCGTCACGCCACCCGCATAGTGCAGCGTGCCGATTACTCTTTTGTCGACGCCTCGCGCCTCATCCCACTCGATCGCGCATTCCGCCGACTCCGGCTCGGCACCGAGCAAATACCGGCTCCACGCGACCGGGTAGCAGCCGACGTCCCACATCGCGCCGCCGCCCCACTCTTTTACCCAACGCGTGCTTTCGTCGAACGCCACGAACGAAAAATGCCCGTAGAACATCCCGGGCTTGCCGATCGCCCCTTCTTCGATTAGCCGTTTTGCTTCCGCAAACGCTTCGTAATAGCGCCATACGAACGCTTCCTCCAACATGACGCCTTTCGCGGCTGCCGCCGATTGCAGTTCCAGCGCCTGTCCGGCATGCAGCGTAAACGGCTTCTCAAGCAGAACATGCTTGCCCGCTTCAATCGCCCGCAGCGCCCACTCGTAATGCAAATGATTCAGCAGCGCGATATATACCGCATCGATATCCGGATCATCGACGAGATCGGCATACGACGAAAAAGAGCGGGGAACACCGTACAATTCGGCCGCAGCCGCCCCGGTTTCCCCATTGCGCCCGGCCACGCCGAGCCATATGCCGTTGTCCGACTGACTGATACCCGGACCCGCTTTTCCAATAATTTTGCCTGTCCCAAGAACGCCCCATCGGATTTTTTCGATCGTCCTGCTCATCGTCCCATCCCCCCAACTTTTCCCATTCGATTATATTTAGCTTATTCGTTTACGGAACGGATGTAAAGCATATTGATTACGCCAAGTAGGCGAACACACAACCGGCCGCGCGACATATATTATGGCATAACAATCTTTCGACTACCGAAAGGAGCGCCAAGTACATGACGGGAAACGCAACACATTATTTTGCGGCCGGTAATACGGCAAGAGGACGCTATAATTTGTACGAATCCGCTTTTCAAGGCTTAACCACGATTTATGTGATTTCGGGCAGCCCGGGTACGGGAAAATCGACGGTGCTGCAGCAAATTGCCGAGGAGATGCGAGAAGGCGGGCGGGACGTGCAGCTATTCCATTCCCCGTTGGAAGCCGATCGGCTTGACGGGGTCATCTTCACCGATGCCAAGATCGGGATCGTTGACGGAAGCGCAGGCGGAGATGTTTTGTCCGGCGCGGTTAAAGGACCGACGATTCACCGGCTAGATTTTGATCAGGCGTTGAACACATCCGCTTTGGCATCGAACGAAGAGCAAATCCGCACATTCCGAGAACGCATCGATGCAGCTTACGGTCTAGCATACGAGACGTTTGACAAGGCGCTCCGCATTCACGACGAGTGGGAAGCTTATTATATCGGGAGCATGGACTTCGGCAAAGCGGAGCAAGTGACGCAGGAGCTAATCGACGCATGGATCGGTGACGAAACTCGCACAAAAGCCGCCATCGTGCGTCACTTATTCCTCGGTGCGGCGACGCCTCGAGGATCGGTTGATTATGTGCCCAATCTGACGGCCAAAGCGGCGAAGCGGATTTTCATAAAAGGCCGGCCCGGTTCGGGCAAATCGACGATGCTCAAGAAACTGGCGGCCGCAGCGGAACAACATGGTATCGATGTGGACGTATTCCATTGCGGCTTCGATCCGAACAGCCTCGATATGCTCATCTTTCCGGAACGGAGTGTCGCGATATTCGACAGCACCGCGCCGCATGAGCATTTTCCGAACCGCGAAGGCGACGAAATTCTCGATATGTACGAGCGAACGATGGCTCCCGGGACGGATGAAGCCTATGCCGAACCGATCGGGGAGATCAAAGCGAGATATTCCGCCGCAATCCGCGAAGCGACCGGGTTCCTTGCGGAAGCGAAGATTCATTCGGATCTGCTGAAGCAAATATACGTCGAAGCAACGGATTATGCCGTGATCAGCCGGCTGCAGCGGGAACTGCGGGAGGAGCTACGTGAGCTCATAAAACAGGGGCTAATTCAGACTGAGACGGTATAGTTGTGGGCAATGTCCATATCCCGCGTATTTAACAGGTGTCGTGGATAGTAATCAAATCCCGCATATTAACAGGTGTCGTGGATAGTAATCAAATCCCGCATATTAACAGGTGTCGTGGGTAGTAATCATATCTCGCGTAAACAGAGATAGTGTTCGATATTAATCAAATCTCGCGTATTTAACAGATATAGTGTTCGATAGTGATTCAGCGGCCGACCCCTTGGAGCAATTCCGATAATTCTCTTTTGCCGGTATCCCCTTCCCTCAGGATCATCGGCTTCGATTGCATACCATACGTCAACTCTATACTATTAATAGGCTAGTATTGTCTAATCAGGTATTCCGAGTTCCCCGCTATGATAGGCTTATCCAAACAACAAACCTGAGCGAAGGGGATTTCGACGAAAAAGAAGCAACCCAGTATCCGCAATGAGACACTGACAAATTTACCTGAGCGAAAGGGATTTCGACGAAAAGGAAGCAACCCAGTATCCGCAATGAGGTACCGATAAAATTACCTGAGCGAAGGAGATTCGACGAAAGGAAAGCTACTCCGTTTCCACAATAAGGTACCGATAAAATTACCTGAGCGAAGGGGATTTCGACATAAGAAAAGCAGCGCCGTATGCACATTCCCCTGCGTGCGGCGCTGCTTCATCTTGCCATCGATAAGTGTTGCTTTCATCGCTGCGTCGGTGCTTCATTCCTTCGGTGCTTTGGACGCCGCGCCGCTTTCGTGAGGATGTGAGCGTTTAGCAATATAAGATACGGCGGCGCAAAATCCGACCGTTACGAAATGAGAGGCACATCCTCATAGTCTCCACCATCTTCTCCCCATGATCTTAACATGCCTGTGATCGTGTCCAACGTTACGTATAATTCGTCGATTTCCTTCTCCGGCGCAGACGTATTCGTTATACAGCTTTCGAACGCTTCCCGGCTCCAATGGTTCCACGACGTAACGACCATGCCCGGCATCCGTTCCTCCGCGCCAAGCGCTTCGGCGATTCTCCTGCTTTCGGCAAGAAAATGAAGCGCCGCCTCCGTTTTGAACCAGCAGCAGGGCCAAACGGTAAAACCTTTCCGCAGAAAAATGCCGACCGAAGGATAGGCGTCCAGCTTCTCGTAATGCCAATCGAGGATCGTAATGTCCCGAGGAATGGCATCGATCGCAACATGCGTGCCAAATGTGTCCCCTTCCCATTCGTTGTAGCCGGTTTTGGCGCTATCGTTCAGCCGGTCGCCCCACATAAACATATCGACGTTGCGTTGCTTCAGGTGCCCGTAATAATCGTTCACCGCTTTGGCGAACAGCTCGGCTCTCGGCTTCCCTTGGCAGCGCGGGCACTGGTCGTCCGCCAGCGCGAATACCTCGTCCATCCCGACGTGGAAAGCATCGGCCTCGAACGCGTCGATGATGTCGTCCATTAGATCGAAGACGAGCGCGTTCACGCCCGGGTGCAACGGGCACCAGCTGCGGCAAAAAAAGTCCGGCCACTTCGCGTCCAGCGGCACGTGTGGCGTTTCGTCAAATTCGGGGTGGCGCCTCAATATGCTGTTCGGCGATCCGCCCCAGCCTTGGTGGCCGAGGCATTGGAACAGCGGAATGACCCGAATGCCGAGCTTCCGGCAAAACGCCGATATGTCCCGCGCATCCCGCTTCGTCAGCGTTCCGTCGGATATTTCCGGATGGGATTCAAACGCAAACGAGGTATTGCATTCAATGATCAAATGGTTCACGCCTCTCGGCGCCAACACATGCTCGATAAATCGTTTGAACGGCTCCACGAGCGCACTGGAACCGAAACGCAAATGAAATGCCCTGACAGGCCGGGGACGGTTCATCGCGTGCCCCTGCTCCAAATGCACCGTCTGCTCCATTTCCTCGTACTGTTTCGTCTGCTCCGTTTCCTCGAACTGTTCCTTCTGTTCAGTCTGCTCGGTCTGCCCCGTTTCCTCGAACTGCTCCGTCCGCTCCATCTGTCCCATCGTTTCATCCCTTTCTCGCTAATATCATTATCCTGTCAACGTGATGCTGCCAACGATATCCCGGCTAACTTTATCCGACCAAACCGCTTCTTTCGACGCTTTCGACAAAATACCGCTGCACGAACAAATACAAAAGCAAGATTGGCGCGATAAACAACACGACGCCCCCGTTCATCAGCATGTCGCGGTACACCAGCTGGTCCCAAAAGCCGATTCCGCTCATCGCCTTCAATTGCGAGGCCAGGCCGAACGGCACCGTATAGTACAGATTGACATAATATGTGTCGCCCCATTGCCATACGAAGGAGAACAGAAACACGATCATAAAAGCAGGCATCGTATTCGGAACGATAATGCGCAGGAACGTTTGGAACGTGCCCGCCCCGTCCACGAAGCCGGCTTCCTCAAGCTCCTTCGGCATCGACCTGAAAAACTGCCTGAAAATATAAATATACAGCCCGTTTTTTAACGCCGACGCCGTGATCGAAGAGATGTAGAAAGGCCAATTCGACTCCAGCAAATTAACGCTGCCGCTTGCCGTGAACAGCTTCATCAGGCCGAACAGATCAAAAAAACGGTAGTTCAAATAACTCGGAATCATAATTGTTTGCGGCGGGACGATAATGCTGAATACGACTAGCCCGAACAACACGTTGCTTCCGAAAAATTTAAGCCGTGTGAAGCCGTACGCCGCAAGCGCGCAGGAAGCCATTTGCAATAGCGAGGTCGGCACCGTGATCACGATCGAATCGAGAAACGAGTGCACATATTGCATTTGCTGCCAGGCAAACTTGAAATTTTCCAGCGTAAAATGCTTCGGAATAAGAAATATCGTCCGATCGAAAATATCGTCCTTATGCTTCAGGGCGACAAGCACCTTCACGGCCAGCGGATACAAAATAATAAAGCACAGCCCGAACAACAATAGTGTCCGGAACAAAATCCATACCGCCGACTTCATTTTTTTCCCGGCGTTATAGTTGCGCACTAGGCTTCCGATTTTGGCGTTTACGTTTTTCGCCGTTCTTCTATAGGCTTGTTCCATGCGGCAAGTCCCCCTTTCCCGTCGTTATTCGTAGTAGAACACTTTTCTTGAAATGAACCCAACGGCAACAGCCAAAATCAGCGATATTGTGAGGAAGTACACCCAGGCCATGGCCGCGCTTTGCCCGAAATTGTTCTGAACGAACATCGCGTCGTTCATGCGCAGCAATATTTTGTTGCGGCCGAACGAATCGATAATCGAATAAACGACATTGGTCAAAATGAGCGGCGACATCATCGGAAACGTAATTTTCCAGAACGCTTCGTAGCCCGTGGCGCCTTCGATTTTGGCCGCCTCGTAAAGCTGGGGCGACACCGTCTGCAAGCCGGCGAGGAAAATCAGGATTTGCACGCCGGACATGGCGACGATTTCGTAAATCCGGTCCACGGCGCCAACGATGTAGTTAATGAAGACGAGGCTGGTCGATCCGCCGAAATTAATCATTTGCATCAGCAAAAATTTCAAATACCCGGAGTGGAACATCGTAGCCGACGCATCCGCAGTCTCCGCATTGTCGCCGCCCATAGCGAGGTAAGCCGCAAAGTTGTCCTGCAGCGATACAACGGTCGTGCCGAGAATGACCGGGAGAAAAAACACCGCCCTGACGAACATTCGCCCCCTGAATTTATGGTTCAAAATAACGGCGATGATCAAGCTGAATATGACGATGATCGGCACATTGACGATCATTTGCTGTATCGCATCAAGCAGATCCTTACGAAATGTCGGGTCGGTATAAAACAAATCCTTGTAATTGCCGAAACCGGCGCTTTCGCTTTGAAATCCGCCTTCTTCGATTCTTAGCGACTGAAAGCTGTAAGTCAAAGATTGAAACAGCGGAACGAGGAACAAAACGATAAAACCGATCAGCCACGGGGCGACAAAAACAACGCCGAGCAGCGATCTCTTATGCCCGAGTCCGAGACGCCTTGCCGTCAGCAGCTTCTTCAACGCGGATCACCTACCTTGTAGCCGAATGGGTCGACGGATATACCTCCGTCTAGTGTTGCCGGCGCTTCGTTATAATTGACAATGATCGATACGCCGTTTTCGAACACCGTTTCGTACACCCGGTCGGCCAGCTTGCGATGGCTTGCGATCGTTTGCCCTCTAATTTTTTTCTCGAATTCGTTCATTTCCTTATACGTTTTGACGGCATGGTCAAAGCTGTCCCGATAGTCGGAAGCGTATAAATCGGTGTAGTTCGTATATTTCAGCAGCTCGCTGCTCTCGTAAAACCACGAATAGTAGGGCAATGCGCCGGATTCCAGCGATTTGAGCAGATACACCCGGTTCAGCTGCGAATTTTGCAAATAGTTAAACGGTTTACCCGCAAAATCGACATAGCCGTGAAACGCCATCGCATAAAACGGAACGTCTTCGTCGACGATATTGAACCCGCTCGATTGAAGCGGCACGTCAACCATCGCTTCCGCATAAGGAATCGCATACGCATTACCGCCTTCCGCCATGAGATGGCCGAGACGGTCATCCAGCTTCCGAATGGTCTGCCGGCTGAGCTGCAGCGAGGTTTGCCTGTCGATCGTATCGTCCAGGTCAAAATCCGAGTTGATCTCGTCGGCCAAGTCGCGAAGCGACAATCCCGGAAGTCCGATCGTTTCCGCTTCGCCGATAAACGAATCGACGATTCCCGGCAAGTAGCGCGGAGACAGCACGTAATGGGAAAACTGGCCTCGCTTCTCCGTAATCGGATCCATCAAATAATCTTTCTGTACATCCCGGTCCAGATTATACGCCGCCATGCCGCCGCTGCCGTGATAGAGCCGCAAAAAGGAGACGTCGGGGTACAAGGAGACGCCGTGCTCCTTCGCGTAACCGACAAGCCGATCGAACGACTTCCGGCCGCCCATCGAACCGTTCAGCTCAATCGTGTCGGGCGTATCATGGCGAATATCGCCGTTGAACCATCCTTCAACCTTCAATTTAACGTTGGCAATCTGCTCCTTGCGAAGCATTTCCAGCAGCTCAGTCGCTTGGTCATAGGACGTTAACGGCGTTACGGATTCGTAAGGAATGCCGAGAAACGATTTCGGCCTGACGATGCTGCCGATGAAGTTGGCGATAAACGGCATATCTTTACCCGTCGGCTGCTTCGTTAAATTGTACCGGTCGACAAGATAATCTCTGTAATAACGGGCCATTCCGGTATAATCGGCATCCTGACCGGACAGAAACCGATAGCGGATCCGGATATCTCCCTCATACAGCTTCGATTGGAACGTATCGAGCGATTGGGATTTTTCGCCCATCCGCAGGTCGATTTTCCCTTTCTGCATCAGCGTGTACCCGCTGCTAACCGCATTGTACGAATCCGTCATGCCGCTCGTTTGCGCCTGAACGTTGGCGAGCGCGTCGCCTTCTTCGATAATGGCGATGAACGCCTGGTCGTTCTGCTTCATCCCGAAAACCGGCAAACGCGCCGTCTCCCCCTGCTGCGGCCGATCTTCCAGTTTCAGCGTCTTGTCGTAGCCGTACATTTGCAGCTTGACCGGCTGCGCATAGGTTTTGTCATGGTTCAAATAAACAAGCGCGCCGGAGCCGTCAGGAATGAACAAATATCCTTCCTTATCCTTCCCTGCTGCGCCGAACATCGGAAGCACGTCGAGTTGATACAGCTTGTATTTGCCCGACTGCTTGATCCGCCCGGCCGGAATATTGACGACGAATTTGTCTTGGTTGACCGTATATTGGACGGTGATCTCGAATTTCGGTTTGTCGCCTCCGTTGGCGTTATCTTCACGGCCTTTGTTGTCGATAGCCAAATCCTCGGCCGTATATCCGACTTTTTTGAGCACCTTCAGCATAAACCGGACGCCGAGCTCGTTCATCGGCTCGCGAACGTACGTATCGTCGGCTTTGTTGTAATGGTAATATTTCAGCGTCGCGTCGCGGAACGAATCGTTCAGCTTGTTCAATATTTTTTCCTCGAACCGTTTTTTGTCGACGACCTTCGGGATGTTGTCCGAACCTTTCTTGTTGTTGCCCATCGTATAAACGATTTCGATTCCGCCCTTGATCGGATTGATCTTGAACTCTTTGGCCCCGACGCTGAACGAATAGTTATCCATAAAAAAGCTTTGGCCTTTGTCGTCGTAATAATTAAGAACGAGCTGCGAATACAGCCGGTCCTTGTTTTTGTCGGAGGCTACGCTGTCGTTCTGCTTGTCGGCCGGGTTGGACTGCCACAGCATGCCCGACGTTTTGTCCAGCACGGCGATTTCGGTTGTCTCCTCGTCCACGTACAACGCGAGCTCGTTGCTCTCGGCCGCTTTTTTCATACTGCCCGCCGTTTCTTCCGCCGGATCCGTAATCGCCATATCGGCTTCCGCTGCGTTGCCGGCTTCCGCCACAGGTTCCTTCCCGTCTATCAAGCCCGACGCTACCGGCATATGCGCCGGTCCGCCGCATCCTGCCGCCGCCGCCAAAATGAGAGTGAGCAGCATCGCGACGACCGCTATCCTAATCTTGAACACCGCAACTCCTCCTCACCTCAGGCTCATTTCCTTGTAGATCAGCTTGGCAAAATAGACGATTTCGTTCATCAAATTAATAAAGACGAGGCCGAGGAAAACGATAACGCCCATGATGACGATCGTCAGCAGCATCGTGACGACCGTTTTGAAAGGGGTATACTGATGAACGGTCATGATGCCGACGAACAATAAATAAACGAACCAAATTTGCGCCACCGTTTTGAGCAAATAATAGAAGGACGCTTCCTCGACCGTGATCACGTTGCTGAAAGCGACGAGCGGCAAGGAGACGACGGCAAGCGGCAGCATCGCGTAACCGGTGGCCATGACGATTTCCTTGAATTTGCCTTCGCCGTCCATCAAGGTCGTGAGCGACCAGTTGGCGATGCACCAAAGGATAAACGGAGCGAGCAGAGACTGGACGTCGGACAGCAAATTGTAAAATTGTCCGGGCATCGGATTCACGATATAACCGCCGAGCTGCGCCTGCAAAATCGATGCAAGAAGCACGGCAAGCAAAATCGCGAACGCGATTTTAAGCCGCCCTTTGCTCTCGTATTTCAGCTCCCAAAACCCTTTGAACGGATGCGAAATGACGTAAAACGGAAATTTCAGCAAACCGATTTCCTCGTAATGGCTCGTCTTCTCCGGCATCGCGGACTTGATTTTGCGGCGAACGACGTAGAAAATAACGGCACACCCGGCAATCGTGAGGCAAATCGTGCCGAAATGATCGAACAGCAGCTGCTGCCGGTATTTTTTGAACGCGTCGGAATAAAGCTGTACCTCGTTGCCGAGCTTGAAATAATGCATCGCTTCCTTGTATTGCTTGTCTTTGAACAGCGATTTGCCGATTCCGGTGTATGCCATGTCGAAATTGGAGTTGCCGTGCAGCACGTCCTTCCATACGGCAGTAGCTTCCTTCGATTTGCCCAAATACCGCAAAATCGTCGCTTCGCGGATTTTCTCCGCATACGGCGTCGGCTTGAAAAACGTCACTCGCTTCAGCGCTTTGTCCAAGACAACCATTTGATCGTCCAAATAATCGATCGCAATCGGGTTGCCGAGCTTGTTGTTCGTGCTGCCGAACCCGCCGAATACGTACAGCAAATTGCCGTCGTAGTCGTAGGTGAATATTCTTCCCCTCTGGCTGTCCAGAATGCTGTACATGTCGTACCGGTCGGCGGCGACGTCGATGATCGTCGAGGATACCGCTTTGTCGCGCAGCGTAATTAAATCGCCGATCGGTTCGACGTAGCCTTCTCTGCGGAGCACGTCCGCCCCGGACGGATTCAGCTTGAGCACCGGCGTCGTCGATTTTTGCTCCGGCGTCGTCGCGTAGATGAAGCCTTTGTCGTCGATATCGATATTGTTGAATTCCAGCGGCACGAATTGGAACATCTGATCCTTCTGCTCCTGCGTCGAAATCCGTTTCCAGAACAGCGTGATCGGATCGACCTTCACCCGGTTCGTCCCGATAAATCCTCTGAACTTGCCCGACGAGTCGAATTCAAGAATGCCGTCGTAGGCTCCCTGGCTTAAGGCGTAAATCCGTTTCGCCTTGTCGACGACGACTTTGACCGGCTTATATTCGAAATCTTCGCGCAGCGTTTCCGAATTCGGCGCTCCGATCGTCAGCAGCAGTTTTCCGTCAGGCGCCAGCTTGACGATCCTCCCGTTGCCCGTGTCCGCCACGTAAATGTCCCCGTTCGGCTCGACGAACAGGCCTTGCGGCTCGCTGAACGCCTCCTCTTGCTCGCCGTTTAGAAAGCCCTTGATTTCCTGGATCAGCTTGCCTTCCCGATCGAGGCATATGATCCGGTTGCCCCCCATATCGAGCACGTAGATGCGCCCGGCGCCGTCGACGAACAGATCCTGGGGATCGACGAATTCGCCGACCGCAAGATCGGTCCCGTATACTTGCTTGACCGCAACGAAGGCGTTCGGAGCGGGCACGGGAAAATCGGTCGAGGAATAGTTATACCCGTCCTCCGTTTCGGCAAACGCCCGATCGCCGAACGGCATGAGGATCACGGTCAAAAAAACGGCCGCCGTTAACCATTGTGTGAGCTTGAACCAAGACAATCCGCCTCCCCCTTCCGTCATTCCTTCATCCCCGACGAGGACATCGTCTGAATGATGTTGCTTTGCGTAATGAGAAATACGGTGATCGGCAGCGACATCATCAGCAGCCCGACCGCCGCTACCGGCCCGGTACGGACGATGCCGCCCGCCTGGATTTGACTGAAGGCGTAGTCCATCGTTTTCAGTTCTTCGCTGAAAATGTAGTTGCCCCCGCTCGATCCCCACAAGCCTTGGAACGAAAAAATGATTAGCGTCAGCCAAGCCGGCTTGACGAGCGGCATGACGATTCTCCAAAAGATGTAGTATTCGCTGCCGCCGTCCATTTTGGCCGCTTCCAAATAAGCGTCCGGAATTTGCTCCATGAACTGCTTCATCAAATACAAACCGAGCGACGCCCCAAATGCCGGAACGATCACCGCCCAATACGAATCGAGAAAATGGAGCCAGGACATGATCATGTAATTGGCGAACATCGTAGCCGGCCCGACAAACATCAGCGACAGAACAATGAGCCGGAACACGACTTTATTGCCGGGAAAACGGTGCTTGGCCAGCGGGTAAGCGGCTGCCGAAGCAAGCAGGACATGCCCGGCCGTGCCCGCAAGGGCGATAAAAAACGAGTTGAACAAATATCTCGAGAAGGGAACCCATGAATTGCCCATCAGCGTAAACAAGCTCCTGAAATTATCCAGCGTCGGATGCTGAACGAATAGGCGTGGCGGGAAAATAAAAATTTCGTCCAGCGGCTTGAACGCGTTATTGATGACGAATACGAGCGGGATGGCCATAAAAGCGCCCATTCCGCCCAAGATGAGAAACAGGAGCACGTCTACTGCCCACGAACGGTTCACCCGCTTTCCCCGTATTCTCACTAGCCGGCTTAGCTTCATCCCGCTAATCGCCTACTTTCTTCAGCAGTTTTTGGATCAGCAAATTGGCCGTCAGCATCGTTCCCGTCAGCACGGTTGCGATCGCGCACGCATATCCCATTTCATAACGGATCGAACCGTAGTCCATCAAATGCGTCACGATCGTATGCGCCGCATAATCGGTGCTTGGGAATCCGGCAAGTGCAGTCGCCACTTCCGCGACGCCGAACGAAGCCGTAATCTGGATGACGGCGCCGAAAAGCAGCTGAGGCCGCATCGTCGGCAGCGTAATGAACCACAGCTCCTGCCAGCGGTTTTTTAATCCGTCGACATAAGCCGCTTCGTACAAGCTGCGGTCGATGCCCTGCAGACCGGCGATAAACGCAAGAAAGGCGGTTCCGAGGCTGAGCCATAGCTGGACGACAATAATGATCGGCATAATAAAGCGCGTATCCTTCAGCCATTGAATCGGATCCAGAATGAAGCCCCAATCGAGCAGGAACGCATTCAAATAGCCGTAAGAATCCGAAGAAAACAGGATGAGCCAAATAAAGAGCGCATTCCCTGCAATCGACGGCGCATAAAAGACTAGCGTCACGAAGGCTCTTATCTTCGGCCGCATTTCGTTGATGATCCACGCAACAAGGAAGCTTAGCATATAGCTGATCGGACCGGTGATGAAGGAGAACAGCAGCGTATTTTTGACGGCAATCAGAAATACGTCGTCCTGCAAAAACAACCGCGCGTAATTATCGAAGCCGACCCATTGCGGAAACTCGAGCATATTGAAATACGTGAAGCCGAGCGTAAACGAAACGGCAACGGGCAGCACGGTAAACACGAAAAAAATAAGCAGGTACGGCGCCATTAATATATACGAATGCTTGTACCGGGCCACTTCCTTCAGCAGCAAGCCTTTGGAAGTTTGCGATTTGGCTTTGCGCGCCGGCAATAACGCTTTCCAGCCCGGCCTCGTATCGGTTTGCGTTGAGATAAGACCACCGCCCCTCTAGTACGGAAGATGAAATTCCTTTCGCTTTAACGTGATTTCGTTGTTAATGATATCGACGTAGCGTTCCAGCGCTTCTCTCGGTGCCTCGCCTTGAACGACCGCCCGCTTGAACGCGTTTTCGAGATGTCTTCCCGTGAAGTAACCCCCAGGCATTTCCGGCAATCCGACAACCCATCTTTGCTGATCCTTCAGCTTCTGCCTGTCGGCCGACGACCAAGGGAGCTGTCCCAGCGCTTCGAGGTTCGCCGTCGGGTACCTTGCGGCGGGTCCCATGACCGCCTCCAGCTCCAGCCCGTATGATGCTTGCGTAGCCGCGCTCGTCCACCATTTCATGAACGCCCACGCATCTTCCTTATTGCGCGCTTGCTTCAGCATGATCGCTCCGGAACCGCCTCCTGCAGCTTCACGGCGAATCGTTCCGTCCGCCTGCTTGGTGCCGGGAACCGCCGTGAAATCCCACAGGCCTTTAATTTCCGGCGCGGATACGGTCAGCGCGTTGTAATTCGTATAAGGCACGATGCCAAGGGGCATTTCGCCCGTCCGGAACCGGTTGTTGAAATCGTATTCGAGCGGCGTTTTGTACAAGGAGAAAAATTCCGTCCATTTGACGAACGCATCAACGCCGGTTTCGGAGTCGATGTCGACCTGTTTGCCGCCGTCCTTGTACAGCTGCCCGCCGTGCTGAAACAGCATCATCGCGTACGTGCCGTTGATCGCCTCTGACGTCGTCACGCCGTTCGACAGGATCGGGAAGCCGAACTGCAAATTGTTTTTTTGCAGCTCCGGAATGATCGCGTACACGTCGTCCCATGTTTCCGGTACCGGCAGATGAAGCTCCTCCAGCACGTCCTTACGGTAGAACAGCATCGGAAACGTCTGTTCCTCCGGCAGCGCGTAGACGCCCCCGTTAAACTGATACGTCACGAAAGCGCTGTCCATAAACCGTTTCTTCACATCGGCAAAATCCGAAAACTTGCTGATATCCTGAACCGCGTTGCGCAAGGCGTAATCGACGGGAATGGAGCTGGACACCATCAGCGCCACATCCGGTCCCGTGCCGGCCAGCGTCGCCGGCAGCATCACGGAAGATTGCACGAGCTGCAGCTTGACCTCGATGCCGGTATCCGGCGTAAAATGGTCGTCAATCAGCTTGCGGATCACCTGCGCTTGGTCGCGCCCCGTCGTCACCCAGACGGTTACGGTACGGCCGCCTTGGTCCTGATCGTCCTCCAATCCGCCCAAATCGCTGCTCTTGACAAAAAACGAACTGAAAAATACGCCGATTTGATAGGCGAGACGTTCGAACCAGGACGCGTTCGCCTCCGGCAAAGCCGTCTCCTTGGAAGCGACAAGCAAATAATCGATTTCGAGCCCTTGCTCGCTTACGCCCATCATCCATGTGCCAAGCGAACCGATATGGACCTTGAAGTCGTTCAACCTGCCGGCGATCGTATCCGGCTGGTCCGCAAGGCTGCGCAAATGGTCGGCGACCGAATGGAGCACGGCGCTTCGGTCCGTTCTCTCGCCGGCGATTCGTTCAAGCTGTTCCGCTACGCCGGCGATTCGTTCGCTTTCCTTGGCGAATACGCCGGTCATATCCGGAAGCCGTTTGTCCAGACGATAATCGCGAAACGGGTCAGGTGTTGCGCTCGTAATCATCAAGATTTTGCGGTACATCTTGTTTAATTCGAACACGCTGGATTCGATTTGCTGAAGACTCGGCGAGAGCCTGCCCAGCGTCGTCTCGAGCCGAATGACATGCTTTCCTTGGGTCAAATGAAACAAGTACGGCTCACCGTCTTTACCCAGCTCGTCAATTTGCCAATCGGCGGAATAATTGAATTCCAGCCGCTCCGCTTCTTGAAACGGCACCTTCCCGTCAATCGTAAGCCGGCGGCTCGAAGGAATTCCCCGAACCATGTTTTGCCTGTATTTCACCGCGATTTTGTACAGTCCGTCCTCCGGCGCTTCGACCTCCCAGCCGATCCATTGCCCTGGCTGCCGCCACATATTGTCTCCGCCGATCGTGTTGACCCGCCGTTTTGCCGTTTCGTACGGCTCCGCCGACGGTCCGCTCAAATCCATCGTAGGATATAAGGTTGAATTCGATTTATATGCGGCTTGCTCGCCTTGAAGTTTAATCTCGACGTTCTTCACTTCCGGCACACGCTGTTCCTGATCATATCGTTTCACCTGCTCGTATGGAGAAGGTGGTTTCTCCCGGAACAATCGGATTTCCCCGATCGCCATCGGCTCCTTCACCGAAACGAACGAGATGGTATGTTTCCCTTTTGAGAAATAAAAACGGTACGGCTCCGCATAATAACCGAACGAATCGCGCAGCACGCCCTCCATCCACATCGGCCTTTCCGTTTGCGAAGGCCGGACGTCGTTACCTAGCCGATCCCTTTGAATATCGGAAAACTTATTTCCCCATACCCGCTTGAATATTAAATTTTTCGCTTCCGCGAACGGCGCCTTCCCGTCGATCAACAGCTCCCGCTCGATGTCGGTGCCTTTACCCTTCACGGGGTAATAGCTGACGCCCAAGTTATATAACCCTTCGCTTCCGATTTCAACCTGCCATTCCACCGTGCCGGTTTCGCCGGTGACCAGCGCCTTGCGCCCGGTGCCCTCCAGATTGTCCGCCACTTGAACCTCGGATCCCTCGATTCGTGCATAATCGGTTCCATGGATGACGTAACTTTCGTCCGGCTGGGCTGTGCCGGCATATTGCTTCAAATATTGATCGTAGCCGTCTTTTCTCGACTTGAAAGCTCCCTCGGCCAAAACGCCGTCGTCCGTTCGCCCGCTGTCCGACGCATGTGCTTTCGGAATTTCCGAATCGCCCGCCGGGAACCCGGCCGACGTAACCAAAGCCATGGCCATCGCAACCGAAACGATTTTTTTCCCCAGTTTTGTACGAGACAAATCGACAACACCCTCCGTTTGCAGCCTACCCGATTGATCCGGTTTTCCCAAGCTGCGCTTATAGAGTTCACCCGCCCCCGCAAGGAGACGAGTGAACCTGCGAAACGCTTGTCGGCCCTAAACGCGCCGGTATTATTTTTTCTTCTCGCCGTAAAAGTTTTTCACGATGTTGGATACCGATTCTTGCTTGATCGCAGCGACTAATGCTGCCGGCTTCTTCTTGTCTTTAATGATGCCGTCGCCTATTTTGCCCACGTCAACCCCATAGGAGAACGAATATTCATAGCGACCGCGTTTCGTGACTTCCGGATAAATTTCTGCGGTAATTTCGCTTCCGTATTCGGCGAGCAAGGCGTCGTGACGGTCTTTGGCTCTTTGCTCGCGCTGTTCCGGAGTCGGATCAAGCGTTCTGTAATACCAGTCTTTATAGATTTGGAACACTTTTTGAGGATCTTTGCCCGATTTGGCCGCAATAAAGTCGAGGTTCGCGAACGGTGTGCTTACGCCGTAATCTTTGGCATCCGGGCCTTTCGGGAAGAACAGCATCACATATTCGTCATCCATTTCCGCGAAATTTCCAACATCCCAGAAGTCGGTCAATACGAATGCCGCTTGGCCGTTTTTGAATTTGTTGGTGCGATCGTCTGCAGTGGCGATTTTATCCACATTGAAAATGTCGTACATGAAATTAAGCGCTTTCATTGCCTCCGGAGTATCAAGACCATATCCCGGTTTGCCTTGTTTGTTGAATTTTACGGCTGCTGCGCCGTTGCTTGCCAATATGTAGTTCGTAATTTCATTCCCTGCGGCTGCAAGGCCGAAAATATCCGTTTTGCCGTCGCCGTTCGTATCTTTTGTCGCCGCTTTGGCGATTTTTTTGAAATTGTCCCAGTTCCATTGGCCTTTTTTGTACAGCTCATACGGATCCGGCATATTGAGACGTTCGATCATCGATTTGTTGTACCAAAGCGTACGCGCGATCGAAGTGGCCGGATATACGCCGTATTGCTTGCCCGCCCATTTGCCGTCGTTTCTTACCCATGCGGACCAGCGCTTCTCATCATTGAAGTTATCGAACTTCGTCAAGTCGGCGATTAGCCCTTGCTGCGCTAACTGCGGCATATTCCATAGCTCCGTGCGGATGACGTCCGCATAAGCCTTGCCTGCCAGGGACGAGGTCACGAGCTTCTTCACTTCTTCGCCATATCCGACATTGACGAATTCCAGTTTCACATTGTATTTTTTCTCGATCCGCTGTTTGTTCGCATCCCATTTCTCGCGATCCTGCGTGCCTTCCTCCGGAACCTCGTTCCACCATTTCGAGAAGGTAATCGTTACGCCCTTCATATCAAATGCTTTGTAAGGGCTCGGCGGTTCGGTTGCAGTGCCCGCCGCACCGGCACTGAGCGCTGTGCTTAAAACAAGAATAATGGCAATCACGATCATTGTAAGCGCTTTAAATCTACTGTTCATGGAATACCCTCCTCGTTCGTTTGGATAACTTGGAATTACGTAATGTTTCGTTTCAAATTAAATATGCCATATGATAAGCACTTCGCCGTCCAGCACCACCTTCCGTTTTCGAACAAGCACAACAACCGCTTGAATTGATTATATCCAATTTCGGATGCCTGCTTTTTTAGTTATTATACTGTACAAAACTAAAATTTGAACATACCTTTTCTAGAAAAATTTTCCCTTAATTTTCGACACAAAAGATAGCGTTTAGACATTTTATGTTAAATAAAAGTCATATTTTTGTAAAATAACTGCATATTTTAGAGTATATTTGCTTATTAAAGCTATATATTATTTATACACTTATTCGATATGGAAATTAAAAGGAATATTTATTTCCATTTTTAATTTGGTATATCAGTGCTCCGATTTGATATATCTAATTATGCATAAATAAGAGCAGGCGAATCCAATGCGGACTCCCTGCTCCCGGCAACGTCCTGTCGAACGTTATTTCCCTTCCTCTAACTGCGTCACCGAAACGGTTTTCGTATTGATCGGATTGGTGCCGACTTGCACCGTGGCCATGGCGTTCGCCTCGTCGATACTTTCGATCCAGACCGATTTGCCCTCCAGATGAACAGGTATCATATCCTCGGCGTTAAAAATTTGTTTCGCCCGCTGAATATCCATCATAACCCTCCTTTCATCCCGTACCGCCAAAGCAGAACCGAACAACGGTTAATACAGCAACGAGTCGTTTTCGCCCATCGTATCGGTTGTAGAATCGTCGATCAACCCGTTATGCATCGACACGGTTCCGCCACCCAGCCCTTCGTTGACCATGCGATCGACATCCATAAAATTGTTTTCGCGGCCTTCGTCGCAACTGTCGTCGTGACATTCCGCTTTTTTCGGTTCCGGATCCATCATCATCCGAATCGCCACCTCCTTCCGGATTCGAAAGTCATTGAAACATTTAGACTATTCCCCGACAGGCTTGATTTCATGCAAACATTTCTAGCCCACATAACGGGCAAGCCAGGCGCATATACTAAAATGATGTAAAATTGGCAATACTGCTCGTATAGGGACAGGCTTTCATAGAGGAGGTTATTATTCAAATGCATACCGTATGGAAAGGCGCGATCAGCTTCGGCCTCGTGCATGTACCGGTCAAAATGTTCTCCGCCACCGAGGACAAAGATATTTCGATGCGCTACATTCACCGCGAATGCGGTACGCCGCTCGCTTATGTGCGCCGATGCACGACCTGCGAACAGGATGTGGAATGGGAAGGCATTACGAAGGGTTACGAATACGAAAAAGGCAAATTCGTCTTGTTCGAGAAGGATGAGCTGGATGCGCTCGGAGCCGAAGCAAGCAAAGAAATCAAAATTATCGACTTCGTAAACTTATCGGACATCGATCCGATCTATTTCCAGAAAACGTATTTTCTCTCTCCGGATTTGACCGGAGCCAATGCGTACAACCTGCTGCTCGAAGCGATGCGCCAGTCGGGGAAAATCGGCATCGCGAACGTGTCGATCCGTTCCAAGGGCAGCCTCGCGGCCATTCGCGTCATCGACAATTGCATTGCGATGGAAACGATCTTCTACCCTGACGAGATTCGGGCGATCGACCAAGTTCCGAACCTGCCGGAAAAAATCGCCGTCAACGACAAAGAGCTGACGATGGCCAAAATGCTGATCGAGCAGCTGTCCGTTCCGTTCGAGCCGGAGAAATACCGGGACGAATACCGCGAGAGGGTCATTGACCTGATCCAGAAAAAAGTAGCCGGCGAAGAAATCAAGGTTGTGCCGGAAAAACAAGTGACGAACGTCATCGATCTGATGGCCGCGCTACAGGCGAGTCTCGAAGCGGTCAAACCTTCGGTGCTTGATACGACCCCGCCCAAAGCCGGTACAGGGGCGGGTGCAGCGCCGGGCAAAGACGCCGCAGTCGCGGAAGAACCCGCTGCCGGAAGCGTGACGATCAGCACGCCGGCTCCGAAGAAACGGCGCACGGCCAAGACGAAGGAAACGGTATCGTAATATGCGCCTTCCGCAAGAGCCGATGATACCGGTTCACGAAGAAACGATCCCCGTCGGCGACGATTGGGGCTACCAGCTCAAATGGGACGGCGTCCGTATATTGGCCAAACTCGACAACGGCGCCGTCGAGCTCTACTCGCGCAATATGCTGCGCAAGGATACGATTTACCCGGAAGTTGTGCGCGAGCTCGCCCCGAGGCCGGGGCGTTTTCTATTGGACGGGGAAATCGTCTACTTCGACCTCGCTCTGAACCGGCCGAGCTTCTCGAAGGTGCTGCAGCGCGAGCGGTCGCGCTCCATCGGCACGCCGACATCCAGCCAAGGCGTCATTTGCTACGCTCTGTTCGACCTGCTGATCGAGGGCGACACAGACTTGCGCGAGCGTCCTTACAAGGAGCGGTTCGACCGGTTAAAGGCCATTTTCCCGACGAAATCTCCAACCCTGTTCGTCACCGATATGTTCCCGGACGGAAACGCCTTATGGCAATGGGTAGAGGCGCACGGGTGGGAAGGCATCGTCAGCAAACGGCTGTCGAGCCCGTACCGCGAAGGCAAGAAGCATCGGGACTGGCTCAAGAAAAAAACCGCGCTTCTCCTCGAGATCAGCATCGTTGGCGTCAACATGCGCGAGGGCCGGGTCGCAAGCCTCGTCATGGCGCAGGACGGCGTTTTCTTCGGCAAAGTTTCGCTAGGCTTAAACGACCGGACCAAGCAATCGATCCACCGCTACGCCGCGAGCCATGCGCTGGAGCGGTTGCCCTTCCCCGCGCTGCCGGATGAGCTCAAGAAGGAACATATCATTTGGCTCAGCCGCCCCTTCTCTTGCGTCGTGACCGGACTTGAAGTCACTTCCGCCGGGGTGCTCCGCCATCCGAAAATCGTCAAGCTGCCCCCGGAAGTATTGTAACCGGAAAGGAGAATTCCGATGGCTATCGCCGCCAAAACGGCCGTTATGATCGAAGGACACGAAATCGTCATCACGAACCCGGACAAAGTGCTATGGCAGGAGCAAGGCATTACGAAGCTTCAATATCTGGAGAAGCTTGCGGCGTTGTCCCCTTATTTGCTGAAGTATTGCCGCAACCGTTATTTAACGACGATCCGTTATCCGCACGGCGCGGGGGACAAATCGTTCTACCAGAAAAACTGCCCGCAGCCGCAGCCGCCGTTCGTCCATACCGCCGCTCACGAAAGCATCAATTACATTAACCTGGATTCGCTGCCGACGCTGATTTGGCTTGGCAATCTCGCCTGCCTGGAATTTCACTCCTCGTTTCATTACATCGGCGACCCGCTTCCGTCCGAATGGCTCATCGATATCGATCCGTCGCTGGACGAGGAGCCGCGCATCATGGAAGCGGCCTACATCGTCGGCGAGCTGCTGCGATCGCTGGGCATCCAGTCGGTGCCCAAGACGTCCGGCGCAACCGGCGTGCAAATCTACGTACCGATCGAGCACGGCATCACGTTCGACGAGCTGCGCAAAATCGGCCATTTCATGGGCATTTACCTCGTGGAGAAACATCCCAAGCTGTTTACGATCGAGCGGCTGAAGAAGAACCGCGGCGATCTGATTTATTTCGACTACTTGCAGCATTATGCAGGTAAAACGTTGTCCGCGCCCTATACGCCGCGCGCCCGCAAGCTCGCGACCGTCTCGACGCCGCTGCGCTGGGAAGAAGTAAAGGCCGGCGCGCGGCCGACCGATTTTCACCTGCTTAATATCGAACAACGGCTCGCGGCGACCGGCGACTTGCTCGCCCAGATTCCTCCGCAGCCGCTCGATCGCGTACTTCGTCATATTCCTTAACCGCTACAGCAGCGGAGACAACAGCCGCGCCACGACCTCAAGCGCCTTCTGCGTGCGCGGCCTCCGCTCGAAGGCATATAGCGTCAGTTCCTTGCTGTCCGCCATATCCCGCATAAAATCGCTCTCCACTCGATCGATCGTCTTCGGGTCGAACAACAGCGCATTCAGCTCAAAGTTGCTGAAGAAGCTGCGCATGTCCATATTCGCCGTTCCGATCGAGGCCAGCGAATCGTCGACGATCATCACCTTCGCGTGCATGAAACCTTTTTGATATTGATAGAACCTCACACCTGCCTGCAGCAGTTCCTCAACGTAAGATAACGACGCCCAATGCACGAGCTTATGATCCGGCACGCCCGGAATAATGATTCGCACATCGATGCCGCTCAGTCCGGCCGTTTTTAACGACATCAGAATGCTCGGATCGGGAATAAAGTACGGCGTTGCGATGTAAATCCGCCGTTTGGCCACCGATATCGAGGCAAAGAACATGTCCAGGATGGAGTCCCAGTGCCCATCCGGCCCGCTTGCGATAATTTGCGCTTGCTCTTCTCCCTGACAATCCATAATCGGGAAATATGACTCGCCGATCAGCTTCTGGCGGCTGACAAGCGACCAGTCGTTCAGGAACAAAAATTGCAGGAAATAGACCGAATCGCCTTCCAACTGCAAATGCGTATCCCGCCAATAGCCTAATTTTCGGTTTTTGCCTAAATACTCATCGCCGATATTAATGCCGCCTAGAAATCCGATCCGGCCGTCGACAACGACGATTTTGCGATGGTTGCGATAATTGATCCGCTTGTCGAAAAATGCGATAAACGGCGGCAAAAAACCGCGGCATTCGACGCCCGCGTCCTTCAGATCCTTCAAATATGGATTCGACAGCTCCATGCTGCCGACGCCGTCATAAATAAGCCGTACCTTTACGCCGTCCCTCGCTTTGCGGATGAGCGCACTTTTGAAAACTTCGCCGATTTCGTCCGACCGGATCGTATAATATTCGAGGTGAATATGGTTTTGCGCCTTGTCGATTGCCGCCAGGATCGCTTCGTACGTCTGTGGCGCATTCGTCAGCACGGTCGTTTTATTGCAACTCGTAATCGGCGAATCCGGAATGTTCTGCAGCAAGCTGAACAACCGCTCCTGATGATGCATCTCCGCATTCGTCAGATCACTTACCCGGTGCACGATTTTGGAATGCCGAAAAATATGAAGCCGCGTCTCTTCCGAAACTTTGCTCCATTTATATCGAACCTTGCGCCGGTGCTTATACTCTTTGGCCAAAAAATAATACATGACGAAACCGATAGCCGGGAATACGAACATAATGAATAACCAAGCGATCGATTTGGCCGGATGGCGAAATTCGAGGATGAGGATGGTCGCAATTTGGAACAAAAAAATAAGCAGAGCGATGACGACCCACAGCATCTTGCCCCACCTCCATGATTATATCTTAGGCAAAATCCGCCTTATTATTCCATAATGCCTAGGCTTTTGGAGCTCGAAAAAGGAAGGAGCGGCATCGATTGTCGCATGCCGTCCTTCCTCTTATAGACTAATTGTTCTCTTGTCCTTCGTCAACCGTAAAGCGCGAGAGCGAAGCCTTGAGCGCGTTCGATACGGTTTCCAGCTTATCGGCCAGCTGAACTAGGTTTTCGCTCACATGCAGCTGCTCCGAGCTGAGCGAAGCCACTTCTTCCGATGTGGCCGACGATTCCTCCGCGACCGCGCTGACGTTATCCATTGCGGCGAATAGGACGAGCTGCGATTTGTCGAGCTCCCCGATCGACTCGGTAACGCCGTCAAGCTGAACGATGAATTGTTCCATTTGCGTTTTGACCGTTCCGAAGATTGCGTCGGCTTGCTTCACGGACCCGATTTGCTCCTGGAAGATCGGATACGCTTCGGACAGTACCTTCACCGTCTCGTCGATTTCCTTCACGATCGTATCGGTAATATCGCCGACAACGCCGATCGATTGCTTCGATTGCTCGGCAAGCTTGCGGATTTCGTCGGCAACGACCATGAAGCCTTTACCCGCGGCGCCCGCGCGGGATGCTTCGATTGCCGCGTTCAGGGACAAAATGTTCGTTTGCTTCGTCATGTTATCGAGCACTTCGAGAATTTGGCGGATCGAGCGCGTGCTCTCCTTCAAATGCGTGACTTTGTCCGTCATCGAGCGGATCATCGTCTCCGTCGTTCCCGTCTTCGCGGTCAGTTCGGACATATAGCCCGTTCCTTGCTCGCTGACCTTGTACACATCGCTTGCCGATTCGCCCATTTTGACGTTCGTGCTGACGACATGCTTCATCTGGTCGTTGATCGTTTGCGATATATGGCTGCCGCGCTCCGCCTCGACCGCCAGGCTCGAGGATCCATTCGCGATTTCCTCGGTCGCCACGGCGATTTCCTTGGCGGAAATCGCCGTTTTCTTGGACGCATCGGACAGCTCCACCGCCGTATTCAGCACCTCGGCTGCGGAGCGGTTCGTCTCCTGTACCAGCTTCGTGATTTGATTCATCATCTCGTTAAAGCTGCCGCCCAGGCGGCCGATTTCGTCGCTGCGCTTGATTTTCGAGCGGACGGTCAAGTTGCCTTGCTCGCCTTCCTTCATCAAACCGGATAACCGTACAAGCGGAGCGCTGATGGAACGGGCGATGAACAGGCCGAGAATAAGGGCAATCGCGCCCGCAATCACACTGATGACAACCATGTTGGAGAAAATTTCTCCGGCCGATTCGGTCAGCTCCTCCGTCGGCACGACGCCGACGACGAACCAGTTTGTCGAGTTCATCGCATTATAAATAACAAGCTGCTCGACATCGTCTTGCATATGGACTAGCGAATATTTCGTCTTATTCGCTTCCGCCTGCTTCTCGGCCTCAACCAGATTGACCGGGAACGATTTCCCCGGCTCTTCGTCCTTGATCGCGCCGATCTTGTTCGTACGGTCGACGATCATAATTTTGCCGTTGTCGCTCAAACGGATCGTGCTGAGCGGCTGAACGAGCGTCGAAACTTTATATTCAACGAGCATGACCATGCTTTTGGCGAACATCGCGTTTTTCATGACACGGCCCAGCGCGAATACATTCGGTTCCGAGCTGGTCGAATAAGCGGCTTTGCTTGTCGGAAGCCAGACGATTCTGCCGTTCTGCTCGACCATTTTCTTGAACCATTCTTGATCCTTGAATGCGGCATCGGTTTGCTTCGCCGCGTTTCCGGCCTGAAACTTGATTTTACCCTTGTCATCGAACAGGTAAATTCCGGAAATATTGGAATTCGCCAAAATGTAGGCATTCATTTTATCGCGCACTTTGTTGCTTAGCTGGATTTGCTCGTACGCTTCCTTCGTCTTATCCAGATCCGAAAGCGCCTTAACGAGCTCCTGGTCGATAATCAATTGGGTGGACATCGTTTCGAAGTTGCCTACCATCATGTCCAGCTTTTCGCTTGCCAATTTGACCGTTTGCTGCATCGCATCGCTGACTTCATCCTGTACAACCGTCCTGGAAATGTTGTAAGAGCTTATGCCGGTATAAAGGACAAACGCGACAATGCTTAAAAAGAACAATAAGAAAAGCTTCACGCCTACCGACTTGAGCGGGTTGCCCAGCCGAACCTGCGCTGTTTTTTGCGTCCAGCGCTTCAATGTTTCCTTCATGTCTCCTATCCTTCCTTTTCATGGTTGAAAAATAGATGTCTACTAGTTCATCGGCAATATTTGCCTAAAAGTAAAGCTTTTGACCTATAACATTTTATTATTGTCATCATTTTTAGTTTTACAGAATAAATAGCAATAGAGCATCCATTCAGGAGTCATAGAAGGAGGCGCCATGAAAAAACAGTGGGAAGATCGAAAAATGACATTGCTCGTTATTCGTAACGCCGATCAGGCGGTCAAGCAATTTCGCGTTTCGAAATGGCTTCTGTATATGGCTCCTGCCATTGTCGTCGCATCGGTATCGGCCGCCGTCGTTCATCTGGAGATGCGCTCCGCCGCCGCGATCGAACAGCTGCAATCGGCGCTTCGCGACCAATCTTCCCAATACGTACTTTCGGCCCAATCCAAGGATGAGACGATTCAGGAGCTGCAAAACGAAGTGATTCTTTTGTCCGGGCAAGCCAAGGAGGTCAAAAGTCGCGTTGAGGAGCTCCGCAAGCTCGAAAGCGAGCTAAGGCAGTTCATCAATACATACGGCGGCACCGGCAACAAAGCGGCGCTCGAATCGCTGCTGGATAGCGACGACATTCCGCTCGACAGCTCCGGCGGCGAGTTTATCCCCGTCACCGACGAGGAGATCATGGAGCTGGCCGAGACGACGAACGTCGATTTCAACGAGTTAAAACGGCTGATGGGCGACTTACGCCAAACGATGTCTTTTACGCTGGCCCAAGCTTACGAGAAACAGCATCTGATCGAAATTACGCCTACGCTGTGGCCGACATCTTCGTTACGTCTATCCTCCCGTTTCGGGTATCGCACGGACCCGTTGACACGCAGGCCCAGCTTTCATGCGGGCATCGACATTGCCGGCAATACGGGCGATCCCGTCTATGCCGCCGCAAACGGCAAAGTGATTGAAGCCGAGCGCGACGGCACCCGAGGCAAATATATTATCGTCGAGCACCCGAACGGCCTGAAAACTTGGTACATGCATCTCAGCAAAATCGACGTGAAGCTGAACAGCACCGTCAAACGCGGACAGAAGATCGGAGAGGTCGGATCGACCGGACGGAGCACCGGCCCGCACCTTCATTTTCAAATTACGCAAAACGATGCAACGATCAACCCTCTGATCTATTTGAACCATGAGTAATACCTAAATTTTGGGCAAAAGGGAGCGTGGCTGACATGTTCACAAACCGCAAAAAGCATAATTTGGGTACGACCGACACGTTGATCGGACAAGGCACAAGCATGGAAGGAAAATTGAAGTGCGAGGCCAGCTTGCGTATCGAAGGAGAATTTCAAGGCGAAATCGACAGCCAGGGCGACATTATCATAGGAGAACGCGGTATTGCCAGGTCTAATATTTCCGCGCGGGACGTCGTTATCGCGGGCATCGTATACGGCGACATTACGACAAAAGGCCGGCTCACGATTACCGCGAGCGGTCAGCTCCACGGCAACTGCGCGGCTCAATCGCTGATCATCCACGACGGCGGCATATTCAGCGGCTCCAGCCTCATGGAAAAACCGGAGCCCCACCCGCTGCGGACCGAAGCCGCGGAACGGTCTTCCAAGCGCAAGGAAAAACAAAAGCAAGCGGCAGGTTAGAAGCTATTTAACTACGAAACGCCTCGAATGACGAGGCGTTTTTTTTCGTATATATATCGTTTTATTGCGGACCGAAGGACGTCATCCCAATTTTTCATTTCTCTGCCATTGTCCAATCAAAGCTATGAGATGCTTCATAGATTATAGCAAAAGGAGGAATGAAAAATGTCAAGTTGCAAGAAGAAAAAAAGAAAGAAAAAACTCGTATGCTGGTGTGTAAGTAAATCCGATGGTCACAAAAGCAAAGACCGCAGCCACAAATCCGAGCATTGCAGCCATAAGCCGGAGCGCAGCCATAAACCCGAGCGCAGCCATAAGCCGGAGCGCAGCCACAAGTCCGAGCATTGCAGCCACAAATCGGAGCGCAGCCACAAGTCCGAGCATTGCAGCCATAAATCCGAGGACAAAAGCAGATTTATTTGCAAATGCCGCAAAGAGAAAAAAGAGAAAGAAAAAAAAGATAACAAAAGAATCTACTACTACTATTAATGGCTAGAAAACGCCGCTCTTGCATCTGATGCGAGAGCGGCGTTTTCGATGATTCCGGCCGATCCGTTCATTCCATGGGCAATCGTAGCGCGACATGCATAGCAATTGACCTTTCTGCTATTATAGAAGCATGCGAGCGAACAGATTTCTAACGAAACAAGGAAGGGTTAGCCATGGGTTTTCAATTGACCGAACGGATTATTAAACAGCTGTGCGGCCGTTTTTCTTATAGCAAAGGGGAAGATTATTACCGCCGGAACAGGGTAACGATTACGGAGTACGATCTCGACCTATCCCAATATCAAGCAACCGTTAAAGGTTCAATTCGATACGACGTGAGGGTCGGAATCGACGGCAACGGCGACGTAGATGCGGCATGCAGCTGTTCCGCTTATGCCTCGTACGATAAGTATTGCAAGCATATTGCCGCGGCGCTGCTGAAAATTCACGAGATGCAGCATGGCGGCAACGCGCCGATCCGATCTTATGCGTCCGCGCTTCACCCGCAGACCGGATATGCGGATATGCCGGAGCGCACGAGCTCCCGTCCCTCTCATTTATTGAGCGATGCCGCCGATCATCCGGCCTATCCCGCTGCGGACATGCAGCTTACCCGAAGCGTGCTGACCTTGTTCGAGGATAATCCGGCCCGGCCTACCGGGGCAGGCATGTACTTCGATGCAAGGACGCCGCTCGACGTGGAATTCATCTGCAAGCTGTTTCCATACGGCTACCGGAAGCTCATGTTCGGCATCGAAATGAAAGTCGGGACAAAACGGCTTTATATCGTGCAGAAAATTAGGGAGCTGCTTGAACGGATCGAACGCCGTGAAGTTTATGAGTTCACCAAGCATTACGCTTACGATCCGACGCTTCACAGTTTCTCCCGCGAACAGGATGAAGTTATACGGCAGCTGATCGACATTTCGCGGAACGAGAAGCTGTTCCGCGAAATGTCCAATCCTTTTGCTCTGCATACGAACCATGCAGGCGGGGACCGCATGCTTCTCATCCCTCCCGCCGCTTGGGAAACCATACTGCCGCTGCTAGCTGCCTCGCCTTCGGCGAAGCTGGAACAGGATGGCACAACGTATGACGGTATCCAAGTCTCGGACGAGCGGATTCCGCTGCAATTCGAATTCGATCAAGCCCGCACCGGGGACTATCGGCTCGATATACGCGGATTGGAGCGAATGACGATTCTGGAAGCGTACGGTACCGTTCTGGTCGACGGCAAGCTGCTGAAGCTCCAACCCGAACCGTGCAAGCGCCTCGTCGAACTCAAGCGGCTGCTTGACGCTTCCCACGGGGACAACGTTCATATTCCGCCGGAGCAAATCGAGCCGTTCATGGAGAAGGTCATCCCCGGACTTGCGAAGCTCGGCAGCGTTCATATCGCCCAAACCGTTTCAGACCGAATCGTGCAGAGGCCTTTAAAAGCAAAGCTATATTTGGACCGGGTCAGGGACAAGCTCTTGGCCGGACTCGAATTCCACTATGGCGAAATCGTCGTAAATCCGCTGGAAAGCGGTTCGAAGCGGACTGCCGAGCGCATTCTGGTGCGAGACGGGATCCAGGAACGGGAAATTTTGGAGCTGATGGATCAAAGCGCATTTGCCAAAACGGAGTCCGGTTATTTCATGGAAGGCGAGGAAGCCGAGTACGAATTTCTGGTTCACATCGTACCGCGGCTGGAACAGTTGGTCGATGTCTACGCGACAAGCGCCGTCAAGGTAAGAATCCTCCGGGGGCATGTGCCCAAAGTGAAGGTCGATGTCGACGAACGAACCGACTGGCTGGAATTCAAGTTCGATATCGACGGCATTCCCGAGTCGGAAATTCGCGGCATCTTGAAATCGCTGGAGGAAAAGCGACGGTATTACAGGCTGCCGAGCGGCGCGCTGCTCCCGCTGGAAAGCGCGGAATTTCAAGAGATCGTCCGCTTCATGAACGCCATGGGCGCGCATAAAGGGGAAATCTCCCAATCGTCCACCCTCCTCCCTATCGTGCGCGGATTGCATCTCATCGATTCCGACCGGCAGGGAAATGCAGTCAAGCTGGGCAAATCGTTCCGTCAGCTGCTGGACAATATGCGCAATCCGGACAATCTCGACTTTCCGGTGCCGGACCGTCTGGCTCCCGTGCTTCGGGACTACCAGAAATACGGCTTCGGCTGGCTCAAGACGCTAGCCCATTACCGTTTCGGCGGCATTCTCGCCGACGACATGGGGCTTGGCAAAACGCTGCAGAGCATCGCTTTTATCGTATCCGTGCTGCCGGAAATCCGCGAACGGCAGATGCCGGCCATCATCGTGGCGCCCGCTTCCCTCGTCTACAATTGGCGCAACGAGCTGATGAAATTCGCGCCGGAAATTCGGGCGGTCATTGCCGACGGCAGCAAGTCGGAGCGCAGCGCGGCGCTGAGGGAATCGGTTTCCGCGGACGTGGTTATCACCTCTTACCCTCTGTTGCGCAGAGACATCGAGCTGTACCGGCGGCAAACGTTCCATACGCTCTTTCTGGACGAAGCGCAGGCGTTCAAAAATTACGCCACCCAAACCGCTCAAGCCGTCAAGCAAATTCAAGCCGGATATCGGTTCGCCCTCACGGGCACGCCCGTGGAAAATTCGCTGGAGGAGCTGTGGTCGATCTTTGATGCAGTATTTCCGGAGCTGTTCCCAGGCCGAAAAGCGTTCAACGAACTGCCGCGGGACGTTGTCGCCAAGCGGGTTCGCCCGTTTTTGCTGCGGCGGCTGAAGTCCGACGTATTGAAGGAGCTGCCGGATAAGATTGAGTCGGTGCAGGCATCGGAGCTGCTGCCGGAGCAGAAAAAGCTGTATATCGCCTATTTGGCCCAATTGCAGCAGGAGACGTTAAAGCATTTGAACGACAAAGGATTTCAGAAAAACCGCATCAAAATTTTGGCCGGACTGACGCGGCTTCGGCAAATTTGCTGTCACCCCGCCCTATTCGCGGAAGGTTACGTCGGAAGCTCGGCCAAATTCGAGCAGCTGCTGGAAATTTTGGAGGAGTGCCGGGGTGCGGGCAAGCGGGCGCTTGTTTTCTCGCAATTTACCGAAATGCTGGGATTGATCGGCCGCGAGCTGGGTTCTTTGGATATGCCGTATTTTTATCTGGACGGCAATACGCCGCCCCAGGAGCGCGTGGAGTTGTGCAGGCGGTTCAACGAGGGGGAGCGGGATTTGTTCCTGATCTCTTTGAAGGCGGGCGGAACGGGCTTGAACTTGACGGGAGCGGATACGGTCATCCTGTACGATCTTTGGTGGAACCCCGCGGTCGAGCAGCAGGCTGCAGACCGGGCACACCGCATCGGGCAAAAAAACGTCGTCCAAGTCATTCGCCTCCTCACCCAAGGTACGGTGGAAGATAAAATGTACGAGCTTCAGCAGCGGAAGAAAAACTTGATCGACGAAGTGATCCAGCCCGGTCAAGAAGCGTTGTCGTCGCTCACCGAGCAGGAAATTCGCGAAATTCTGATGATATGACGGACAAACCATGCATATGAATAGCTTCTGATCGAAGCCATTTCGATGAGCAGACATTCGTGAAGAATCTCTTCCTTGAATAACAGCAAAACTTGTGTGGAAGTCCTTCTAGGAGGATCGACAGCAGAAATAAAAAAAAAAAGAACCTCCTTTCCCATTCTGAATCGCCTTGGCGATTCGAATGTCCGCTAAACAGGGAACTTGCCCCTAAAATAGCGAATGAAGGAGGTTCTTTTTTTACTTCGAAACGTTCTATTGCATTTTGTGCAATGGATTTTTGAAAATCGCATCGATTGCGCCGAAACTATTGCATTTTGTGCAATGGCACGGTCGATTTCATGCAATCAGGCAGGTTTTTCCTTAAATCCATTGCAGTTTGTGCAATGGATGCCCCAAATGTGGGGCAAATTGCTCCGTCCCATTGTATATTGTGCAATGGCGGACTTTATTTGGCTCCGAACTCAAAAAAACAGCGGAGTCAACGTTTCGACATCAATCGCGCCGAAATAATGCTTCAGGTCGATGCCGCCCAGCACGGCGGCCACGGCCGCCCGGTCGTACGGCACGTCTGCGAGCTTCGCTTCCACGTCGGCCACGTCGCCGATGCCGAAGAAGTCGCCGTATATTTTCGCATGACGAATTTTGCCGTCTTCGATGTCGAGCCTCGCTTCGATCGTGCCAACGCCTTCAAACCGCTTCGTCTGGCTGAAGTTGCTCTTCGGCGAGTTGCCATAGTTCCAATCCCAGCTTTGGTAGCGGGATTTCGACAGCTCCGCTATGTTCGCCCAATCGGCCTCCGTCAGCTTATATTCCGGCACCTCCGCGCCATTGAATATAAAGTGAAGCAGCGCCTCGCGGAACTGGCCGATCTCCATCTTCTGCGGCAAAAATTCCGAAATATTCGCAACGCGGCTGCGGACGGACTTGGTTGCTTTCGATTGGAATTTGAGCTCGTTTACCTTGAGCGCCGAAACGACGTTGTCGATTTCCGAATCGAACATGAGCGTCCCGTGGCTGAACATGCGCCCGCGCGATACGAATTGGGCGTTGCCGGAAATTTTGCGCTCCCCGACCTGAATGTCGTTGCGTCCCGTCAATTCGGCACCCACGCCAACACTTTGCAGAAACCGGACGACCGGCTCGGTAAACTTCTTGAAGTTTTGAAACGACTTGCCGTCATCGTTCGTGATGAAGCTGAAGTTCAGATTGCCCAAATCGTGGTATACCGCGCCGCCGCCGGAAATTCGCCGAACGACATGGATGCCCTGCCGCTCCACGTATTCCGCGTTGATTTCTTCCGCCGTATTCTGGTGCCGGCCGATAATGATCGACGGCTCGTTAATATAGAACAATAAATAATCGTCGTCCCGCGGCAACTGCTTTAAGGCGTATTCCTCCACCGCCAGATTGATCCGGGGATCGGTTATTCCTCTGTTGTCGATAAATTTCATCGTTAAGACGCTCCTCTCATGCTGTCCGCGCACGTTTTACGCCGCAACGTCCCTCTTATTAAATACGATCCACGACAATGCGTTGAACAGGGCAAAATAGATCGCCAGCATCGTCACCGCAAACGGCAAGGTCACCCCTTCCACGAACGAATGCCCCTGCGCGATATCGCCCAATCCCATATTGGCGAACAAAATGTATTTGGCCCATGCATATTGGCTTACGATTCCCGTGACGATGTTTCCGAAGAACAAAATGAGAAACGACAGCACAATGGCCAGTACGCCGCTCCGGAAGACGGACGACATCATAAAGGCGAAAGTCACGATCATCAGCACATCGACCAATCTATACCCGTAATCCTTCAAAATAACGCCCATGGCCCCTGCTGCCTGCGGATATCCTTGGGAATCCAGCACCTCGAGCGTCGCATTGCCGCCGAAGCCGAAAAACAAACCGCCCGCAATGAAGGTGGTGACGAACAGCAGCGCGGTCATCAACAGCGCGTAGATGAGCGTCGCGGCGTATTTGGACAGCAATATTTTCGACCGGCTCGCCGGACGGATGAGCAGCAGCTTGATCGTGCCCCACGAAAATTCGCCGGCGACGATATCGGCGGCGATCACGACCGTAAACATCGTGACGAGGCCGGTCATGGCCGTCAGGTGCTGCATCAGCTTCCACATCGTCATCGAACTGTTATTGTTATAGGTCGAAGTGACATAGATGAGGTAGGCGTACCCGATCGTAAAAAGAACGATCAATCCCGCCATCACCCACGTTCGGGCGCGGCGGTAAATTTTCATGTTTTCGTTTCGGACGAGATTAACGAATGGCATGGGCCTGTTCACCTCCGGTCATTTCCAAGAATTGATCCTCAAGCGTCTTCGATACGGCCCGAATGCCGTACACGCGAATGCCTGCCCGGACAAGGGCGGCGTTCATATCGGCGATTTGTTCTTTTTCGGCCTCCACCTGAAGGACGTCTTCGGAGAAAACCGCTCCGAACTCCGCCAATATTTCGGCAGCCCGCTGCGGTTCGTTCACCTCGAAGGCGAAGCCCGTTTTGCCGTCCGCTCCGCCGACGAATTGGCCGATCGGACGCACGTCGATCAGCTTTCCGTGCTGGATGATCGCAACGCGGTCGCACATCAGCTCCATCTCGGACAGCAGATGGCTCGACACGAATACGCTGATCCCCTCTTCCTTCGTCAGCTTGCGCAAATAATCGCGCAGCTCGCGTATGCCGGCCGGATCAAGCCCGTTCGTCGGCTCGTCTAATATCAGCAGCGACGGCTTGTGCAGCAGCGCTTGCGCCACGCCGAGCCGCTGCCTCATGCCAAGCGAATACGTCTTGACCTTGTCGTGAATCCGGTTCTGCAAGCCGACCAGCGCCACCACCTCGTCGATCCGGTGTCTCGTAATGCCTTCGAACATTCGGGCGTAATGGAGCAAATTATCATAACCGGTCAAGAACTTGTACATTTCCGGATTTTCGACAATCGCGCCGACATGGCGGATTGCTTGTTCGAATTGCTTCGTAACGCTGTGGCCGTGAATCAGGACTTCGCCTTCCGTCATCGAGATCAAGCCTACCATCATGCGGATCGTCGTTGTTTTTCCCGCGCCGTTCGGGCCGAGGAAGCCGAATACCTCGCCGGCGGGAATATCGAAGGTCAGCTTGTCGACGACGATTTTGCTGCCGATTTGCTTCGTTACGTTGCGTAATTGGACGATCGGTTGACCGGACACAAGATAACCTCCCTAAAGGTTTGCAATCATAAAGTAATGGAATACGGCTAGTATACCATGTTTTGGCACAAATCGTTACCACGCGCCATTACTTCCGATCAAGCCGGACAACGGAGCGCTTCAGGCGGAAAAGTCATATGAAACCTGCCGTCTTTTGTGACTGCCGCATGACCGCAATCACTTCATCTTTGCGGGAAAATCAGGTACACTTAGGACAAAACAGAGACGGGAGAACGTTATGGTTGAACGCAGAAAGTGGCAGCTGGTCGATTGGTGTTTTTTTGGCTTGTATACGGCAATATTGATTTTTGAAATCATCAGCGTGTTTTTTTCGGAAGAAACGCTTTTGTACGAACACAAGCTGCGGTTAATGTTTTTTGTGATCACGTGTTATTTGATTCCGCTGGCGTTCTGGCGCCCCGGGTATGTGAACGACACCGGCTTTGCGGTTGCGGTATTATTCACTTCGGGCGCTTTTTCGATATATCTCACGCATCTGATTCAAATGCCGGTCAGCCTGCTTGCCATTCCGGTTACTACTGTCGCTCTTCTGGCGCGCAAATCGACATTATGGTGGAATTTGCCGATTTATCTCATCGGTTTCCCGGTTATTTATTATTTTCTGCTCCGGCATCCCGGCATTTATAATCTCGTCAACTGGGTATTCAATATGGCGATGAATTTCGGCTTCGGCATCTTGATGCGGATGCTGCTGAACTCGGGCTATCGCACAAAAGCTCTGCTCGCCGAAAACGACGTCCAATACCGAATGATCCACGAGCAGAACAAAGTGCTGGAACAATACTCGCAGAAGGTGGAGCAGCTGACGCTGACCGAGGAACGCAACCGGATGGCGCGGGAGCTGCACGACACGGTCGGGCATACGTTCACCTCCGTCATCATGGGCATGGATGCGGTATCTTATCTGATCGACGCCGCGCCGGACAAAGCGAAGGAGCGGCTCGACGTGCTGCGCAGCGTAACGCGGAACGGCCTCGAGGAAGTGCGCCGCAGCATTCACCAGATTGCGCCGCGCGATTCGGGCGATACGCTGACCCAACTGATCGCGCAGCTGTCGAACGAATTTGCCGTTCACACCGGAACGATCGTCGAAGTGGTCACCGACGGAGAGGAGCCCGATTCCTCGAAGCAAACGAAGCTGACGCTCATCCGCTGCCTTCAAGAATCGCTGACGAACGCGAAGCGCCACGGCCATGCGAAGACGATTGCGGTCCGGCTTTATTTTAACGGGACACATACTTCGCTCACGATTGAGGATGACGGTATCGGGAGCGCCGATCTGTCCGCCGGCTTCGGCCTGACCGCCATGAAGGAGCGCCTCTCGGCGTTGCATGGTACCCTAACCGTCACCTCGAGTCCGAAGAAGGGCACGACGGTGACCTGCATCGTGCCGAATACGCCATCGTAGCCGAAGCTAAGGGCTCGCAATGCCGAACCCTATGATGGAATTGATAAGGAGGAAATACGATGACAACGACCTCATTACGCTTATTGCTTGTCGACGACCAGGAGCTTATTCGCGAAAGCTTGCATATCGTGCTCGATATGGACCCGGAAATCGAAGTTGTCGGCATGGCCGAAAACGGCAAAATCGCGATGGCGATGTGCGAGTCCCTGCAGCCGGATGTGGTGCTGATGGACATTCATATGCCGGAAATGGACGGCGTCGAAGCGACCAAGCTGATCAAGCAGCGCTGGCCGGGGACAAAAATCATTATTTTGACGACGTTTCAGGAAATTACGTATGTCGTCGACGCCCTCAGCTCCGGCGCGGAAGGTTATTTGCTGAAGGCCATTCATCCGAAGGATTTGGCCGCAGGCATCAAGTGGGTGCATCGCGGCGGTACCCTGATCCCGCAGGACATTGCCAAAATGCTCGTAGAACGGGTAAAGGGCGGAGAAGCCGGAAAGCTTCACGATACGCCTTCCGTTTCCGGCGTGTCGCCGGATGCCAAGAGCGACGGCGGTGCCAAAGCCGACTATTACGGCCTCAGCGAACGCGAGCTGCAGGTGCTGCAGTGCATCGCCGAAGGTCTCAACAATAAGGAAATCGCCGAGCGGCTGTATTTGTCGGAAGGAACCGTCAAAAACTACATCTCCAGCGTTTATTCCAAAATGGATGTGCGCGACCGCATCCAAGCGACGAAAAAAGCACAGGACGAGGGCATGCTGTAGAGACGAAAAAGAAGGAGACTCCGCTTCATGAATCATGAACGTTTGCTGCAACAAATTCAATTTATCGCCGAAATCGATAAGCTCAAAAGCATTTACCGCAAGTCGCTGATCCTGAACAAAACGCGGCACGAAAACGATGCGGAGCATACGTGGCATTTGGCAGTTATGGCGGTTATTTTGCTCGAGCATGCGAACGAAACGGAGCTGGACGTGCTGCGCGTGCTCAAGATGCTGCTCGTTCACGATATCGTGGAGATCGACGCCGGCGACACGTTCGCTTACGACGACAAGGGCCACGAAGACAAATTTGAGCGGGAAACCGCCGCCGCGAACCGCATCTTCGGCTTGCTGCCGGCCGAACAGAAGGACGACTGCATCGCCTTGTGGCTTGAGTTCGAGCAGCGCGAGACGCCGGAAGCCCGCTATGCCGCCGCGCTCGACCGGCTTCAGCCGATGCTGCACAACTATTATACGGAAGGCGCTTCGTGGCAGAAGCACGGCATAACGAGCGAACAAGTGCTGAAGCGCAACCGTTCGATCGAGGAAGGCTCGCAGACGTTGTGGGAATTCGCGCAGCAGATCGTTCGCGAATCGGTGGACAAGGGCTACCTTGCACCGTAACTCCGCAGCTCGATATGCCAAAATCGCATAACAATTAACCTATATCGGGTATTTTCAAATGGCATCGCTTTCTCTACACTTGGGAATGTACAAATACATTTGTGGAGATGATGGTCGTGAAGCTCGGTATCATTGCATCGCCTGAAACGGCAAGCTTCCGGAAGGCAGCCGAGATGGGGCTGGAATTTTTGGAGTTTTGCATCAACGTCGGAAGCGACGTCGAATCATTCCTGTCAAGTATTGATAGCTTAAAGCAAGAAAGCATAAAAACCGGAGTCGGCGTGCAGTCCATCGGCCGATGGGGCTCCGACCGGATCAACGCCCAAGGCGTGATCGAAGAGGAGCTGCGCATCTCGTTTCGGTTAATCGATGCGGCAAGCGAGCTGGGCTGCCCGAATTTCGTATGCGGCATCAACGACGTGGACGGGATTTCGCTGTACGCCAAATCGACGTACGCGATCGAATATCTGTCCAAGCTGATCGAATACGGCAAAACGAAAAACGTGAGCATTTCAACGTACAATTGCAGCTGGAACAATTTTGTCGTCGAGCCGACGGCGTGGAGCATCATCCACGGTCATCTGCCGGAGCTGGGCATCAAGTTCGACCCGTCGCACTCCCGCTACGGAGGCCGCGACTACTTGAAGGAAATGCGCGACTGGGGCCATCGATTCAACCATATTCACATCAAAGGCTCCGTCATTATCGACGGCAAGCGGTTCGACGATCCGCCAGCCGGGCTGGATCAAACCGATTGGGGCACATTCATGGCCTTATTGTATGGCAAAGGTTATACGGGCGGTCTGAGCCTAGAGCCGCATTCGGAGGTTTGGTCCGGCGAGCTTGGCGACAAAGGCGTACAGTATTCGATTCGATATATGCGGAACATGATGTTCTAGGAGGCAATCGCGACTTCCAGAAGATCGAGTATACTGGAGCTTAAGGAATCAATAAAAGGCCGGATATCGGGGCATATTTTCCCGATACCCGGCCTTTTTTCACTAAAATTACCCGAAACGGACAATCAACGACTCGCCGCGTCCTATCGATACCGGCTCGCGGAACCGGATTTCGCACTCGTGTTGTTCATATGCAACAATTTTGCCGGAATTCCAAGCCTTCGGCGACGAGCCCCTCTTAAATCATATGAGCCGCCGAGTTTTTCGTAGTCCTGATGCAACTGTAAACAACCTTCGTTCACGTGCACGAGGAAACACCGCTGTGCAATTTTTTTTGCAATGAAAGCGGTTTTGTCCGATAATGGAACTACGAACGACTAAGGAGTCAGGCAAGATGAACATAACGAGTAAAGAAATCGCAGAACGCCGCGGCGTTTCGCGCGGCACGGTGGACCGGGCGCTTAACGGCAGGCCGGGCATCCACCCGGCAACGAAGCACCGGTGAACGGAGAGGCCTGCTGACGGGATAAATTGTCGGCGCTTCATTTTTTCGTTTTTCCTACAATCTTTTAATAAGGCGGTGCATTCCGTGGAACATTCAACCCTATCTTCGATGCAATCTATCGTAGCCAAAATCAAAAGCAATATTCAGCAGGTCATCGTCGGCAAAGATGAGGTGATCGACCTCCTGCTCGTCTCCCTTCTGGCTTCGGGTCACGTCCTGCTGGAGGACGTGCCGGGCACGGGCAAAACGATGCTCGCCAAAGCGCTCGCCAAATCGGTCGATTGCTCGTTCAAGCGGATCCAGTTCACGCCGGATTTGCTGCCTTCCGACTTAAGCGGCATCAATTATTACAGCCAGCAAACGGGCGAATTCGTTTTCCGCCCGGGGCCGGTATTCGCGAACTTCGTCTTGGCCGATGAAATCAACCGCGCCACGCCGCGCACGCAGTCGAGCCTGCTGGAGTGCATGGAGGAAGGCCAAGTGAGCATCGACGGGGAAACCCGGACGCTCAGCAAACCTTTTATGGTTATAGCCACGCAAAATCCGGTCGAAAACCAAGGCACGTTCCCGCTGCCGGAAGCGCAGCTCGACCGGTTTCTGCTGAAGGTAAACATGGGGTACCCGACGTCCGAGGAAGGCCTCGAAATCTTGCGGCGCTTCCGCAGCCCCGACGCGAATCCGCTCACGCAGCTCGGCTCCGTCGTGTCGGCGGAAGAGCTCGTCGCGGCGCAGCGCAGCTACACGAGCATCCATGTCGGCGACGACATGCTGTGGTATATGCTCGCGATTTCGGAAGCGACGCGCAAGCATCCCGACGTGGCGCTTGGCGCAAGCCCGCGCGGCAGCCAGGCGCTGCTCAAGGCGGCGCAGGCGTATGCGATCGTTCGCGGCCGCGATTACGTGTCGCCCGACGACGTAAAGGCCGTTGCGGGGCCGGTGCTGGCGCACCGCCTGCTGCTGAAAAACGCGCTGCGGATGCACGGCGGCGCCGGAGCGGTCGTTGCGCAAATCTTGCGCGACGTAACGGTGCCATCGGAACAATTCGTATGAATCGAGTCAAGTGGAGTCGCCTATGAGCTTGAGCTGGTTTATTCTCATAACCGTCATCGTCATCGGTCTGCAAGGCTTCGCCTACAAACGGTGGGCGTTAAAAAAAGTAACGTACGATCGCTATTTTGACAAGCACGCCGTGTTCGAAGGCGATTCGGTGCATATGGTCGAAAATATCGCCAACCGCAAGCTGATGCCGCTCCTCTGGCTGCGGCTGGAATCGATGATTCACGCTGGGCTGAAGTTTGACCGGCAATCCAATCTCGGCATCAGCAGCGGCAAGCTGTTTCAAAATCATAAAAGCCTGTTCAGCCTGCCTCCGTATAAGCAAATCGTGCGGCGCCATCGGGTAACGTGCACCAAGCGGGGCGTCTTCAAGCTCAATTCGGCGACGATGACATCCGGCGATCCGCTTGGCGCGATCATCGTGACGAAGAAATTCCCGCTGTCGCTGGAGCTGGTCGTTTATCCCGCCGTCGTTGCGCTGGATCAGGTTCCGCTTCCGAACCATAGCTGGCTCGGCGATATTACGGTGCGCCGCTGGATCGTGGAGGATCCGTTCGTGACCGCGGGGACGCGCGAGTATCGGTACGGCGACACGCTGAACAGCATCAACTGGAAGGCGACGGCGCGCACGGGTGCATTGCAGGTGCACAAAAAAGACTACACGGCCGATCACCGGCTGCTCGTTCTCCTCAACTTTGAGGTGAACGAGCAAATGTGGAACAGTGTCACCCAGCCGGAGCTGATCGAGCTCGGCATCCGGTACGCGGCAACGTTGTCGGGGTACGCCATCGATCGCGGCATCGATACCGGCTTTGCTTGCAACGGCTGCATCGAAGGCGAGCCGAACGAACCGGTCCGCATGCCGGCATCTAGTGGCGAAGCGCATTGGTTCGGCATGCTGGAAATGATGGCGCGGCTGGAAATGGCCACCTCCGTGACGTTCGACACGCTGCTTGAGCAGGAGGTTGCCGCCGGAACCCGCAATGCCGATCTGCTCATCATTTCGGCGTTCGTGAGCGAGAAGATGCAGCGGTGGATCAACGAGCTGCAGGCGCTGGGCAACGGCGTCGAAGTGCTGCACCTGTCCGCAGCCGACACGAGCAAGCCGGGTGCGGCATGAAGGATGCCATATAGGAGGGCATTCGAAGCCTGCAAAGCGAAGCTGACATTGCCACAATGCGCTGACGGTTGGCCGGATCGCCCGAGCTGTTACGATTGTGCGCATTCGGCACAAACCTAATCGGCATGATCGGTATAATCGGCATGAAGAACGTCGTTTCCAAAGGAGGTGCATTCGATGATGAATAAGAAGCAGCCGCTGCTGCTGCAATGGATTTCCGGCTGGATCGAGCTGGTGATCGCTTTCCCGATCATCCTTATCGCGGGCATGCTTGTCTTGGATAGCGGCGGCTTCACGAACGGACAGCGACTGTTATGGCTCGCTACGCTGTCGCTGTACAGCTTGCTCGGCATTCTAGTCCGCAACGTCGCCCGCATCGGCATGAATGCCTTGCAGCTTCTGGCTGCCGTCATCCTGGCCGGTGCAGCAGCCATCGCCTTATTCGGGATAAAGCTTGCAGCCGTCGTCCCGCTTGCCGCGGGTGCCTATTTGATCTACCGCGGCACCTCGTATGCCGACAGGCGCTGGAGCAAGGTATTCGTTCCCCGCCACTATTGGCTTGGGCTGGCCTTTTATTTTGTCGGTTTTTTCGTCGTGAAGTTTACGTTTTCGCTGCAGCCGTACACGATGCTTCTGACCATCTCCGGATTGCTTTGTCTTGGCCTCGCCTTATTCATGACCAATTCGCATATGCTTCACGACGCCTCGCTCGCCGATGGCGAAGAACAGGCGGTACCGAGATCGGTCGTCCGGCATAACCGGCTTTATGTCGGATTGTCGCTTGTCGCCATCGCCGTAATCGTATTGTTCACGGCGGGACCGCTCGGCGACGCGCTGTATCGCGGCATAAGGGCGCTGTTCCAATGGCTGTTCTCATCCTCCGGCGGCGAGCCGGCACAGATCGAGTCCCCGCCCGTGCAACAGCCGATGCAGCTTCCCGCCGAGCAGGGCGAGCCGGCATTATGGGCGAAAATATTGCAGACCATTTTCTATATCCTCGGGAGCATCGTTATAATAGCCCTGCTAGGCCTGCTTCTGTACTTCGCGTACCGACGAGCGGGCGGCGCTTTGCGCAAGCTGCTGCATGCGTTGTCCGGCTTTCTTCGCAAGCGGCGCGTGACGACCGAGACGACCGGGTATGTCGATGAGGAAACGAATCTGTTCAGATGGGAGCAGGTGGGTGAAGGCTTCCGCAACCGTCTGGCGCGAATGTTCGGCAAACGGGATAAAGCGGCTCGCTGGGAGGACATGACAAGCAATCGGGAACGTGCGCGCTACTTGTACCGCAGGTTCGTTCAGCAGCGGATCGATGGCGGTTACCCGCTGCAGGCGGGACTTACGCCGCGCGAAACGGAACGCGACATCGGCGTCTGGACAGCGCAGCGGCAGCCAAGCAAAAAAGGCGAAGCGGCCCCTGAGCAGGACGGGGAAGCGATCGCCCGGCTGTACGACCGTGCCCGATACGGCACAGCGGACGTCGGCGACGAAGAAGTTTCGCGGCTGCGCGGGACGGACCGAAACAAGCGCTAGTTGTTCGGGCCGCACGTTCGAACGGGTTATTACTTGGCGTCTGACCATACCGGCGCGAAGGAAGAACCCCGGTACCGGACAAGTACGAGGATCATAAAACCTCCAACACTGCTTCGGCAAGGTGAACTACACCTCCAATGGTTAGAGTTAGTCTAACTATTGGAGTGCAGTTCAGGGTGGAGGTTATTTTTTTTTTGACAAGATCCTCTATTTAATCAATATGGTTTAAACACCATCAAATACAAGATGACAACGGGAATCAACGTCGCGGCAACGCCGAACGCGTTCCACCTCCGCGACGCCTGGCGGTATGCCTCAGGAATCTTGCCGTCTGTCAGCGCGGCTGCGCTGTGACGGATCATGGCGCGCTGCATGGGCAGCAGGACTGCCAGCCAAATAACGCCCGTGACACCGAATAAAACGAGGGAGAAGGTAAGCCAATCCGTTCCGGACAGCGCATACCCCGCTTCCGCAGCCATCAAGCCCCCGGATACGATGATGAGCGCGAGGCCCGGCAGCGTAAATACCCAATCGGCGAGCATGACGTTTTTGGCCGTCTGATGGATAACGGCGGCATTGCCTTGCAGATCGGCACGAACTTTCCAGAACGCCGCGGTAACGATGTTGCCTAAGAAAAGAACGACTCCCACGATGTGCAGCAGCAAATACAGATGCATGTTCAATCACTCCTCCAATGTTTTTGGTTGAAGCAGATTCGCCATCCATGTTCCAAAATCGGCCGAGCCGAACGCCAAAGCATCGGAGCCGATTGAACTGCGCATGCGAATTCCAAACGAAATCAGCACGAATAAATCCGCGGTTTTGTCCGCATCGATCGACGGCGGGATGACTCCTCCTCGTTGGCCGGCCAATATCCATTCCTTGGATAACTCGAAAGCGTGCTCGTAAAATCGCTTCGTCACGGCGGCAACTTCTGGCAAAGTGCTCTTCCCGAGCAAATAGACGAACACCTGGTTCGCCACATCCTGCCGCTCTTCGAGCGCCTGCAAGCTGCCGGCGATTTGGTTCATAGGTCCCGCAAATTCCGGCGTCCCCTGCCGGGTCGCCTCCAAGAATCGGGCATTCGTCTCCTCCAGCCTTTCTTCCAGCACCATCGCCAGCAATTCGTCTTTTCCTTTCACATAATGAAAAATTGCTCCCTTCGATAGGCCCGAGCGCTGCATAATATCGTTCAGCGTCATGCTCGCGCAGCCCTTCTCTTCGATTAATTGCTTCGTCGTATCCAGCAGCAGCTGTTTTGTCTGTTGACGTTTCAGTTCGCGCTTCATGCCGTCCTCCCAATTGGAATTTCCACAATATTTATAATCTCATTATACAAACCGACCATCGGTTTGTAAATAGAGGAATTGAAGGCAGCTGCACAAAAATAAGAGGGGCTGTCCCAAAAGTAATGTTTTGATTTTTCATGTTTGTTTCATTTCCAAGAAATAAAGACTCCAGCCCCACTATAACGGTGGTTTTGGAGTCTTCTTTGTTTTAATTTGGGGATGTGCTCTTACGCGACAAGCTCTTGTGCGTCGTTCTGCGAAGCTTGCGCCACTCGTTGTTTTTTCACTTTGCGGAAGTGCAGAATTTCATACACAACCGGCACGGCGACTAGAGTCAGCAGCGTCGATACGATCAACCCGCCGATGACGACGACGGCCAAGCCTTTGGATACGATGCTCCCCAGCTCGGAAGGCTGGAACATAAGCGGCAGCATCGCGCAAACCGTTGCGATCGCGGTCATCATGATCGGGCGAAGACGTGCCGCACCCGCTTCCAGCAGCGCTTCGCGAATCGTCATTGTCTCTTCGTTCTGCTTGACGCGTTCGATCAATACGATCGCGTTCGTGACCACGATGCCGATCAGCATGAGCGCGCCGATCATTGAGGTCGTTTCGACCGGCGTGTTCGTTATGAGCAGGCCGAGCACCGCGCCAACCGCAGCAAGCGGCAGGGAGAACAGAATGGCCAGCGGCGCGCGCAGCGTTTTGAACGTCAGCACCATGATCAAGTAGACTAGACCGATCGAAACGAGAATGGTCATCGCCATATCGCTCATTTCCTTCTGCTGCGTTTTGGAGGCGCCGCCCTCTTCAATCGTCACGCCTGCAGGCAGCTTCAGCGCATCGCGTTTTTGCTGCATCGCTTTCGTCACTTCCGACAGTTTCTTCCCGTCGGCGACGACTTCAATCCGAATATACGGCTTACCGCCCTTATGCAATACGGTGCTTGCTTCATTCGTCTTCGTAATCGACGCGACTTTGGACAATGGCTGAACGCCCGCTGCCGTCGCGACCATCAAGTCGTTCAGCTCGCCCTTTGTTTTTAAAACGGTGGAGGCGTCGAGCACAACCGCCATGTCCTGATTGTCCAGCTTAACCATGCCGATCGGCATATCGTTCAGCAGCATGTGCAGCTGCCCGGCGATTTGCTGCGCGTTTGCGGCGGATGGGTCGACGCGAATCGTATAAACCGGCTTCGTTTCCTCTTGATTGCTCGTTATTTTGTCGATGCCGTCGATGTTTTTGAGAGCCGTCGTCACTTCTCCCGAAACGGTTTTTAACGCTTCTTCGTCTTGACCTACGATATCCCAAGTGATCGACGAGCCTCCGGAACCGCCTGTCATCGACGCAGCCTCGATCGTAAATTCCGCATCCTTGAACTGGCTGGCGTGTTTTGCCTTCACCGTCTCGATAAATTTCTGGGCGTCCGCTCCTTTGTTCATCGTTACGTTGTAATCGATTTTACTTGCGGAACCGACATCGCCGTACATGGCACCTTCCGCGCTGCTTCCGGAGAACATCATGACGCTTTTCGTTTGCGATTGCTCGAGGAGGAACGCTTCCAGCTCGATTCCTTTTTGGACCACCTGCTCGGTCGGCATGGCGCTCGGATATTTGAGCGATACCGTGACAAGGCTGCTGTCCGACGTATCCAGCGCCGCCTTCGGCATCGTAACGTATAACCCGATCGTTCCGCCGAACAATACGACGGCGATCAAGACGGTTACCCATTTATGGTTCAGCGACCAGCGGAGCAAGCCGACATACCGTTTGGGCTCGCGGTGCTGCGGCAGCTTCGCGTTCTTCAGCAGGCCGAGGCTTAGCAGCGGCACTACCGTTAGAGCGACGAGCAAGGACGATAGCAGCGAATACGTCACCGTCAGTGCAAACGGCAGCAAGAAGTCATGCAAGGAGCCTTGTACGAGGCCCATCGGCAAAAATACGGCGACGGTCGTCAGCGTCGAAGACGTGATCGCCCCGCCGACTTCTTTGACCGCAGCGACGATCATGTCGCGGCCAAATGCTTCGCCGCGCTGCGCTTTGCGGAAAATATTTTCGATAACGACGATACTGTCGTCCACCAGACGTCCGACGGCAACGGCTACGCCGCCAAGCGTCAATATGTTCAGCGTAATACCGGTTTGGTGAAGCAGGAACAGCGTCAGTGCCAGAGACAATGGGATCGATACGATCGTAATAAACGTCGTGCACAGGTTGCGCAGGAACAGCAGGATAACGATCGTTGCGAACAACGCTCCCATGCCGACTTCCTTCAACATGCTGTTTACCGAGTTCACGACGAGATCCGAGTTGGCCCAGATGACTTCCATCTCGAGGTTCGGCACCTCTTTGTTCAACTGATCGACGGCCGCGGACAAGTCCTTGCCGATCGTCACGGCGTTGTAGCCCGCTTCCTTCTGCACCATGGCAAGCATCGCGTCTTTGCCGTTAATGCGCGTGACGCTTTCCGCGTCGACCTTCATCTCTACCGCCGCGATTTGCTTCAGCTTCACATTTGGCGCGACTTGCAAGTTTTTCAGCGCCTCCAGATCGTTAATGCGGCCAACCACCTTGATCGTTGCGGCTTCGCCGTCGATCGTGCCTGCGCCTACCCCTGCGGCAAGATGCTGACCTTCCAGCATGCCCATAACCGCCTGCAGCGGAACTTGCTCCTTCTCCATCTTCTCCTTGTCCAGCTCGAGACTCACTCGGGTGTTCGTTTTGCCGTACAGGCTTACGTTTGCCGCGCCCTCCACGGCTTCGAGCTTCGGAAGAATCGTTTTTTCGACGAGCTCCATATTTTTCGGCTGTTTCAGTCCATCCTTAAACGCAATCGAAATATTCGAGATCGGAATCATCGAAGTGTCGAGCTGCGCCACCATCGGCTTCATGACGTTCGCCGGCAGCGAAACCCGCTCCAGCGCTTTTTGTACTTCGGCTTCCGCTTGTTTCATGTCGGTATCGGCTTCGAACTTGATATCGACCTTGGAAAATCCGTCCCCCGATACCGAGAAGACGTCCGTTTTCCCTTTTACGTTCGATACGGCTTTTTCTATGGGCGACGTGACGTCATCGGCCATCGATTTCGAGTCATAGCCTTGTCCCAACGTCGTCACGCTGACCTGTTTCATACTGGCTTCCGGGAAATACTCCAACGGCAGCTTGAAGTAGCTGACCGTCCCTACGGCCAGCATCAGCAGCACCATCAGCAAGACGGCCGCTTTGTTGCGGAACGCCCATGTGGTAAATACGTTCATTTTTAATCCATACCCCTCTCACGATAGACAAAATTGATCTGCTCTATACGATACTGGGAATTTGTCATATGCGGTTAGTGCCTAGGGTCACAATTTGTTACATGTAGAGGTCATAGGCGGAGACGCGAATAAGGGGTAATAGTTGATTTTATGGCGGCAAGTCATAAGTTGCGATGACTACGGTCATGTGACGGGGGCGGCTGCAGGCGTACGTCGTGAGGAGTACGGCGTGCTGGGCCGGGGTGCGGCATGCGGGGGGCGGTGGTGGGTACGAAGCCGGGTGCAGTGGCGGGTCGGAGCCGGGTAGATGACGGGTGCGAGGTGTGGCGTGCGGGGTGCGGCATGTGGGGTGCGGCATGTGGGGTGCGGCATGTGGGGTGCGGCATGTGGGGTGCGGCATGTGGGGTGCGGCATGTAGGGTGCGGCGTGCGGTGCCGTGGGGTGGGAGGATTCTTTGGAGTATAAAAGAACTTCGATCGAAAGTTAACTTGAACATGTTACGTTCAGAAAATTTTGGCTGAAATTCAGCTAAATATTTCTGAAAATCTTAGGAATACACGCGTTATGCAAAAGATTCAGAAAACATTTTCTGAAAAACAGAAATTTTTGGCTAATAACAGAAAATAATTTCTGAATTCGCTTAGTTTCTCTCGTTTCCCCAAGATTTTAAGAAAATATTTTCTGAATTTCAGAAAATATTTTCCGAAAACACAGCAGATGCCACTAACCGCTCACGCTCACTGCATGCACCGACCGTCATGCGATGCCCGAACACGCTGGTAGCACACATGTGTTGGTGACGCCAAACGCCGGAGCACGATAGGGCGTTGAGACGCCAAACGCCATAGGAGCACGCCAAGGTGTTCGCGTCAACTCAGAGAGCACGCAGGGCGTTGAGACGCCAAGCGCCCTAGGAGCACGCCAAGGTGTTCATGACGTCAACGCCGGGCACGCTAGGGCGTTGTGACGCCAAGCGCCGGGAGCACGCCAGGGCGTTGATGACGCCAAACTCCGGGTGCACGCCAAGGTGTTGGTGACGTCAAACGCACCATGAGCACGCCAAGGTGTTGCGCCTTTACCGGCTTCGCGACCCGATATAAAAAAAGATGCGGTCCCCCCGCGGCTAACATTCACTCCGCAGGAAAACCGCATCTTCTTCGGTCATATGCCGTAAAGGCACAAGGCACGAAAGACCGTGCCACAGTTATTTAAAGTTTTTCCAGTCCATCTTGCTATTGTTGAGCAGATGCTCAAAATTGTTGTCCAGGCGTTTCTGCTCCGCCTTGCGGGCGGCCTCCTCCTGGAGACGTTTGGCTTCCTGCTGCCGTTGTTCCTCCGCTTTCATTTCCGCTGCCTGCGCTTTCAGCTTGCCCAGCACATCGGCGCTGAGCAAATCCTTGAGCGTAGCCGGCTTATCGGCTGCCTCCGGTTTTGGGGCGGGCGCTTTGCGTTTCTGAGCCATGACGATCACCTCGCTAGATGCCTTGTTTTCCTCACATTATATCAGGTTTGCAATGCGCCAGCCATAACGTGTTAGCTGCAGCTTTGCCATGTATCTTGATGGTGGCCTTCCATCGCGTACCGGTCCATCGCTTCTAGAATGACCGCCAGTTCGTGGTCTTCCTCAAGCTCCGGCTGCCGGCATGCTCCGCAAAGGCACAGCGGGTATGTCCCCCGGTAAAACCCGGTTCGAAATACGAGCGTCGCTTGCTCCCTCGGAACAAGCTCGTTGCAGCTTACGCAATAGACTTGTTTGGCGATTCCCACCATGACACCCCTTTAACAAACTGAGGAATACAAATACCATTCGTAGCGCGATTGGCTATAATTGATACATTTTGTATCATAATTATAATGTATTCCTCTTTATCCGGGATGTCAAGCTATTTAGCGTTTTCTTCACGTCATTTCGTCATCTTGTCATTTCATCATTTCGTCATCTTGTCATTTCGTCATCTCGTCATTTATTTCGTCAATTTCGTCGTTTCCATCGCGTTTTCGCGCAGCTTCGTGCGCGGGTTTGCCGATATTCGGCCTGCCGATCGAGTCGTAAATCAGGTTCGCCCGGCGAATTTGCTCGGGCGAATACACATTGCGGCCGTCGATCAGGACAGGCCGTTTCATCGTTCGTTCCAGCTGCGACAAGTCGACGGCGCGAAACTCGTCCCATTCCGTCAGCAGGCAAACGGCATCACAGCCCTCGGCAGCATGCATGGCGTTATCGCAATAAGCGACCCCGGCCGCGTCACCGATAGCTCCGCGGAAATTATTCGCGGCAACGGGATCGTACACCCGGACTTCGGCGCCTTCAGCCAACAGCTCCCGGACGATATCGACGGATGGCGCTTCGCGCACGTCGTCCGTATTCGGCTTAAACGCAAGGCCCCAAATGCCGATCGTTCGACGTGCCACGCTTCCGCCAAGCGCCTTCTTCAGCTTCCCGATCAGCAGCAGCCGTTGGTCGCGATTCACCTCGATGACCGCCTTCAACAGCTTGAAATCGTAATCGACATGCCCGGCAATTTGCAGCAGCGCCCGCGCATCCTTCGGAAAACAAGAGCCGCCGTAGCCAAGCCCGGCATTCAGGAAAAACGGTCCGATTCGCGGATCAAGCCCCATGCCGTACGCGACGCGGGTCACATCCGCCCCCACCTTCTCGCACAGGTTGGCGATTTCGTTAATGAACGATATTTTCGTCGCCAAAAATGCGTTCGACGCGTATTTAATCATCTCGGCCGTACGGCTGTCGGTAACCACGATATCGGCAGTCAGCGGCATGTGCAGCTCCGCTATGAACCGGCCCGCCTCCTCGCTGTCGGCTCCGATCACGATCCGGTCGGGCTGCAGCGTATCGCGGAGCGCCGAGCCTTCGCGCATAAATTCCGGAACGGATACGACGTCGAACCGGAAGACCGTCAGCTTCTCCATTCTCCGGCGCATTCGTTCATTGGTGCCGACGGGTACGGTGCTTTTGATCAAGATGATTTTGTAGCCGTTCATGTGACGGGCGATCTCGTCAACGACCGTCTCCAAATCGGCCAAATTCGCCTCGCCGTTCGCAAGCGGCGGCGTTCCCACGGCGATGGCGATCATATCCGACGATTGGACAGCCGAAATTAGATCAGCCGTAAACGCGAGCCGTTTCTTTTGCAGGCCGTGCATCATTTTCTCGCGTAGACCCGGCTCATGTATCGGGGGTTCCCCTTTGCCAAGCCTTGCGATCTTCGCTTTATCCTTATCGACGCACGTGACATGATGACCTAATTCGGCGTAGCATATAGCCGATGCAAGTCCAACGTATCCGGCTCCGATGACAGTCACCCTCAGCATCATTCCATCCTCCACTTCAGCTTGCTATCCCTCTATTGTGGCTAAAAAAGAGGAAGAAGTCCAATCGGAGGACATGCCGTCGTCGGGATCGGGTCGACCTGCACCTCGATTCGGGGCGGCGTAAATCGCTTGCAAATTCAAACAAGAAGCCTTCGCCAGCGTTTGATCGTAATACGTGCCGTGTCGGGTCTTTCTCGATTAATACGGTGATGCATACCTTCAAATCGCCCGTATAAGTTGGGCAGCCGAACCGATCTTCACGACTGTATCGCCGGGTTCTCCCTCTTCGCCCGCGATCCGCAGGTATCAGCCAACCCGCCCAATTTCGTTTCCGTCATGTTCACAGCATTACCACCCTTAACTCTATGCAAATGGATTTCATAGCAATCGTAGTATATTGTATGCTAGTTTGTTTTCGACCCAGCCGTGGCAAAAACCTCCGGATATGCATACGTTGTTAGGGTACCAATAAAACTATATTAGGAACTTACTATGATTAGAAAGGAAGGATTAGAGATGCTCATTCATAAACCTTATGTTACCCCTCAGGAATTCGGGGCCGCTTATAACGGTACGACGGACGACTCTTCCGCCATTGAAGCAGCGATCAATTACGTCGTAGCCAATCCGGACACATTCGTATATTTCCCTCCCGGCGCCGGTTGTGCGGTAACCCGTACGATCGTTGTGCCGCCAAATGTCATCCTGAGGATGGACGGGCCGATCTTATACAGCGGCTCCGCCGACATAACCGCGCTCCAAATCGGTACCGCCAGCGCATACACGCAAATGAATGAATATAAATTAGATGTCAAAAGGAAAACGATTTCCAGTTGGACTAGCGAATCGTCGATCGGAATCAAGCTGATCAATATGGAGGCCTGCCGGGTTAAAGTAGCAGAGGTTAACGGATTTACGATCGGGGTACAATGCATCGGGGACACGAAAGGATTTGTTTATAACCAAATTGAACTTGGGCAAATCATCAATAACAAAATCGGGGTCGACTGTACGAACAGGCAATCGGGCTGGTGCAACGAGAATTTGTTTCTGAACGGGGAATTTACCCAATGGTCGACGACCAATACGGGAATGGATCGGTACGGGGTAAGAATTACGTCCCAAGACGGCTCGTACAAGGACAACAATAACAACTTCTTTATTAAACCTAGCTTCGAGCTGGAAAAACAATATATCGGCACCAAAGAAGCGATACCTGTCATCATCGAATACGGCAAACAGAACGAATTCATCTCTTGCAGAAACGAGTACAACAGCAGCACGTTTGCCAGAATCCTTAACCAATCGACGGAAAATGCATTCGGCGCCGGCTATGGGGAGCTCGCGATCAACAATATTGAGGATAAAAGTGTATTTCCTTTGACGTATGTGCAAAATCGAAGGCGCAATTATAAGCAAATGGCGAACAATCTGATTTTCGAATCCGGCCCGCTTCAAAAAACGGCCTGCTACTACGACGGTTCGGTCAACGTTAATGTGCCGGGAGTCAACGTGGCGAGAAACTCTGCCTCCACGGTGGAGAAATCCGGTCTCATGACGCTCACTGACAATTATTTGGAGCTGTCCAAGTCCGCGATAGGCATCTTTGCGGATACGCATGCGATCCGGCGTTTTGTATTGAAGAAAGATGTCGAGACTGGTTACGGCGGCAGGGTCGTTGTCATTTGTTACGATGCTAACGGCAATATCATTGCCGGCGGAACGACAAACCCTCTCGTCAAAGGAGCGTCTTTTGCCAGCTTTTATTTGAATACCCAACTGTTCGGCGGGGGATCTGTCGGAGGATATAGTACCGGGTCGGACAGCGACGACGAGCTCTACTTCACCGTCGACCCGAGCGTTAAACGTATCCGCGTACTGGTATCGCCCGGCACGAATCCGCTCCGTCTACGCAGCTTCGCGCTATACACTTTGGACGGGCATGCGACGACTTGGACCGGATATGAAGAAATCATACCGGGAGTAAACCTGGGCATCACTGCTCCTACGGCGGGTACATGGCCAAAAGGTCAACTGATATTAAACGATAACAAAACCGAACTCGGCTCACCCGGCAGCAAATATGTCATCGAAGGCTGGGAATGCATCGCTCCGCCGAACGTTTGGATTCAAAAACGCGTGCTCACCGGCAAATAAGCGAAAAGGCTAGCAGCTATGACGCGTTCAGCGCGTCTTGTTTTTTGTCCAGGGCGACTGTTTTGTCCGGACGGTCCCCTGCCCCTATTCTCCCTACAACATATTGCCCAAACGGAATTTTCGCCGCCACATACACGGTCAGGACGGAGCCTAAGATGCAAGCGACAAACAAAATCAAAGTTTGCAGGATCGGATACATCGATTGGAACTGCCGAGGAGCACGCGCAAGTACGCCTAAAAATAAAGGATGCAGCAAATAAATGCCGAACGAATACCGGCTGATCCAAACGAATATTTTGGGGATGCTGCGTAAACGAAGCGCGGTCCAATACAGCAAAAAAATAATCGAGACCGTAAAAAACAGCATATCGATTCGTTTGGATGACGGGTCGGTCAGCACATGGAAACGGTATAGGAGGTAGGGTACGACAGCAATTGCAAACGGGGCGATCACGACCCATACCGAATATTTTGCAAGCCATGCCCGGAAGGCCGCATAATGCCGTCCGGCATAATACGCCAGCGTAAAATAAAATACCCATCCGACGAAAGGCAGCCAATATCCTTTATACCAAATATATTCGGCGGCGAACGAGCCGTTAAACGGGTTCGTAAAATTGAAGAAGGCCAAGTATCCGATGTTTGCCACGAACGAAACGGCTAGCACCCATTTCGGCGAATACCGTTTTCCGTATTTTTGAAACCACATGTGCAGCAAATAAAACTGAAAAATGATGAGAATAAAATATCCGTGATAATCGCCGAGCAATATATGTTTCCACCAGAAGCTGAGGAAAGAGGCCCATATCGTATCCGCTCCGGAGCCGATCGACTGCTCGACGGCTTTCACGAAAGCGTAGAAGGTGCCGAACAATAGATAGGGGAGCAGCAAATACTTTAATCTTTTCGGCCAAAATTGGCTTGGCGTTTGATCCGGGTACGAATAGGAAAGGATAAACTCCGAAATGAAAACGAACATCGGGGTGCCGAATGTTAACAGGATGCTGATATAATTTACCGCATCGTTTCCGTCTCCGTATACCCTTGCCAAACAATGGAGAAACAGGATGCTTAAACACGCCATGCTTCGCAGCAGAAAAAGCTCAGGGACGATTTTTTTGCTCATCCACGCTCTCCTCCGATAACATGCTTTAACAAGCGCTCTTTCAACTCATCGACATAAACTTTCACTGAATCGGAAGTTTGCTTATTTTGCGTGCTTCGAATAAAATCCTGCAATTCCTTAAGCAATGCTTGCTGATCGATGCCTTTCAAATCCAGCGGCACTCCAGTTCCCTCCTCTTATGAACTTGCGATATTGACCTTTTTAAGACACTCCTGGAAACATTGAATGACCCGATATTGCTCATCCTCGGTCAAATTGGAACTCGACGGCAGACAGATTCCGTTATGGAATAACTTTTCCGAAACACTGTGCGCTTCGCCGTGCGGGAAATAAACGGACTCACGGAACAGCGGCTGTAGATGAAGCGGCTTCCACACCATACGCGCTTCAATATTCCGTTCGCTCAAAGCTTCGATAATTTGCAGCGCCGAAACGCCGCAAAGATCCGAATCAATCGTTAACGCCGTCAGCCACCGGGTCGAACGTCCGAACAGAGGCTCCGGCATAAACTCGACCCCCTCCATTCCGGAAAGCTCCTCCGCATAACGGCTGAATACGGACCGGCGGGCAGCGACGCGCTGTTCCAGCACCTTTAATTGCGCCCTTCCGATTCCTGCCAATACGTTGCTTAACCGATAATTGTATCCCGCCTCGCTGTGATGATAATATTTCGCCTCTTCACGCGCTTGGGCCGCCAAATATTTGGCACGCTTTAGCGCGTCGACGTCGTCCGACACAAGCATTCCGCCGCCGGACGTCGTAATGATTTTGTTGCCGTTGAAGGAATAAATGCCGAAACGGCCGAATGTTCCGCTTTGCTTGCCCCGATAAGTAGCCCCGAGCGATTCGGCGGCATCCTCAATGACGGGAATGCCGAATCGGTCGCATAACTCCATAATCGGATCCATGTCGGCACTTTGTCCGTACAAATTGACAACGACAACCGCCTTCGGCATCCGTCCATTTTTCTGCGCGTCCCATAATGCCCGCTCCAACGCCAAGGGAGACATATTCCACGTCCCGGGTTCGGAGTCGATAAATACAGGGGTTGCGCCCAAATACAGGATCGGATTGGCGCTGGCAACGAAAGTGAGCGTGGAGCAGAATACGGAATCACCGGGCCCTACGCCGAGCAAACGCAGCGACAAATGAATACCGGCCGTACCCGAATTCAGGGCGACCGCGCCCCCGCTTCCGACATATTCGGCGACTTCCCGCTCGAAAGCGTCGACATGGGGGCCTAAAGAAGTGATCCAATTCGATTCAAACGCTTCCGCGACATGCCGCATCTCTTCATCGCCCATGTGCGGCACAGACAGGTAAATCCGTTTATCGTTCGTTGCCATTTCGTTCAACCGCCTTCTCTATAAGGTTCATGCCAAGACATGACTTTCGCTTTTTTGCGCCAAGCCAGGATGACGATAGATCGGGAAATAACTGCCGCTTTCGCCCTCTATCAGCTTCTCCGCTTTTTCCTTGATGGTTAAATACAAGTCGTCGTTATGTACCTTGCGGCCGGTATAAAAATCAAGGCGTTCCCGCTCGTTAAAGCTTTTTTTGAAGCGGTACAAGTTATCATTCCCGGTATAACCGCCCCCAAGGTGGAGAAAGCGATAGCCCTTCGCTTTAGCCCACATCACGGCGTAGTGAATGAGCAAATTGGTCGGGGCGTATTTGAGATATTCTTTCCTCGAGCCCGTCAGGTGATAATGAACATACCCGTTATAATGCATAAACAACGTGGAAAGGACGACTTCGTTTCCGAGTTTCACTTCCAGCAGTTCTGTGTGCCGTTCAAGAAACTTCATCGTATTCGTAAACAATTTCTCGGGGAAATAATAATAAGCGTTCGCCTGAAGCTTATCCATGGTGGAATAATACAGTTCCATCAGACGGCCGATTTTGTCCGGGCTCGCATGCGTAACAATCAACCCTTCTTTGCCGGCTCTGCGGATGCGATTTTTACTTTCCGTAGAATATCTGTCCGTAATTTCTTCCTCGCTTAACCGCAAATCGATACATACCGTATTCCGTTCAAATTTCGGTTCGACCGCCGAATAGTCGCGATGATTGTTAAGCAGCGGGTGAAACCGGACGAATTCCGTTACGATATTCTGTTCCCGGCAATACCGGGAAAACCCTTGCTCGAAGCCGGCGAACAATTCGCTTCGAATGTCTGCATCGTCCGCATTGCTGATCGGTCCGCCGTACCCGTAAGGCGTAACGATATCATAGACCTCGGAGGACAGATTCATTTGTCGGAACAAGGGCAAATCGCTCGTTTTCCTCAGCAGAAACGGATAGCAAACGAGAAATTCCTTCTCCCGATAAACGAACAACCTTGCTTCTCCTTCTCCGTTCTCTTCATAAATCCGGCAATATTCCGGCGTATAATAAACGTCCGCATCAGGTACCAGTCCGATCATCCGATGCCATAATTCAGGTTGACCTGTATGAAAAACTTCATAACGTGCCAATTCAATTCACCTTCCGTTTCATTTTCTTTCCCACGATAGAGGAATCCGGAAATGATCGCCTTCGCTGATGTTATACTCATATCCGCTGGAATAATCGGACGGATCCTTCCAGCCGCGCACCAATGTGATGTCTCCGATTTCAAGCGTGAGGGTATCCCCGCTTTTCCCTTTGATTCCAACAATCTCATAAGAAGCGTTCCGTGCTTTATTGTAGGTTTCGGCTTGGTCGTAATCGTTGTCGATGTAGATGAATTTGCCTAGGATGACTTCCGGCATCGTCAGCTCGCCATTCAGCCGGATCGTGATTTCATTGCTTTCGTTCAATCCTTTGGTAAAGTGCTCGACCGTTCCTTCCACGCTTCCGTTGTCTGCGGGTTTGTTAATGAATAATGATGAATTCTCTTTGCCGATTCGGATTCCATCGCTTACATAACCGTATTCGGGCTCGCCGCTCCTTTCCGAATATACGCCGAAGCTGCCTTTGAAGCGGATGCCGCCGTCGATCGTATACTCTCGATCTGTGTTCGCGGAGCTTATGATGTAATCGACTCTGCCGTTCGTTAGCGTGACCTTGACGGCTCTGGCTTCATCACCTGGCACCGGTCGGCCATCTTGAGTGACCTCTACGGAATCGATGCTTTGTATGAAACGCTTATTCCGGTAAGGTTCGATCACGGATGTGAAGATGCTGCTAAGGTTTTCCCCCGCGCGATGAGCAACGAGGAATTTCAGCCTGCGGGGATTGCCGATTTTATTTTGCGGCGGATCTCCGTCGGCGAGCGCAACATCCTGGACGTCTCCAAGCATGGTCAGCCTCAAATGAATATTTTCCGGGGCGGGCAGCACCTTTCTTGTATCGATCACCTGCCAATCCACGCTGAATTGTGCCGCAGGATCGTTATCGCGCTCAACGTTATAAAGGTAATTAAACCCGCTGTTGGAGACTCTGTTGATATCCGAATCCGCATAGGATACGCCGTCTCCCGCATAGGTTCCCTTGTTTTGCTTCTCGAGCCGCAGCCCTTCCGTCGTTACATTGGCCTCCGCTCCATGAAAGCTGAAAACATGATCGTTCCCGCCCTGCACGCGAAAAAAATCGATGCCGTACGAGTTCGTATCGTCAACTTGAATCATTGCGGTCGTTCTACGGTAAAGCGACGTTTGCGGATACACGTTAGGCGCTTCGACGTCAATCCACTGTACCCGGCTTGAACGATGGAAATGAAGCGGTACACCTACCCACGACTTGCCCTCCTGCTTCGCCCGATCGACAACCACCGTATTGTGACTGATCGTGTTCGATTCCCAGTTGTACCGAAGAACATTCGGGTCGGCGAACGTGACGTATCCCATATCCGGAGCAAGATCCAATCCAAAGGCATGGACGCCGATATTTAACGTGTCCTTATGCGGATGGGACTCGCCGTTTCGGCCGTAATACATCCAAATATCGCGTTGCTTATCCTGTCCAGTGTGGGAGGCTGTCGTTTTTCCATCGCGAAGCGCAGCAAATCCGTATCCCGTTAGGTTCAGTCCGTTTAACTGCAGCTGACCGGATTTGCGGATGACCTCCTTCATTTCCCGAACCGTTTTTTCAAGATCGGCGGAGAAAATCGTGCCATGAATGCCGGAAAAAGAATTGCCGTTCACAAAATAAAGCGCCTGGGCAAGCTTCGGATCCTTATATTTTTCGAATCCTTTGAGCAGAACGTCTTTCCGGAGCACCAATCCGGTGCTGCCGACGGAACCGGAGTCGCCGATTTGCGGCGTATATTTGCCAACCATCGTCAGATCAATGAAAGAGGAAAGCATCTTTTTGAATTTGACATTGTCATACAGATCGCCGAACGGATTGCGGTCGTAACCTTCCAAAATATCGGCGATCACTTTCAGATTGGCAAGCCAGGTTACATTGTAATGAGGCGATCCTTCATTGCCGTATCCGTCCGTATCCACTTGATCCATTAATACGCTCAATACGCCCCCGCCCGTCACCTCCGTTTTTTCCTTCGTACGGACTAATCCGCCGGTTTGAAAAACGAACCGAAGCCATTCCTCCGTCGTCCCCGGTTCATCGAGCACAACGGCCGCCATCGTCAACGCGCTCTGAGGCATTCCGAAGTTTCCCGTTATTTGAGCGTTCTTCACAGCGGGATAAATTTGCCGGATAAGACCATATTCAATATTCGTCTTCACTCCAACCGCCGACTGCTTCAGCGGGCCGAGCTTATATCGTTTCGCCTGTTTGCTCAAGTAACGGACGTAATTTGCTTGTTTGTTGTCGATCGCGGGAAAGAATGCATCGTAACAGCTGATGATGTCCCGAATAAATTCCGATTCCATGATCGAACCTAATATTTTCCCACGGTCCGTAATCGTCGAAGAATTCCGGTAGCCGTCTTCCCACTTGAATGCCGACGTATCCATTTCGGGATACAGATCCGCAATCCGGTCGAGCATGATGATCCCGGCATCAGCATATTTTTGGTTCCCCGTATACAAATAAGCATCTCGCAAATTGATTAGCACTTTAAAAATAAAATCATTCCACAGCTCGTGATTGTAATAAGCGATAAACGTAAATCGGTTTCCTTGGTCGTCGACCCAACCGTAGCCATCGTCAACTCCCCACGTCGCACCTTTTTCCGGATAAAGCTTGTTGACCAAATAACGCTTGTCTGCGCGCCCGGGGTCGAACTTGCCGGAAGCATCGAGCCCGCTCTTGTAATAAGCAGCGAAATCGTTTGTCGGAAACTGATATCCACTGGACGGATCGATAATTTTCCAAGGCTTGGCGACCGGATCGATCTTGTACGGGAATTGGCCGAATGTATCGATACCTTTGCCGGTTACCGGACTGCCCATATCCTGATTGACCGCATAACTGCGGGGCAGCGCTTGGGATGTGATCGAGCTCCATAAATAATCGTTGCCAAGCTTCAGATAAGAATCCGCAACGGCAACCGCTACATTCCGCATTTTTTTTGCCCAATCGTATTTCTTAATATTTTCCCTTGCCTGACGGATTTTTTCAGCCGTATAGATCGTACTTCGCGTTTTTCCGCTTTTTGAAGTTACCGCTGACGGCTCGGAGAGTACGTGCGATGTTTCGTAATCGACCAACGCTAGAGTGAGGCCTAGTACAATGACAATACTAATCAAGTATATGATCCACTTTTTCATGTTTCGCCGCTTTCGGTTCATCCTTCCGTTTAGTTCCATTAAAAAAGTTTCCTCTTGAACGGTCCCATCACATAGGTAAAAATGCTTTGTTCATAAGGAGACTCCATCGGATCCCGTTCCCATGCGAACGGATCTTTATAGTTGGACAGCTTGTTTTGAATGCCCAGCATCGTTTTGATCTTTCCATTGCTGCCTTCGATCAGCTTACGTTCATTGGCCTGGGAAGGCCTTGCGCCGAACGGATAAGCGAATAAATCAACGGCGATTCCCGATTTCTCTTCGATTTGGCGGATCGATCCGATCACTTCGTCCTCCAGTTGTTCGAAGCTGAGCTTGTTGCAATACGGATGGGATTTCGTATGCGCACCGATATGAAAACCTGCGGCGGCTAGCTCTTGAATTTGCTTGACGGTTAAATAAGGCCTGTGAACGGATAACCATTCTCGCTCGGATATAAGCCCTGCCCCGGTCCACAGCTTGTCGGCAAGACGATCCTTGTCCGCCATCGCCCACACTCTGCCGCTCCAAGCCATCACGTCTTCTCCGGATAACGGAGCGGTCAGCCCCTCCTCTTGAGACAGCTGATGCATGAGCGTACGGATTTGGGCGGGCTGCGTCAGGTTTTGGATGTACAGCAGCTTATTCCTCCACATGAGCGATTGATTGTCCAGGCAATTGCCGATCAGAAAAAACGTCGCCGTTACTTGCTCATCCGCAAGAATGGGGGCGATTTCCGTATAGTTTTCCGCGAACCCGTCATCGGTCGTAATCGCCAGCGTTTTTTTCAAAGACTCGCCGTGCCTGAGCCGTTCCAGCGCTTCATAGATCGAAATGATTTCATAACGTTTTTTGAAATAGCGGATTTGATTGCGGAACGTTTCCGGCGTTGTTTTCAGATCGAAGTAATAAGGCTGTCCTTCCTTCGCAACCATGTGATAATAAATAACGCGGAAGCTTTCGCCGTATGCCTGAAGCAGCAGATTATGCAGCACAGGCATTTTCACAAATGATTTTGCGACTGTTTGCATCGCGTTCAACCGTATAACCCCCGCTCTTTATCGAGATCTTTCACATATAAATTTGAAATGACGATAACGTTTTCGCGGCGGATCACTTTCCATGCGGTAAGGCATATGATTTTGAAATCGAACAGCAGCGACTGACGTTCAACATATTGGGCGTCCAGCTCCAATCTTTCATTCCAAGACAACATATTGCGGCCCGAAATTTGCGCAAGCCCCGTTATGCCCGGTCTCACCGTAAATCTCGTATTTTCCCTTTCCGTATAAAACGGCAAATATTTGATCAGCAGCGGCCGCGGACCGACAAGGCTCATTTCGCCCTTCAGCACGTTAAACAGCTGCGGAAGCTCGTCGATGCTAAGCTTTCGCAGCCATGCTCCCAGCGTTCCAAGTCTTTGTTCGTCGGGAAGCAGCTCGCCGTCCGGCCCGCAAGCATCGGACATCGTTCGGAACTTGTAAATCGTAAACGTCTTCCGGCCAAGACCCGGCCGCTGTTGCTTAAACAATACGGGCCCTCCCATATTTAGCCTGATCAGCACGGCAACCGCCGCGATGAGCGGGGACAGCAGCACGATCATGACGAATGAAACCAAGAAGTCCAACCCTCTTTTCAAGATGATCCACTCCGTTTCTTATCCGTAAGTCAAACATGTAAACGATACCGAACGCCTTCCACCATCCGGTTCACGTTATCGACCAAATTTTCTTTTGGGTTCGCTCGCCAGTGGCGCGGATGCGATAAGAAATAGATGACCTTCTCGCCGCTTTCCACTGCGTCAAACGGCGAATTCGGCTTATAAAACCGCGGATACAAGCTGTCGGAATGCCGGCTCGTGACGTATTTCATAAACGGCTGGTCATACACTTCCAGCTCAATGCTCAGCTCTTCCCGCAGCTTCATGTCCTGCAGCAAATAATGGTTGGATAAATCCAGCTTCCGGTTGACAAAATCGCCATGAGACGCGACGATCTCCAGAGGTAGGCCGGTCTGTTGCCTCAGCTTCCGCAAGTTGGCGGCAAACGTTTCTCGAATCGCATCGATATTCCGGTCAACCGCTTCTTTCGTCTTATACCCGTGTTGCTTTGCCATTGTGGCAATCTCCTCGTAATGGTAGCTGGCTTCGCTGCCGTTCCGGTCAATATCCCGCATCAGGTCAACATCCAGGGTAGACAAACGAAAATAATAAGAAGCGGGGACGCCAAGTTCCCGCTCGATATCCCACATACAGCGGGCCACGGTCACATCCGTATCAATGTCGTGTCTGCTGATGAAATAACGTTGATCCCCGCGGACGCCTTCTTCCCGGATCAGCTTCCAGAACGAACGGATCGAATGCATTTCGTACCCCCGCTCAATCGCGAGCTTGAGCAGCGACTTGTACTCATCCAGCCTTGACGGGAGGAAAAAGTCGGAATAGATTCGATTTGTGATGGCCTTGATCATGACACCCTCCTGATCGACGGCAATCCGAACCAGGCGAGCATATGCCCGACAATATTCGCCGCCGTATCCCCGTCCCCGTACACTTGCGGCCTGTCGGCCGGTACCCGGAACGAATCGATCGCGTCCTTCAAAGGTTCCGTAAGCGGATTAATCAACCGGTTCCAGCCAAGCCGGACGGTTTCCGTCCATTCCGTTTCGTCCCGCAGCGTAAAGCAAGGAACGCCGGCAAAATATGCCTCCTTCTGTACGCCCCCGGAATCGGTAACGATTCCTTTCGCATGTTTTTCCAGCAGCAGCATTTCCAGGTACGTGACCGGTTCGATCATTTGAATGTTGCGCGTATCCGCAAGCCGTTCGTACAAGCCGTATTGTTCCAGCTGCTTGCGCGTTCGCGGATGGATCGGCATGATGACCGGAGCCTTCATTTGGGCCAGTCCCTCAACGATCGCCTGCAAACGATCGCGATTGTCCGTATTTTCGGCCCGGTGGATCGTTGCCAAATAATAACTTTGAGCGTGTACGCCAAAGCTCATCAAGTCGTGCTTCCGCTCCGCCATGTCCATATATTTCAATACCGCGTCGTACATGACGTCGCCGACCTGGAACACGCCCTCCGTCAGCCCCTCCAGCCGTAAATTGTCGACTGCCGTTTCCGTGGGGGCGAACAGCAGCGCCGAAGTGTGATCAGCCATCACGCGATTGATTTCCTCCGGCATCCGCTTGTTGTAGCTGCGCAGTCCAGCCTCGACATGAAATAACGGAATGTGCAGCTTGGCGGCGGCCATCGCAGCCGCAAGCGTGGAATTCGTATCGCCGTATACGAGCACGGCATCGGGCGATTCCTGCATCATAATGTTCTCGAGCCCGATCAGCATCGTTCCGGTCTGATAGGCATGGGTCCCCGACCCAACGCCCAATTGATAATCCGGCTTTGGAATTTGCAGTTCCTCGAAAAATACGCCGGACATCTTATAATCGTAATGCTGCCCGGTGTCGACCAATATTTCCTTGAATCCGGTTCGCATGACATCCGATACCGCCGCCGCTTTCACGAATTGGGGCCGGGCGCCGACGACCGTTACAATTTTCTTCAATACGCTCACCCATTCACATAAATATATTGTTTCTCTTTACGGTATATGTCCTGTTCCAAAACTTCCGCCATTTGTCCGGACAGCCGATCCCAGCTATGATGCTTCTCCACATACCGGCGACCGTTCAGCCCTTTCAGCGCGGCTTGGGCCGGATCGGCGGCGAATTCCTCCAGTTTGTTCGCCAGGTTGATGCTGAAGTTGTCCTTAATGACCGCTCCGCCATCGGCATATTCAACCGGCGACCCTTCCAGATTGCATAAAAGAATGACCGGCAAGGAGGCTGCCATGTAATCGAACAGCTTGTTCGGGCTGATTCCCCATTTGAACACAGGCGAGTCCTGTAGCGGAAGCAAGCCGACACTCGCTCTTTCCAGCAAGGCCGGAACCATTTCCTTGACGACCGGCGACATAAAAGTCACATTGTCGATCCGTTCCTCATCCTTCCGTTTCTGCAAGCGGACTTTTTCCGGCCCGTCCCCCACAAGCAGGAAGTGAACGTCCGTGTTATGACGGGACTGCAGCAGTTTGGCCGAATCGAGCAACGCATCCAAATAGTTCGCCATGCCGTGGGTTCCCGTATACATCGCGATAAATTTGTCCGCATGGCTTTCGAAAAACGATTCCATCTCGGCAGGGAGCTCCTTCCGGCTCTGATCGTGGCGGATCAAATCGACGCCGTTCGGCAAATAAACGACTTTCTCCGAAGCAATGCCTTTTTGCTCCACGTATTGCACCGCTTTATCGAACAAAACGATGATCCGGTCGGCCTTTCGATACAGAAACTTCTCCAGCTTGGCCAAAATCCAGACGACCGGGTTTTTTTCGGACACTTTGCCAAGATCGATCAACGACTGCGGCCACAAATCCCGCTCCTCGAAATAAAACTTGCAGCCCTTTTTCCGAGCCAGCAAAAAACCGAGCAAAGCGGCAAACGGATGCATCAAGGAACCGATGATGACATCGGGTGCTTCGGGTTGCTTTTTACCGTTAAAATAGGAGCGAAACGTATAGCTGAGCATATTCAGCACACGGCGCCAATCGTTTTTACGGTAGGGGGTCGTTTTGATCCAAACGAATTTCACCCCGTCATACGTTTCTTCCAACGTTTTTTTGCCGTCCTTGATCCGCTTTTCCTGCCGCGTCTGATGGTCGAAGGAAGATGCGAATATCGTAACTTGGTGCCCGTATGTTTTCGTCAGTTCCTTGGCAAAATCGAAATGACGAGTCCCTCCGCTCGTGCCAGGGGCAACGGCGTAATGATTGAATATCCAAACACGGATTGACATGCGATCCTCTCCCCGAATATGCAATGATGGCTACTGGTTGCGAAGCAATTGTTCTGACGGAACGTCGCGCAATTTTCTGGCCGGAACGCCCGCCACCAGCTCTTCAGCCGGCACATCCCGCGTTACTACGCTTCCTGCGGCAACCGTCCCGTCCTCCCCGATGACTCTGCCGGGCAATGTGATGGCGTTAGCGCCGATTCTGCCTCCGTCTTTGACCGTGATCCCTTTGAACTTGCCGAAACGCTCCTTCGTCCGCGACATGTAGTTATCGTTGCTCGTTACAACGCAAGGCGCGATAAATACGGAATTGCCGAGCGTCGAATAGGCGCAAATGTAACAGTTCGTTTCCAGCTTGCAGCGGCTGCCGATGCTGCAGTCGTTTTCGATCGCCGCGCCCCGGCCGACAATCGTGCTGTCGCCGACGACAACCCGCTCCCGGATCGTAGCCAGATCGGCGACAAATACGTCGCTGCCGAGCGTCGACCCGGCGTAAACAACCGCTCCCGTCGAAATCGTGCAGCCGCTGCCAACGATTGCAGGCGGCAGCTTTGCGCTCTCTTGGAGAATCGAATGCTTCGCTCTGGTCGGCTGCTTGCCGATGACGACGTTATCTTGGATCGTCACATGGTCGCCGATGATCGTTCCTTCATAAATGACAACGTTGTGTCCGATCGTCACATGTTCGCCGAACGTCACGCCTTCGCCGATCACCGCATTGCAGCCCGTCGTCACGCCTCTTTCGGCATACCCGTTTCTCACATCAACTCACACCTTCGATATAGTTTTTTTGCAGCATGTCCCGGTATAATCCGAGCAGCTTTCGCTCTTCAACGGCCCAGTTGTACGTCGATTCGACGGCTTCCCTGCCTTTTGCACCCATGCGCCGGCCTTCCTCGGGATGATCCATAATGGTTCCGATCGCTTTGGCTACATCCTCCGGACTTTCCGGGTTGACCGTCAAACCGCAGTCCGCACCGCGAATCGTCCGTTCGTATAGCGGAAAATGCGACGTGATGACCGGAACGCCAAGCGCCATATATTCGAACATTTTCGTCGGAAACGATTCGAAGTAGTTCGGATTCGGCTGCAATACGGCGAGTCCGATCGCCGCCCCGGACACGATCCGGTAAGCGTCCGTCGCCTTCATGCGTCCGTGAAACGTGACGTGTTCCTCGATGCCGAGTCTTCTGCTAAGCTCAGTCAGTTCTTGCATGTAGGTTTCGGTAATCGGACCGATGCAGTCGAAATGAAATGCTCTTCCTTGCCGTTTAAGCAGTCCAAGCGCTTCCAGCGTCACGTTCATGCCTCTTAGCCTCGTGACGCCACCTAGGTATACGATCGGTACGGGGCACTCCGTAGCGATCGGAGAAGCTCCATCCCGAACCTCCGCCGTTTCCGGTTTCGGGAAAATGTCCAGCCTGGGGAAATTTTGAACGACGACTTTCTTCCACTTCTCGGGATACCGCTTCTCGTAAGAAGCTTCAGCCAGCACCAGCGGGAAAAACCGGCAGAACGCCATTTCCAAGCATCGGTACAAAAAACTGACGGCATGGCGGAGCGGAACCCATTCCTTGCTCTTGATCTGCCGCGATACGTCTTCGTGAATGTCGTAAATCACTTTCCGGCCCCGCATGCGCAGAAGAAGTCCAACAAGCATCAGCTCCGGATCGTGAAAATGATACACGTCCGCTTGTTGTCTCACCGCTTTCCGCCAAACCTGCCATGCCGTACCGAGCAGACGGGCGAAGCGGTTTTTCGGTTTTTTCAAGGGAATGATGCGAATGCCGTTCAGTTCGTATTCTTCCTCCCTTTCGCTTTGCACAACAAGCGATACCCGGTAACCGGCGCGAACGAGACTGTCGGCTTGCTTGTAGAAAATTCTCGGGTCGTACAACGTATGCACGGAGGTTAATATGCATACGGCGGTCGACTGGTTTTCCAATGTTCTAACTCCTTTCCAGCTGCGGTTTAACGCCGGTTTCCCGCGATATGGCCAAATACGGAAGCATACCCAGAATCGCGAATAAAAATTTGTTGTCGTGCAAATCTCCGGTTACCTGGGCGTTAAAAAAGTAATTCACGAATAACATGAGAAAAACAAGGTTTCGATGATCCTCATACAGCTTGCGGATCGGTAGGGCGGATTTCAGCGCGATGACCAGCAAACCGACAAACAGCACCGTTCCGACAAGTCCAAGTTCAACTAGAATTTCCAGAAAGATATTATGAGGGTAATAGACGATATCGCCGAAGCCGCTTATGACCGGCCATGCGCCGATCCCGTTGCCGAATATCGGCTGCTGCGCCCAATAACCGAATGAGCCCTCGTAATACAATGCGCGTTCATTTGCCGATTTTCCCATATCGTTGCCGTCGCCGAACAACAGCAGCAGCCGCTCCAACGTTTGCGTCATCTCGCCGGAGTTCATCAGATATACAACTGCCAGCGCCCCTGCGGCAATGAGAATGAAGAGAATAAAGACGTATTTTTTAATTCGAATGCCCTTCGGTACAAGCCTTACGGCGAATACGATCGGCACCATCGCTCCCAGAACGGTCGCAATCAGCGGCCCGCGCCCCCCGGAAATGAGCAAAATAAACATAAAATAACCGAGAACACCTATAGTTGCGGCTTTCATCCATATGCCCCGCGCATAAAACAGAAGGTAAGCCAGCACAACCAAAAAACCGAGACCCATGACCCGGCCTACACCCAAATAATCGCCGCCCATCACCCTGTCGAAAACGCCGCCCGTCTGAATGTATACGACCGTCGTTTCGATGGCAAACCAGCACGAAAAAGCAAACATAGCGACAAGAAACCGCCGTATCCGCTGGGGGTCACAAGCGATGATCAAGGAGCTCGCGATCAGCGACCATAACACCGTCGTGGAAACATCGGTTGTTTTACTCAACGCATAAACTTTGCTTGGGGTCCATAATAGGCTTACCATGAGATAGGAGACAAAAGCGATGGCAGCTAGCACGACAGGCAAGGAACCACGATGTATCCGAAACCCTCGATTCAGCAAAATATAGAAGGCGGTCATCAGCGTGAGTCCGAACAGGAGCAGGGTCAAATCAATCGGTATCCAGGAAAACCTCGGATCCGATTTGAACTGTCCGGCGAACAAAAACAGGACAAAGCAGGCTTCGAAAGAGAACAGATGCGACAGCGGACCTTGCTTGACCGATAGCTTGAATTCCCCGCGCGCTGAAGGCAGCGCTCTTGCACGAATGGCTTCAGAAACCATAAATGACTCCCCATCGTTATTGGTTTACCTTGACTCTCATGCTCTGGCGAATCGCTGCGCCGGATAACAATAAGAGCAGGACATAGGCAACGGTCATCAGTACCGAATAAATACAAATCGCATACCAGGCCGGCAGGCCGAAATATTGCGCGAGCAGCAGTCCGCCGCCCATCAGGCCAAGCCTTCCGATATCCCAATATAATTGCCAGTTCTGCCGTTCCAGAATGTTGAGTGTATGCGATAACGGAACGACGATAAATTGTACGAGATACATGATGCCCATCACTTGCACGTAGCTTCCGGCTTCGCGCCATATGGCACCGAATATCCATTCGAACAGCCATGGGCCTAATGCCGTTACGACGGCGAAGGGGATCAGCCCTACTTTCAGCAATTGGATGACCGTCCGATAAAACAGCCGGTTCAGCTCGGCCGGATTTTCACGGGCGAGTCTCGCCCCTTCCCCGGTATAAACTTGCGAGACCGCATTGCCGATCAGGCCTAGAGGGGCCCCGATGACCCGTTGGCTGAGCATGAACCAGCCGGCCACATGAACCCCGTACAGCATCGTGATCAGAAGCGGCACGATTTGAAAGCCAATCCCGTTGAATAACGCCGACCAGCTGGAGATCAGAGGGAACTTCCGGTATATGTACGCATAGTGGCGGATCGAGCTTAGGTTCACCGCCTGCAGGTGCGTCTTCCCTTCTTTCCATAGCAGCGAGAGCAAACTTCCGCTCCCGCCGATACGTCCTGCCACATCGCCGAGCAATAGGCCCGACTTGCCGAAGCTGAGCCAGCCGAGCCCCAATTGGATGACGAGCTGGCCGATGCTCTGATTGATTTTCGTCCTTGCGATGGCTGCATAGTTTTTGCGTCTCAGCGCCCAATAGTTCAACACCTGGTATACTCCGATGCCGAATAAGCTCACGGGAAGCAGCCATAAATACCGGGTTAAGGACGGCGCTTGCAGGAATGTAACGACCGGCGCTCCGAACAGCCACATCCCGACGCCAATCGTCAGGCTCATCCCGATCACAATGAGAAGCGAGAGCACCGTTAGGTTAACGGCGGCCTCCTCTGTCTCCGGCAGCGGAATGGCGATCTCATAACGAAGCGAAGCGATGACGGCCAATATGGCGACGATGGATACATATACCGCCAATACCCCAAAATCTTCCGGGGAATAAAGGCGTGTCAATATAGGCGAGAACAGCACGAGTATCCCTTGCGCGAACGTGGTTCCGCCGGCGAGCACGAGAACTTTTTTGACAAAACCCTCTTGCCGGATTGCATTTCCCCATTTTCGAATAACGGCAAAGCCGGTTTCAACCTTCATCGCTTGATTCCTTTCAAAAACCGTCCGCTTCTACAGCCGGTAATAGGTTCCCGATACTTCCTTGCCCTTCAACGCGTTGCGCGTATCGAAAATAACCGGGCTTGCCGTGCGGATCAGCTCGTAATCAAAGTTGGAATGATCTGTCGTAATGACCACAATGTCCGCCTCCTCCAGGTTGCTTCGGGTCAAAGGAACGGCCTCGTAAAATTTGCCGGTCGCATGATCGCGGCACGTAGGAACGTAAGGATCGCTGTACATGACATTTGCGCCTTTTTTCTCAAGCCATTCCACGATTTTTTGGACCGGGGACTCGCGGTAATCGTCGATATCCTTTTTATAGGCCATGCCTAGCAGATAAACGGTTGATCCTTTCAACGGTTTCCGCTCTTCGTTTAAGATATGTCCGATGCGCTCGCCGACAAATTCCGGCATGCTGTTATTGATCTCACCCGCCAGCTCGATCAAGCGGGTATGATAGTTGTATTCCCGCGCTTTCCAGGTCAAGTAGAACGGGTCAATCGGGATGCAATGTCCGCCGAGTCCCGGGCCCGGATAAAAAGCCATAAATCCGTAAGGCTTCGTCTTCGCCGCATCGATCACTTCCCATACGTTGATGCCCATCCGGTTGCATAAGATCGCCATTTCGTTGGCCAAAGCGATATTGATGTTGCGGAACGTGTTCTCGAAAATTTTTTCCATCTCCGCGACGGCCGGACTTCCGACTTCATACACTTCCCCTTCGAGCACCGCCCTGTACATCGTCGAAGCGATACGGGTGCATTCCGGCGTAATGCCGCCGACGACTTTAGGCGTATTTTTCGTACTGAAATGCTTGTTGCCCGGATCAACGCGCTCCGGCGAATACGCGAGGAAAAAATCGACGCCGCACTTTAAGCCGGTCTCCTCTAATATGGGCTTCACCAATTCCTCCGTCGTTCCCGGATATGTCGTGCTTTCGAGCACAACGAGCATGCCGGGATGCAGGAAACGGGCGATTTGTTTGACGGAATATTCGACGTAACTCGTGTCCGGCTGCTGGTAAATGTCCAGCGGCGTCGGCACGCAGATCGCCACCGCATCCACTTCATGGATAAAAGCGTAGTCGGCCGTTGCATGCACGCGCTTTTCCTTGACCATCCGGCTTAAGTCGTCATCCACGACGTCGCCGATGTAATTGATGCCTTGGTTGACCATGTCCACTTTATTCGCCTGGACATCGAAGCCGATGACGCGAAACCCGGCTTTCGCCTTTTCTACGGCAAGCGGAAGGCCGACGTACCCGAGTCCGACGACACCGATGACCGCTTTTTTCGTGTTAAGCTTATCGATCAACTGCTCCGCGTAGGGGGAGGAGGATATAACAGCGGTACCCGCTGCACTCATTGGGCTCATGAATTCAACCTTCTTTCACTAAAAAATGTTTGCACAACTTCAATCACATACTGCTGATCCTCCAGTGACATTTCCGGATATAACGGCAGCGCCATCGTGCCGAGCGCCGCTTTCTCCGCTTCCGGCAAGTCGCCCGGCGCATATCCAAGGCCGCTGTAAACCTCCTGCAGATGGAGCGGTACCGGATAATAAATGCCGGAAGCAACGCCGTGCTCCTCCAGATACGCCATCAGTTCCTTGCGGACGTCCGTCTGAATGATGTACAAATGGTAGATCGCATACCGGTTGTCCTGCTCGACCGGCAGCCGCAGCGGCAAATGCCGCAGCGCTTCGTTATAGATCGCGGCTTTCTCGCGCCGCTTCCGGTTCCATTCATCGAGATGCGGCAGCTTTACATGCAGCATCGCCGCTTGCAGCGCATCGAGGCGGCTGTTATAGCCGATCATCGAGTGGTAATATTTCGGGTTGCTCCCGTGAACTCGCAGCTGCCTGATTTTTTGCGCAAGCGCTGCGTTATTCGTGATGACCATGCCTCCGTCACCGTAGCCGCCCAGGTTTTTGGTCGGAAAAAAGGAAAAGCATCCCGCCGTTCCGATGGAGCCGGCAGCCCGGTTTCCATAAGAGGAACCCATCGCCTGGCAGGCGTCTTCAATCACATACAAGCCATGCTTATGCGCAATAGCAAGCAACTCGTCCATCTCGGCCGGTTGCCCGAAAATATGTACAGGGATAATCGCTTTCGTTCGCGGCGTAATCGCCGCTTCCAGCTTGGATGCGTCAATGTTGTAGCAATCCGGCCGGATATCGACGAATACCGGTGTTGCTCCGAGCTGCGAGACGGCTTCCGCCGAAGCGAAAAACGTAAACGGCGTCGTTATCACTTCGTCTCCAGGCCCGATCCCCAGCGCATCGAGCGTGAGTACCAACGCATCGGTCCCGTTCGCCAGGCCAATGGCATGGTCGACGTTGCAATAAGCGGCAACCGCATCTTCAAATTGTTTGACGGCCGGCCCCATTATGTAATTCCCGCTTTCCAGCACCTGACGGACGGCTTCGCCGATCTCATCCTTGATCGTTTCGTATTGCTTGACCGCATCGAGCAAAGGGACTTTCCTAAAATGCTGTTCCTTAACATCCTTTACGGCTAAATTCATGATTCCAAATCTTCCTTCCCTTGTTTTATTGATCACGGAATTATCCGGCTGATACGGAGTTGGGCTGCTCTCGCTTTTCGGCCGCTTCATAAACGGAAAGCGCGAGCACCAGTGCATGTTTTCCGTCTTCTCCGGAAACGACCGGCCTGCGGTCGTTTCTGACGGCATCGATCATGTCCCTTACGATATGATGGTGCCCCGGCATGCCGAAAGGATCCGCCTCGATGCTGCCGATCAGTTGTTCCGCCTGCTCCTGCGGCATTGATTCGAACGTCCAATGGCGAATCCAATTCGCAGTAGGCCCTCCGATTGCAGCCGTTCCGGTTTCGCCGAAAACGCTGATCGTCTCTTCCAAATTTCGCGGATAAACCGTCGCTGCGGCTTCAACGACGCCGAGTGCGCCGCTTTCGAAGCGCACGACGGCAACGGCAATGTCCTCCGCTTCAATTTGGCGGAAACGCGTTGCCGTATAGGCTTGCACTTCTCGTACAGGCCCGCCTAACCAGAGCATCAGGTCCAGATTGTGGATGGCCTGGTTCATCAGCACGCCGCCGTCCATCGCTTTCGTCCCCCGCCAAGCCGCCTGGTCATAATAAGACTGATCCCGGTTCCAGCGTACCGTCGCATTGATATGGCTTAATTTGCCGAACTTTCCTTCGTCAATCGCTTGCTTCAGAGCCATAACGGCCGGGCGAAAACGGTTCGGATGCACAACAGCCAGCTTGACGCCGCTTGTGCTGCATGCCTCAATCATGGCATCCGCATCCGCCAGCGTCAGTGCGATCGGTTTTTCGACGATGACGTGTTTTCCCGCATGAGCGGCTTTTATCGTTAACGGCGCATGCAGCCCGGTTGGCGTGCAAATGTTCACAATGTCGATCTGCGGATCGTGAAGCAGCTCATCCAAATCGCCATAAACGAGACAGCCGTATTTTTGAGAAAATCGCTCCGCATTGATACAATTTGTATCATAGACGGCGTGCAAAACCGCCCCATCCGCCGTTGCGATCGCCTCCGCATGCTTGTGCGCGATATGACCGCATCCGATAATGGCAAACTTCATCTCACAATCTCTCCTCTGACATGGGTACATGAATTTGATTTAGATACGTTTTGGTAGGTGGGTACGATATGTTTGAGCATTTCGCGAATGACTTCGTTGTCTTCCCCGATTACTTTCTCTAGCTTCTTAATGGAAAAATCGAGCTCGTGCGGGTTAATATTCGTCGGTTGGCCGATAAATATCCGGTCGTGCCTGGTGGAGGTTAAGCCTTCCTCATTCGTCAGCAGCTCCTCATACAGCTTCTCTCCCGGCCGGATGCCGGTAATGGCGATATCGATTTCCTTATAGGGCTCGAATCCCGATAATCGAATCAAATCCACCGCCAAGCTCATAATTTTTACCGGTTTGCCCATATCGAGCACGAATACCTCGCCGCCTTCCGCAAACGAGCCGGCTTGAATGACCAGTTGTACCGCTTCGGGTATGGTCATAAAATATCGAATCATCTCCGGATGGGTTACCGTTACGGGCCCTCCTGCCGCAATTTGCTCCTTAAAGCGCGGAATTACGCTTCCTCTGCTTTCCAGCACGTTACCGAAGCGGACGGCGACGAACTTCGTTTGGCTGTCGCGGTCGAGGCTTTGAATATACATTTCTGCAATCCGTTTGGTCGCCCCCATAACGCTCGTCGGATTGACCGCTTTATCGGTGGAAATAAGCACGAACCGTTCGGCCCCGAATTGATGCGAGCAGTCGGCAACATGCTTTGTGCCGAGCACATTATTTTTGACCGCTTCCGCCGGATTGCTTTCCATCAGCGGAACGTGCTTATGGGCCGCAGCATGAAACACAACCTCGGGCAGATGCCGCCGAAACGTATCTTCCATCCGCTGTATATCCTGCACATCGGCGATGATCGATTCGAGCGGCAAATCCGTAAACCGCCGGCGCAGCTCCATCTCGATCGAATAGATGCTGTTTTCACCGTGCCCGAGCAGCAATAACTTCTTCGGGCGGAACGTAGCGATTTGCCGGCACAGCTCGGATCCGATCGATCCGCCGGCCCCGGTCACAAGCACCGATTTACGTTCAACATAACCGGCTATGCCTCGCAAATCGACCTTAACCGGCTCTCTGCCGAGCAAATCGCTGACATCGACATTGCGAATCGAATTGATCGAAACTTTGCCGTGAATCAAATCGTTAATGCCCGGTACGATTTTTAGGTTTGCCTTCGTTAGCTTGCAGATGTCGATAATTTGCACAATCTCTTTTTTATTGGCGGAAGGGATGGCAATAATGATGTCGTCGATCTCATGCCGGATCACCGCATCCTTGATTTGGCTGCGGCCTCCCAAAACCGGAATTCCGTACACCTGCTGCTTGTGCTTCTCCCGGTTATCGTCGATAAAGGCAATCGGGGCCATGGCTGAACTCGAATTGGCAAGCAGCTTCTTGGCAACGAGCGTTCCGAAGTCCCCTGCGCCGATAATGAGCGCTTTCCTCCGCTTGGAGCGTTTGCCAAGAAACATGTACTCGTACAACCGCCAGCCGAAACGGACCCCACCGATGCCGAGCAGCAAGGTTTCGAAGGAAAGCAGCATAACCGATAACGGCACACGCATGTCAGTAATCAAGTAAGTTACTGCATAAGATACGGCGCAGCCGATCGAAACGGCTTTGACGACTTCCATAAGTTCACCTACGCCGGCATACTGCCATATCCGGCTGTATAGCCGAAACAATAGCATCGAGAACGTACAGGTGAGCATCGAAGTGACCAAATAGACGGCGCATTGTTGCAAATACGGCTCCGGGATGTCCCCTTCAAAGCGGAGCAAATAAGAAAGGTACGCGCTGAGCCAGACAAATACAATATCTACGCCCAACAATGCGAATTTTTTCTTCATATAACTCATCATCTCACCCGAATCGTTTTCCGTAATCATAATTCCGGTCGTTTCGCTTCATATCGTTTAATATAGCCCCCAATAAACGGGCTCCCGCATATTCCAGGCCGGCCTTTACCTTTTGAATTGCTTTGCGCTTCACCTTGCCGGATTTCACGACGAGCACCGTTCCGTCACAAAGACCGGACAAAATTTGCGCGTCGGCCACCGCCAAAAATGGCGGCGAGTCAATGATAATGACATCGTACCGGTCCTTCAATTCGGCAAGCATCGTGTTTGCCGCTTTCGACGTAAGCAGCTCCGTAGGATTGCTGGGGGATTCGCCGGAGGTGATCAGAGAAAGACGTGGGATTTCCGTATCCCGGATCACTTCGTAGGGTTGGCAGCCATTTTCGAGAATATGAGTGAGACCGAGTCGGTTCGACTTCTGAAAAATGTGGTGCATCGTCGGATTTCGCAAGTCGGCGTCAATAATCAACGTTTCTTTATCCGCGAGCGCAAAAGCCATGCCCAAGTTGGCGACAGTCATCGACTTGCCTTCATTCATCTGTGCGGAAGTGACGAGAATTGTTCGAGCCGCTTCGCGGGACATCGCATACTGGAGCTTCGTCCTGAGCGTTCGGTAAGCCTCTGAACCCGGCGAACTCGGGTTCAACTGCGATAGGAGCGGATACTTGCTAATGGAGCGAAGCATTTACCGATTCACCAACCTTACTCCGTTTTGTCTTGGACTTTACGTCCTTTCGGTTCAATCGTGCGACCATGGCCAGCGTCGGAACGCCCAGCACGTCCTCAATGTCTTCTTCAGATCTGATCGTATCGTCGAGGTGTTCGATCAAGACGACAATCGCCGTAATGATAACGAAGGAAACGATGAAGCCGACCGCGATGTTCAACTGTAAATTCGGCTTCGACATCGGAACGTTGTCCGTAAGCTTCGCTTCGTTCAATATAAGTACGTTATCGATGTTCATGATTGAAGGGATCTGCTGTTTAAATACGGCCGAAATCGTATTGACGATTGTTGCAGCCTGCTCGTAAGAAGGCTGCTCGATCGACAGCGTCATGACCTGGGTCTCATTGACCGAGCTGATCTTGACATTTTTGATCAAATCAGCCGACTTCAAATTGTACTCGGGCAGTCTGCCGACAACAACATCCATGATCGCCGTTGATTTGATAACTTCCTTATAGGTATCGATCAGCTTGATATTCACGTTTACCGATTCCAGGTCGAGATTCGGGCTTCCTTCCCGTTCGTTGACCTTGTTGACGATCATTTTCACAGATGCCTCATAGACCGGTTGAATGTAATAACGGGTGAACAAGGCTACAAGTACGGTAGCCACCAATACAAACAACAAGATGATCCAAAGCCTCTTCCGGAGCAATCTTAGAAAACTGAGTAAATCAATCTCCATGTCCATCCTCCATCTTTTGATATCCGTTATTTTTAAGAGCTTCCTATTGTTTCTTTCACCCGAAACAAATAAGAGGCCAAGACGATGCCAAGAAACGCTCCCGTTACGGGAGCCACCATTATTTTTTCAAATAACAGCCGCGCGTGATGACTATGATCGAACAGTAAAGAGACGAAAGTGACAGATACCATGCAAAAGGCGACTATAAGCCAATACTGAATCTTCCGTAAAGCCGTTGCGTAAGGCGCCTGCAATAGCTTCCGGTTTAACCGGGTTCCGGCAAGTATCCACAACACGTAAACGAACTCCATGATCATAAAAAGAGCGGATAGCGTATACTGCAGAAACCGGCTCACCGGCCATCCATTCGGTACAATCGAGCCTACTAGCGGAAAAAAGCGGGCGGAAATCCAGTTGTCATTATGAGTAAAGCCGTCCAGAAATAAATGGGACAACATGCCGATGGCGATCGAGGCTATGAATACGAACCAATCGTTCGCCGTCGATAGCTTCCACCGCTCTTGCGCGTAATGCCATGCATACCGGTTCAAAGGCGCAGGCAGGTGCGCCGAAAAGCCTTTTTTCGCTCCATAATGAAATACGAAGGATAACCCGATGGAAATGGGCAGCCCCAGAAAAATCAATCCCTGCAACGAATGTCCAAACGCTGTATTCACCGGCTTCATGTAAATGAAATTTTCCATATCGGGTGCGATACTTCCGAATAGCAAACCGGTAAAATTCAATTTCCGGTAAAATATCCGATGCAACACGATTGCTGTAATCGGATGTGCGGCTGTATAAGGCATATGTACCCTCCGAAAAATCTTCAAGAACGGTAGCCGGAACTGGATAGCTGCATTCGAATACTGGAGCAAACCCGAGAAAAACCTTGAATGCGATCCGATTTCGATAAAGCGAGCAGCGAACGGTGTCCGTCCAGATAAGCCAATCCCTGAAGCAATTGTTCATCAAGGTCGGGGGAGTCGATCCTTAGCCTGAACACGTGATCCCCGATTCGCCCGACCGAGTACCGCCCTTTCCCGGTAATCGCCGTAAAGCTTGAAAAGCTGTATGCTTTCTGGTGTGCCTCCGCTGCAGCATAGTCCTTGATCCAGAAGTCCGATTGGCTAAGTTCCTCATCATGGGCCTCATTGTCTCTAAGGACGAAAGGGTTGTTCCCGGTATGCCAATGGATCGTCTCCGCGGGCTGAAAGCCTTTTTGTGCATACCATTCCATGACCGGCGTATTCCAGTCGAATACGTCAAGCATGATGGAATCGGCATTCCATTGCCTTGCAAACTGAATACCGCAATCAAGCAGCTGCGAACCCATGCCGAATTTCCTGATCTCCGGGTCAAGGTAGAAATTGTTTAAAAACAAGGTCGAGTCGAATCTGCGCCATTCCGCGAACCCTTTGCATTCATTTCCCGAATAAACCCCGGTGAAATGAGTTTCCCTGCTGTGAGGCGGGATGCGAAAGCCGGCATGCAGGTAGCTCGGGTATCCGGCGCAGGAAAACGTCGTTAATGGAAATATTTCCGGCTTCACCATCGTTTTCGTGAATTCGGGGATCAAATGAACATCTTTTTCTTTTAGCGGTACAACAGCAAGTTGCATCGGGCACTTCATTCCTTCGCTCTTTTATTGGCGAACATTCGTCAGTTGAATATCACTTCTTCCGTAACCTTTGTCGTAAGGTTTCTCCGTACTGCATAATATCGGTACGTTTGCTCTAGCCCTTCCTCGAGTGAGTATGCAGGCCGCCAACACATCGTATTACGAATTTTTTCGTTGCATAAACAGCTATGAAGGATGTCTCCGGTTCTCGATGGCAAATGCACAACTTCAAGAGGCTTGCCGGAAACGGACTGCAGTATGCCGACAAGCTCATTAACGGAAGTCGTGCGATTCGTGCCAACATTAACGACTTCATTATACGGGTGATGGATTGCCTGTATGTTCGCTTCAGCAACATCATCAACATAAACGAAATCGCGTGTTTGCTCGCCATCGCCATAAATTTGCAGCGGTTTTCCTTGCAAAATACGGTCGATAAAGACGGAGATGACGCCGCCTTCACCCTTCGGATCTTGGCGGACGCCGTAAATGTTCGCATAACGTAATATTACATACTGCATCTGGTACATTTCTGCAAACGTGTGTATATAATATTCGGGCGCAAATTTGGAAACGCCGTAAAAAGAAATCGGCGACTTCCGGTGCTCCTCGTCGACAGGCAAATAACAAGGAGTACCGTATACAGCCGCCGAAGAAGCATAAATAAATTTTTTAACTCCAACCGATACGGCCGCCTTCAGCAAATTAACGGTGCCTGAAATGTTAATGTCCGCGTCCTCATGCGGGTTCGAGATCGAATGCTGGATGTCGATTTGTGCGGCTTGATGAATGACAATGTCCGGCTTTTCCTTCCTCATGATCTCGTATAGTTCCCCGCTTCGGATATCTGCCCTGTAAAACACGGCATCCCTGTTAATGTGTTGCTCTTTTCCGGTAGAGAGGTTATCCACAATAATCGTTTCGTACCCTCGGGCGATGCACTTATCTGCGATATGGGATCCGATAAAACCGGCTCCCCCTGTAACCAACACTTTTGCCATATGGATCGCTTCTCTCCTCTGATCTCTTGCTTTCATAAACTTAGAACGCTCCTTTTCGAAGCAGGACCATTCCGATCGTTTTCAAAAATATTTTACAGTCCAACCACATCGAGCTATTGTTTACATAGTAGAGATCGTGTTTGATTTTTTCACCGTGCGGAATGAGCGATCTGCCGTTCACTTGGGCATAACCTGTAATGCCCGGTTTCACGAGCAAACGCTGCCGCTGAATGGCGTTGTAGTATCGGGTAATTTGCGGCACTTCCGGCCTTGGACCGATAATGCTCATATCGCCTTTAAATACGTTAATAAATTGCGGAAGCTCATCCAGGCTGTATTTCCGCAAAAATTCACCGAGGCGGGTTACATTCGGGTTAAAGCCGGATTTAAATACAAAATTATCCGGTACCCCGTTATCCCAGCCCTCATATTCATTCGACGTGCTTCCGTTTTGTGCAGCTGCCGCCACTTGTTTGTGGGCCGGTTTCATCGTCCTGAATTTCCAGATAACGAAAGGCTTATTGTTCAAGCCGACCCGCTGTTGCTTGAAAAATACCGGGCCACCGTCCAAGAGCAGAATGAGCAGCGATATGACAAGAAGCAGCGGGGAGATGAGTACCAAAATTAATGAGCTGAAGACGACGTCCCCGACCCGTTTGACTCGTTGATAGGTTATATTTCTCGGTCTGGCCATTTCCAATACAATTGGCTGCTGCGTGTTTAAATTCATCATTATCCCTCCGAGGAAACTTGCAGATGATCAATCGCTTTACTCCATACCATGATGTAGGCTACGAATCTTCTTTTTTAACAAGCTGGAACTGACGAACCGTTAACCAACGCCGCATGTTCCATCCTCTCTAAAAAGAAGATCATATCGGGCATCTAACCCGTCCTCACATCACGCCATCGACGATGTACGTCTAAGGCGCTGCTTACGACGCCCACAGTATGACCGAGTGCCTACATTGATAAAGGTGTAGTAGACATTACCTGAACACGCCAACTTCACACGTTCCGGGTTGAATGAACGAAATGTTCAAAATTCCTGATATGGTATGTATTCATTGATTTTTTTGTATTTCGACAACAAATATTGAGCAGAAATGCGGCCGTATAGCTTATGGATTTTATTCTGCGCGGGACAAAGGCGAACAACGAGATCGTTTAACAGTCTGATCAACGAATATCGCTGCTGCTCGTTGATGGTGAATTTCAAACCATAGGCATATAGGTTTTCTTCGCCTAATCTCCAAATGATATGGCCTTGAAAACGGAGCCGTCTCCCGAGCATATTGAATTCGAAGCCGAGAATGTATCGCTGATTCACGGGAAGGTTCAGTACGGTAACAAATTGCAGCCCCTCCGGACCAATATCCCGGATCAGCACCGGTCTCGGTTTCGTCCGTACGGCACGAGCATTTACGGAATCGATATACATCATGGCCGGCGGCAATTCTGTAAACCGGAGTCGGACATAACTTCTCCCGTTGTCTGGAGACAATTACGTTATCCCCTTTCCAATGATACATATAGTAGCAATCACATCTCTACTTTACGATACGAAATGTAGCATGTCAATAGTTTTTTTCATATATTTCATTAAGAGCGAATGAACACCGACCACTATCTATATGCGAAAAAAACTTAAACATTCTTCGCCTGAATGGTTTAAACTGCTTAAGCAACAAGCTGACACCGGTACTTAACCGGCGCCAGCTATTCGCCTTCTATGCCCGTGAACCTTCAATCACGGCAAGCTACGCATCGGAGCGTTCCTCCTCGGAAGCGACGGACCGACTTCCCGCTTCTTGTCCGGTACCGGCGTAAGCCGCCCCGAGTTTATCGCCCCTTCATCCGTTCGTCCCAATTCAACATGTCCAAATCGGCGTCTTGCAGCAGCGGATGCCGGCTATCCTTGGCCGATAGGATCGGCTCCGTCACCGGCCACGGGATCGCAAGCTCCGGATCGTCCCAACGAATGCCGCGGTCGGCATTGGCATCGTAATAATCGTCCACCTTATAAATCACTTGCGTATTCGGCGCCAGCGTGCAGAACCCGTGCGCAAAACCGCGGGGAACGAGCAGCTGCCTGCGGTTTTTGTCGCTTAGCACGGCGCTTGCCCATTGCCCGAACGTCGGCGAATCGCGGCGAATGTCGACGGCCACGTCGTAGATCGCTCCGCTGACGACACGGACCAGCTTCGTTTGCGCCTTCGGCGGCAGCTGGTAATGAAGCCCGCGCAGCGTTCCGGCCTGAACCGACAACGAGTGATTGTCTTGCACGAAATGGCAAGCAATGCCGATGGAGGCATAACGATCATAGCGGTAGCTTTCCATAAAAAAGCCGCGCTCGTCCTCGAATGCTTCGGGCTCCAGAATGACGACGCCCGGAATTTTCGTTTCGATCCTATTCATGCTGTCAGTTCACTTCCTGCATCTGTTTTTTTAATCGTTCGTGGACCCGGCTTCGTTCCTTCGGATCGACGATATAATAATAAATGCCGTTCATGCGCTCGCCCGCCCCGGCGATTTCATCGACGGTGATCGAATCGATTTTCGGACGGTACGACTGGATGAACTCCGTCATTTCATCGAAGGTGATGTTTGTTTTGACATGTGCGCTGATTTGTTCCAAAATCCCCTGTAAATTTGTAAGAGCACCTAAACCTAATGCCCGCTGAAGCACGGCTTTTATAATGTCCCGCTGCCTCGTATTTCGGCCCAGATCTCCCCGCGGATCATCGTATCGCATTCGAGAGTATGCAAGCGCCTTTTTGCCATCCAATTGAATCTGTCCTTTATGGAACGTGTCCCCTTCGTATGTAAATTCCAGCGGATTGTTAACTTCCACCCCGCCCAAAATATCGATGATCGCTTCAAAACCTTCCATATTCACCTTGATGTAATAGTCGATCGGGTAGTCCAGGAAATGCTCAACCGTACCCACCGCCATTTCCACGCCGCCGAACGCGTACGCATGATTGATTTTATCGACGGTTCCTTTTCCGATAATGTCGGTCCGAGTATCCCGGGGGATGTTGAACATGAGAATGGAATGAAGAGAAGGATTTACCGCAAGCAAAATCATCGTATCGGATCGCCCCGTATCGCCGGGACGCTGATCGACCCCCATCACAAGCACGTTAAAGGGCTTGTTGTCCGCAATGACGGCCGGGATTCCCTCTTGTTCCAGCTGTGGCTGCGCTTTCGGCTTAACCTCTTGATCCTTGCTTTGATATGCGGGCTTTGTCGTATGGATCGGCTCATAAATGCGGTCGGCCGTTGTTCTGACCGAGGCGTAAATATAATACAGATAACCGCCCGCGCCAAATACGATCAATACGATCGCCGCGACGATAAGCTTCCACCATCGTTTCAAGAGGACACCTTCTTACTCGGGAATGGGTACATTTTTTTTGCGATTATTAAAAAATCTTGATTAGAGCACTGCAAACATGGACAGGATATGATACAATAAGTAGCGTTTCCTACTCTAAATCTATGATACATTCTGTATCATGTCAACCTTTTTTTACGTACAAAGTCGTATTATTTGCGACATTTTGTCTCACTGAGTGAAAATAGAACAATTGCATATTATGATGAATTTGTAAGAGTAGATGGAAAGAGCTGCTTACGATATGGTTTTCCTATGAAAACCTTTTAGGAGGATTCTGCATGAAATATGGACATCGCATTGCCGAATTGAGGGATCAAAGAGGATTAACTCAAGAGGAGCTCTCGATTTCATTAGGTATTTCCCGCGCCGCATTATCCCATTATGAAAAAAATCGTCGGGAACCCGACTTCGAAACTTTAACGAAAATGGCCGATTTGTTCGGCGTTTCACTTGATTATTTGATCGGCAGAACGAACAATCCCGAGACGACGCTCGATCAGGATGTACGAGCATTCGTCGATCAATTGGAGTTGTCCGACGCCGATATTATGAACAAATTCAGTTTAACGATTGATGGTAAGAAGCTGACGACTGAAGAAGCGCGGCGCTTCATCGCTTTTATTCGCGCAGAACGCGCCATGCAATAAAGAGGCCGATTTATTCCGGCCGTTCCTCCTTTGCCTCTGTCGGCATAGCAAGCGTTTCCATGTCGCCGCTTGAATAAGTATCGCAGAAGATTCTCCAATTCTCTTCCCGAATCGATAACTGATTCATGATGTAACCAATATCGAGCACTGTTTTCAAGTTGCCGGTAACTTCTTGTTCAAAAGCTTGATTTTCCATTATACCGATCCTCACTCTACTTATTATTTCTCCCATTGGACACAAGATGAATTATAGTACATTAGAATTACATATGTTGTCGTCTTCTGGAATGAATTTCTATTTTTTTCTTCTATTTTTGTCGAATCGAGTTAAGCTTCATTTAACATAAAAAAAGCTCCTATTCGGAGCCCTCTCCACGATGAATGACCCTGCGTAAGATGAAGCTTTTCTTGGTACAGAAAATTCTCATACGCTTTATTGCTTTAGCGAACTTAAACTTTCTGTATCGTTAAAAAAACCTTTAACTCTCACCGCATGACCGGTTCGGAGTTAAAGGTTTTTTGTTTAGGTTGCTTAGTTGCCGCCTACGCGGGACAGCTCTTTCATGTTCGCTTCGAACGCCGCCAGCAGCGCTTGCTCGCCGCTTAAGCCTTTGCTTTGCACACGTTCGATCATCTGGTTCATCCGCTTGAAGTCTTTCGGAATGACCTTCACGAATTTCGGCAGCGTCTCGTCCCAGCCGTTCAGAACGCGCTTGCCCTGCTCGCTGTTCGTGTAACCGACGTGCTTCTCGATCATCGATTTCAGCTCGCCGATTTCCGCTTCGTCCTCCAGACGCTCCAGCAGCACCATTTCCAGGTTGCATTGCGTAACGAACGTGCCCGCTTCGTCCAGCACGTACGCGATGCCGCCGGACATGCCTGCCGCGAAGTTGCGGCCGGTCTGACCGAGAATGACGACGCGTCCGCCCGTCATATATTCGCAGCCGTGGTCGCCTACGCCTTCGACAACGGCGCGCACGCCGCTGTTCCGTACGCAGAAGCGCTCGCCGGCAATGCCGCGCACGTATGCTTCACCGCTCGTCGCGCCGTAGAAAGCGACGTTGCCGATAATGACGTTTTCTTCGGCCTTGAACGTTGCTTTCTCCGAAGGCGCCACGATGATTTTGCCGCCGGACAATCCTTTGCCGACATAGTCGTTGGAATCGCCCTCAAGCGACAACGTCATCCCTTTCGGCACGAACGCGCCGAAGCTTTGACCCGCGGAGCCTTGGAAGTGGAAACGAATCGTATCTTCAGGCAGCCCTTCCGCGCCGTAGCGGCGGGTAACTTCGCTGCCAAGAATCGTGCCGACAACGCGGTTCGTGTTGCAGATCGCAAACGTCCCTTGCACCTGCTCTTTGCTCTCCAGCGCAGGCTTCGCCGCTGCTAGCAGCTGCTGCATGTCGAGCGATTTCTCCAGGCCGTGGTCCTGCGTCTGCGTATTGTAGCGCGCGGAGCCTGCAGGAAGCTCAGGTTGGTGAAGCAACGGCGCCAAATCGACGCCTTTCGCTTTCCAATGGTCGATCGCCTTCTTCGTATCGAGACGGTCCGTGCGGCCGACCATTTCTTCGATCGTACGGAAGCCGAGCTCGGCCATAATCTCGCGCATTTCTTGGGCGACGAAACGCATGAAGTTGACAACGTGCGCCGGATCGCCTGTAAATTTTTTACGCAGCTCCGGATTTTGCGTCGCGACGCCTACCGGGCAAGTATCCAGATGGCAGACACGCATCATGACGCAGCCGATAACGACGAGCGGAGCCGTCGAGAAGCCGTATTCTTCGGCGCCGAGCAAGGCTGCAATCGCCAGGTCGCGGCCGGTCAAAATTTTGCCGTCCGTCTCCACGACGACACGGTCGCGCAGGTTGTTCAGAATCAGCGTTTGGTGCGCTTCGGCTAGGCCAAGCTCCCAAGGCAACCCCGCATGACGCATGCTCGCCATCGGCGAAGCGCCCGTTCCGCCGTCGTAGCCGCTGACGAGGATGACGTCGGCGCGGCCTTTGGCTACGCCTGCGGCGATCGTTCCGACGCCGACCTCGGATACGAGCTTCACGTTAATGCGCGCGCGAGGGTTGGCGTTCTTCAGATCGTGGATCAGCTCGGCCAAGTCCTCGATCGAATAGATGTCATGGTGCGGCGGCGGTGAGATCAAGCCTACACCCGGCGTGGAACCGCGAACTTCGGCAATCCAAGGGTAAACTTTTTTCCCTGGCAATTGTCCGCCCTCGCCCGGTTTGGCGCCTTGGGCCATCTTGATCTGGATTTCGTCCGCATTGACCAAGTAATTGCTCGTTACCCCGAAACGTCCCGAGGCGACCTGCTTGATCGCGCTGCGGCGGGAATCGCCGTTCGCGTCCGGCGTGTAGCGCGACGGATCTTCGCCGCCTTCGCCGGTGTTGCTGCGCCCGCCGATCCGGTTCATCGCGATCGCTAGGCTTTCATGCGCCTCCTTGCTGATCGAGCCGTACGACATCGCGCCGGTTTTGAATCGTTTCACGATCGATTCGACCGGTTCAACCTCCTCGATCGGCACCGGTTGCCCCTTCTTGAAGCTGAGCAGCGAGCGAAGCGTCATGTGCTTCTCGTTCTCCCCGGTCGCAAGCGCCGAGAACTTCTTGTACAGCTGGTAATCGTTCGTGCGCGTTGCGTGCTGCAGCGCGTGAACCGTTTGCGGGTTGAACAAGTGCTCTTCCCCGCCGCGGCGCCACGAGTAGTCTCCGCCCGATTCCAGCGCCAGCTCGACGCCTTCTTTGTCGGAATACGCTCGATTGTGGTGCGCGAGCGCTTCCTCCGCGATTACGTCGAGACCGATACCGCCGATACGGGAAGGCGTCCACGTGAAGTAACGGTTAATGATCTCTTCGCTTAGGCCGACCGCTTCGAAAATTTGCGCGCCGCGGTAGCTTTGAATCGTCGAAATGCCCATCTTCGACAATATTTTGACGACGCCTTTCGTTGCCGCTTTAATGTAATTTTTGACCGCTTTTTGGTGCGTGATGTTGACGAGCATGCCTTCATGAATCATGTCGTCCAGCGATTCGAACGCCAGGTACGGGTTGATGATGTTCGCGCCGTAGCCGAGCAGCAGCGCAAAATGGTGCACCTCGCGCGGATCGCCCGACTCGAGCAGCAAGCTGACTTTCGCCCGCGTGCCTTGGCGGATCAGATGGTGATGCAGGCTCGATACGGCCAGCAGCGAAGGAATCGCCGCATTGTCGCGATCCAGTCCCCGGTCGGATAAAATAATGATATTATGCCCTTTGCTAATAAGACGGTCCGCCGCTTCGCACATCGTGTCGATCGCCTGGCGAATGCCTTCCGCTCCGTCCGCCGCGCGGAAGAAGATCGGAATCGTGATCGACTTGAAGCCCGGTCTGCGGATATGGCGCAGCTTCGCGAATTCTTCGTTGGACAGAATCGGCGTTTTGACGCGGATTTGCCGGCAGCTTTCCGGCTCCGGATTCAGCAGGTTGCGCTCCGGTCCGATCGTCGTGCCCGTCGCCGTAATGATTTCCTCGCGAATCGCGTCGATCGGCGGGTTCGTCACTTGGGCGAACAATTGCTTGAAATAATTGAACAAACGCTGCGGCCGTTCCGACAATACCGCCAGCGGCGCATCGTAACCCATCGATCCGATCGGCTCGACGCCGCTTTGCGCCATCGGCTCGAACACCTTGCGCAAATCTTCGAACGTATACCCGAACGCCTGCTGGCGCTGCTGGACCGTCTCATGGTCCGGATCCGGCACTTCCGGCGCGTCCGTCAGTTCCTCCAGATCGACGAGGTGCTCGTCTAGCCATTGCTTGTACGGCTGCTCGGAAGCGATCTTCGCCTTCACTTCCTCGTCGGAGATGATCCGTCCTTCCGCCGTGTCGACGAGCAGCATCCGGCCCGGGCGCAATCTTTCCTTATATAGAATGTTTTCTTCCGGAATTTGCAGAACGCCAGCTTCGGAAGAAAGAATGATCATGTCGTCTTTCGTGACGTAATACCGTGCGGGACGCAGCCCGTTCCGGTCCAGCATCGCGCCGATTTGCGTACCGTCGGTGAACGCCATCGCCGCCGGTCCGTCCCACGGCTCCATCAGGCAGCTGTGATATTCGTAAAACGCTTTTTTGCTCTCGTCCATGCTTTCGTGGTTCGACCAAGGCTCAGGCACCATCATCATGGCGACGTGCGTCAGCGGGCGTCCCGACAAGTACAGAAACTCCAGCGTATTGTCGAACATCGCCGTGTCGGACCCGTCCTCATCGATAATCGGCTTGATCTTGCCGATGTCGTCCCCGAACACGTCGGTATCGATCAGCGACTCGCGGGCGTGCATCCAGTTGACGTTGCCGCGCAAAGTATTAATTTCCCCGTTATGGATAACATAGCGGTACGGATGGGCGCGCTCCCAGCTTGGGAACGTATTCGTGCTGAAGCGCGAGTGAACGAGCGCAATCGCCGTTTCCAGCGCCGGATCTTGGAGCTCCACGTAGAACGAATCGACTTGTTCCGTCGTGAGCATTCCTTTGTAGACAATCTTCTTGCATGACAAGCTAGGTACATAGAAGGACTCCGCACCTTCCACGTCGGCATAACGAATCGCTTGCTCCGAACGCTTGCGAATGACGTACAGCTTCCGTTCAAATGCCAATTCGTCGCTTAGATCGGCGCTGCGGCCGATAAACAGCTGACGTACGTAAGGCTGCGCCGCCACCGCCGACTCGCCGAGCCCCTCGTCGTTCGTCGGAACCGTTCTCCAGCCAAGTACCGTCTGCCCTTCGTCGCGAACGATCGATTCCATCATCGATTCGTGCTTGTCGCGAATTTCCGCGTTCATCGGCAGGAAAATCATCCCTACCCCATATTCTCCCGCTTTCGGTAATTGAATATCCAACTGAAGGCACTCTTTCACGAAGAAGGAGTGCGGAATTTGCAGCATGATGCCCGCTCCGTCCCCTGTACTCGGTTCAGAGCCTTGTCCGCCCCGATGATCGAGATTGCATAGCACGGTAAGCGCCTGACGCACGATTTCGTGCGAAGGTCTCCCCTTGATGTTGGCAACGAATCCCATCCCGCAGGCATCGTGTTCGAACTGCGGATCATATAGACCTTGCTTGCGAGGTAACCCTGTCTGTTTCATTGCATGCAACCTTTCTATAATCATAGTTTTTTATCGCTTTTTGTCGGTCTAGCCGAATTTAATTGTTACACTATTTTAACACCCGCATATTACGTTAGCAACCTAAGATTTTTTTATAACCCTGAAAAGAAAAGCTTTTGTAAGCGTTTGTCGTTATTTTTACATTTGCACTTTTCTACATATTGTTTGCATTATTTATACACTGGACGACGGTCAAATAAAACATTTAAAAATTTACCTTATTGGAATATAATCGTTATTAAACAATTTCATATTAACAAAAAGGACGTGTCCATGTGTCTAGTAACTTTAGGAAAAGAGTGCCGCTCGCGACGGCCGCTTTGCTCCTCGGGACAACGGTTGGCCTAAGCGCGATCGGCCAAGCGGATTCGGCGGCGAACCCCGCGGCCGCACCGGTCTCGACGACGACAGCCGTGCAAGAGGCTCCCAAGACGGGGCAAGAGGGCCCGTTCATCTATCCCGCCGCGGATCCCCCATCGGCCGCGATCACCCGCATCGTCGCATTGGGCGATTCCGTCGCCGCGGGCTACGAGCCGTGGATGAAGGAGGTCGGCGTCAAGGCCGTGCCTTACGCTTACGTGGAGCGGCTGTACGAGCAGGCGTTGTACCACGGCCGGGCCAACATGGTCAACTACGGCATCATCAATTTGAAAAGCGACGGCTTGAAGCTGTTCCTGCAAACGATCAAGGACGGCGGCAAAGTGACCGGCGAGCAGCTCGACCCGCTCAAGCTCGATCCCCGGATCGACGACATCGCCGGCAAATCCGAGCAAGTGCGGAAGGATATCGCCGGGGCCAGCATCGTGACGCTGACAATCGGCGGCAACGACCTGAAGCCGCTGGCCGAAGGGCTGAAGAAGCTGTCGGAAGACGAGCTGGAGAAGCTTATGCAGGATACGATGGCCAATCTGAAGGATAACATCGCCGTAGTTGTGAAGGATGTCGCCGAGCTGAACGCCAAAGCGACCATCGTCATCTCGGACCAATACCAACCGATGCCGAAGTTTGCCGACAAAGCTCTGTATCCGAAGCTGATGAAGGCCGTTTACGCGTATTCCGCCGCGCTTGACGAGGTAGCCGCGGCGATGCACGCGCAAGGCGTTCAAGTGAAAGTCGCCCACGTCGCCAAGCAATTCGAAGGCCGCGAAGGCGAGCTGACCCACATCATCGAAATGGACGTACACCCGAAGCAGGCCGGCTACGAAATCATCGCGCAGCAGTTCGCGGACGCCATCTGGGGCGAATATTGGAAGCCGAAGCAGGCGTACCCGGCGGTACCGATCTCGATCGTCGTAAACGGCAAGGAAGTTGTCACGCCGTATAAGCCGGTTTCCGTCAAAGACCGCACCTATGTGGCGATCAAGGATATCGTGGACGCCACGGGCGCGACGTCCAAGTGGGACAACAAAACGCAAAGCGCGACGATTACATACGGCGGCCGTGAAGTCGTCCTGACCGTCGGCTCTCCGACGATGACCGTGAACGGAGAGTCCGTGAAGCTGGAAGCGGCTCCGTTCCTGCAGAAGGTAGGCAAGGAGCAGAAAACCTACGTGCCGCTAGCCGTCATCGCCACGGGTCTCGGCTTCGATCTGCAATACCGCGAGAAGCTGCATACCGCATTTATTAATAAGTAATTAGTGTGTCGGAAATAACTGCAAAAGTGCAGGCTTTCGCCCCTTGTTCCTCTGAATGGGCCGAAATAACTGCAAAAGTGCATCTTCCAAGCTTACTATCGCTGGAGTCCGAATTAATCGAAAAAAATAAATGCACTTTCGCAATTACTTCCTCTTCTCTCATAAATATTCAAAGAATAGATGCAGTATTGCATTTATTCCATCCGTGAACGACAAAAAGCTCCTTCCCGTCGCCGGCTTCGAGGCTATTGCCCGAATCGGCGCTCCGGAAGGAGCTTCTTCTAATCGTATAAACCGTTATTTCACCGACACCCGAATGGAGACGGTTTTTTTGTCATATACCGCTTTGATCGTGGCGCTTCCTTTTTTGAGCGCTTTGATCTTGCCTTGGCTGACGCTTACGATCGTGCTGTTGGAGGAGCTCCATACCGCCTGCGAGGTAACGTCCGTCACGCGCCCGCCCTCGAACTCCGCGACGACGTTCAACGACTTCGTTCCGCCAATCGCCAGCTTGAGCGATTTTTCGGAGGCATTCAGTCGTTTCACTTTCAAGGTGACGTTGACGTTCACCTCGATCAACTGGCCTTGGTATTCGCCGGTTATTTTTGTCGTGCCCTCGGCTACGCCTTTTACCGATGCGCCTTTCACCGTCGCGACTTTGTCGTTGGACGTTTTCCATTCGATTTTGCTCGCGAGCGATGCGGTTTTCCCGTTTTTGTACGTGCCCGTCACTTTGATCGTTGCCGATTTGCCCGGATTGATGCCCATCGGATTCGGCGTCACGACGAATTTGGTCACTTCTTCTTCAATGTAAACCGGAATGTTGACCGACTTGTTCAAGTAGGTCGCCGTCAATGTCACTTTGGAGCTGACAAGCCCTTTCATATTCTTGTCGGTCAGGAGCAGATTCGGCGACGACACCTTCCAAGTCACCTTGGAAGTTACTTCCGTTTGCGTGCCGTTCTCGAATACCGATACGATCGTCGGAAGCGGAACTTCGCGCCCTAACACAAGCGTTGCTGTCGCCGGCGTAGGCAGCAGCGTCAGCACCTTCTCTTGCACCGTGATTTTGATTGTGGCTGTAAACGTTACTGGAGCCGTGCTCGTTCCGCGAACCGTAACCGTTGCTTTCAGGTCTACGACGCCGGCTGTTTTCGCAACGAGCTTGCCCTTCTCGATCGCTAAAATTTTATCGTCGCTGGAGTTCCACTCCGCCAAGGAGGACACGTCGGATTTCTCCCGCGCGATCGTTGTTCCGAATACTTTGGGCAAGTCGATGGAATCGCCTTTGAAAATATCCAGCTCTTCCTTCTCGAACGACACTTTCGTCAAGTTCTGGTAAACGACAACCGTAATTTCGTTGGATTGGCCTTTAGAAGTTACTTTAATCTTCGCCGTACCCGGGCCTTTCGGCGTGATCAAGCCTTTGTTTACGGAAGCGACCATCGTATTGGAAGTCGTCCATTCCCCGGATTCCGTAATATCCTCCGTGATCGTCGAGCTATTCAGCGCCATCGCTTCCAGCTGCAGCGGCGCATCCTCGAGCAGCATTTGTACGGAGCCGTTCTCCAGCGCCGAACCGTCCGGACGCGTAATCTGAATCGCTTGGAATGCCGGCAGCACCGTAATTTTGATCTCGTCGGTTACGCCGAGGTAGTCCACCGTAACAGTCGCCACGCCTGCGCCAACCGGCGTCACAACGCCGTTCTCGACCTTGATCGCTCCGCTGTTGCTAGTTTTCCAAGTTGCCTTGGTCGTCATATCGGAATCCCCGATCAACTCGGGAATCCACGTAACGAAAGCTTTCAGCGTCATCGGATCGTCGCCCGTCTTCATCTCCGTTTTTAATGGCTTTTCGTCTCCCGACTGGATTTTGATCGACTGGAACGGAGACGTCACCTTGAGTGTGACGTTGTCCGAAACGCCTTTATGCGACACCGTAATCTTGGTCGTCCCCTTGCCCACAAGCGTTACAACGCCTTTGGACACCGTAGCGACGGATGTGTCGGAGGAAGACCAGTTCGCGACGGCGGCGACTTTCTCCTCGCGGCTTGCGCTGTCGTTCGTCGTGGCGATCGCCTCAAGCTCCAGCTTGTCCCCTAACCGAACGTCGATCGACTCCGGTAAGCTCGCATTCGGGCTAGCCGCGTTGCGCACGTCCAATGTTTTATACAAGTAGTCCGATTTTACATTAATGGTGGCAATCGAATTGCCGTATTTGGCCGTAATGAGCACCGTTCCGCTGCCGACGCCGGATAGCAAGCCTTTGTCGACCGTAACGATCTTCGAATTGTCGGAGCTCCAATAAGCGGCTCCTGTGACGTCCTTCTTCGTGGAGCTGCCTTGGATGCTCGCCAGCAGCTTGAGCTGAACGCCCTTATCCTCCACGAACAAATTCACCGGCGACGCATTGTCGAATTCCACGGAAGTGACAACCTCGTCCGCCAATGCGGTAAATGCGCCCACGTACATGGAGCAAATCATAACCAGCAGCAGTGACAGTCGCATAACCTTTTTACGCATCATATGTACTCTGTTCTCCTATCCTGACTACATATTTTCGTCCATGAACGAACCAATGAACGAATCCATGAACAACCGCTTCCACTATATATAACGGTTTTTATTGCCAAAAAGTTAACCCGGACGCAGAATTGCCGCACTTCAGCCATTTCGAACCGATCGCTTCATCGCCGTAGGCGAAAAGCGCCCTAATGCGATACGAGCTGACGGAGTTAGGTTTTATGATGCTGCGGTAACACGGGAGTCCCTAAGCCTTATCGGATGCCAAGGCTTTGTTCATAATCTCGAATGCCCGTACAAGAGCTTGAACCTCTTCATCAGACAACGGCGCGGCGAAATATCGTTTAATGCCTCTCGCATAAATGGGCCATGCTTGCCGCAGCTGCTTTTCTCCCTCAGCCGTGAGAATCGCATAGGCGCCGCGCCGATCCTCTTCGCTTTTTTCCCGCTGAATGAGTCCCTCCCGCTCCAGACGGTCCAGCAGTCTTGTTAATCCGCTTTTGCTCAAGATCACCTTTTGTTTCAAATCCCCTAACCGAAGCTTGCGATTCGGGGCTTCGAACAACTCGATCAACACATCATACGTAGTCAGCGGGACCCTCTTCTGCTCCGCCAAGTCCATCTCAATATTTTCGATGATTCGGGAATGGGTTTTAATAAATAAACGCCATGCCGAGAGCTCCAGCTCCGTAACTCTTTCCATAAACAACTTCGCCTCTTTCCGTTATAAAAAACCTTAAAACCACCATAACTCATTTTAATTGCGCAAGCAACAAAATAATAGTTGCGCACGCAACAACTTTGTGTTATTCTTGATTCATGATAGTTGCGCGCGCAACTACTTAATACAAGGAGGCGATTCATATGGTGGTTACAAGCATTAGCAGGGACGAAATTAAAGGGAAGCTGGATCGGGGGGACAGCGTGCTGCTTGTCGAAGCACTGCCGCCAAGATATTACGAGGATATGCATTTGCCCGGAGCGATCAATATGCCGCATGATCAGGTCGATCAGTTAGCCGCATCGCTGCTGCCGGACAAATCGGCGGAAATTATCGTGTATTGCGCCAACTTGCCTTGCCCGAACTCGGAGATTGCCGCCAAGCGGCTCATGCAACTGGGCTACACGAACGTGAAGGAATATAGAGAAGGCAAGCAAGACTGGTTTGAAGCCGGATTTCCGGTCGTGCAGCAGAACTCGTAATTGTCTTCCGATAAGCAGCGAAAAAGGGAGTTTCAAAGCCATATGAAAATGGCTGAGGAACTCCCTTTTTTATCGATTGGATCAATTCGACTTAGATCAGTTCGGCATGCCGAACTTGACGACTTCTTTGCCTTTCAGGTTATCGTTGACGTATTGGATCGCATCCGGATACCCCGTTTTATTGATCTGATCGCGCAGGTCGTTCAATATTTTCAAAGCGGCCTCGTCGGTTTTGGCGTAGACGGCTTCTTTCCAGGCGTCGCCGATTTTGTCCATCGAAGGCTTGAGCGTTTCCCACTGCGGCGATTTGGACATGACGTCACCCGGGTTGAAGGCGGAAATAATCGCCGTACCGTTCGGACGAAGAATTTTGCGGGCGTTGTCCATGGCCGCCGTGCGCTCCGGTTCCGCCCAAATGTCGCCGCTGCCGAGCGAGTTCAGCTGATCCCTGCCGGCGATCGATTCGAAGCCGATGCCGATCCCTTCGTTTTTGCGCACCTTGCCCGTCGTGTCGGCGGCGAATTTGTCGAACCATTCTTTTTTGGCCGCCGGCTTGCCGTCCTTCATTTCCCAATGCGTGCCTTCCACGCCGTAACGGGTCAGCAAGAAGCCTTCGTCGGAAGCAAGGAAATTGAGCAGCCGGAGCGCGGCATCGACGTTTTTCGATTTTTTCGGAATGACGGTGACGTTATTGCCTTGAATGTTCAGATCGGCCGGACGGTTCGAGTCCGCGCCCGCACGCTCCAGCGGACCGATCGGCACGTATTCGCTGCCGGGGTTCGCCTTCGTGTACTCCTTCGAAGCATCGAGAATGGCCGGGTAGTGCGCTGCCAGCACGGCGACGCGTCCTTGCTTGATTTTTTCCTGGGCGATCGGATCCGTCTGCGTGAATGCTTCGTTGTCCAGCAAGCCCTCCGAAATCAGCTTCCGATAATAAAGCGTGTAATCGTCGTAGGATTTATCGAAGAAGACGTGTTCCAGCTTCCCGCCTTTGTCGAGATAGTCAGTTGGGAAGAACATCGTGTTGCCGATGCCGACGGCCCAGCCGTTATGAAATCCGCCGAACGGTATGACCGGCAGTCCGTTCGCTTTTAAGTTCGCATCCTTGATTTTCTTCAGGAAGCTGTACAGATCGTCCTTCGTTTTGACGGATTGCGGATCGACCCCGACCTTCTCTGCGATGTCTTTGCGGACGTAGAAGCCGTACAGCCAATCCATGCCGTCTTTGTCGGTTGCGGGCTGATTTTGCAGCAGCAAGAACTTTTTGCCCCCGTACGCGTCGATCGCCTTCTCGTAAAGGGCCGGCGGGACGTTGTTTTTGTCGATCAATTTCGCCAGGTTCGGGTATTGGTCCAGCTTATCCGACAAGTCGACCAGCTGGTCCTCCTTCGCCGCTTTGACGATACCGTCGAGCTCCCCGCCCCATGCCGGACCCGTATAAATATCGGGAAGATCCTGCGTGGCGAAGATCGCGTTGACCTTCTCGACCTCGCTGCCTTTCGTATATTCCCATTCCACCCTGACTCCCGTTTTTTCTTCGATCACTTTGCTTACAGGCGTCATGTCGACATCCGCACCGCTCGAGCCGTTCCAGTTATGAAGCACCTTCAAGGTGACCACTTTGCCGTCCCCGTTCCCGGTGCCCGAGCTGTCGCTGCTGCAGCCGTAGAGCAAGCCGCTGACAAGCGTAGAGGCCAGCAAAATCGAGGCGATTCTGATCCGTTTCTTCGTCATGCTACACCCTCCTGTTTTACCTGATTTATTCGATAAAGCCCTGACACCAGGCTATTATCCTTTCACCGAGCCGATCATGACCCCCTTGACGAAATATCGCTGCAAGAACGGGTAAATGCATAATATAGGAAAAACGGTAATGACAAGAAGCGCCATCCGCAGCGATTCCGGCGTCGCTCCCGCCGTGTTCACGCTGATCGTTTGCCCGCCGCTTTGAGCGGCGCGTTGCATGGAGGAGGACAATGCTTCGGCTTCCGTCAGCATCTGCTGAAGGAGCGTTTGCACGGGAATCAGATCTTTGCTCGATACGTAATAAGCGCCGGCGAACCAATCGTTCCAATGGGCCACCCCGATGAACAAAGAAATCGTCGCGAGCACCGGACCGGACAGCGGCACGATGATTCTCCAAAAAATTCGGAAGTCGCCGTAGCCGTCGATTTTGGCCGATTCCTCCAGCTCCTCGGGAATCCCTTGCAGAAACGTTCGGATGATGACGATATGCATGAAGTTGAACAATAGCGGGATGACGTACACCCAGAAGTTGTTGATCAGATGAAGCTTCTGCAGCGTGATGAAATACGGGATGAAGCCGGCGCTGAAGATCGTCGGGAGAAAAATATAGAAGGTGAAAAACGTCCGGCCCGGCAGCGTTTTGCGCGCCAATGAATAAGCCATCAGCGTACAGAGCAGCACGTGCAGCAACGTGCCGATGACCGTGCGGAGCAGCGTGATTTTATACGCCTGCCAAATCCTCGCATTATCGAAAACTTGAACATAGTTATCGAGCGTGAACTTGCGCGGATAGAAATAGATGGCGCCCAGCATGGAATCTTTCCCGTCGTTCAAGGAATAGGCCAGGATGTAGATGAACGGGTAAATCATCGAAAACCCGACGATCGCGAGCAATATATAATTGAACAGCGGAAATAAGGAAATTCGGCGTTTCATGGCGTCACCTCCTCAAAAAAGAGATACGTCGCTGACTTTGCGGGCGATCCGGTTCACCGTCACGATCAGAATCAAGGCGATGAGACTTTGAAACAAACCGACGGCCGCCGCATAACTGAGCCGGCCTTGGCTGATCCCCGAGTTGATGACATGAACGTCGAGCACGCTGCCGATGGCGGCCGTTGCCGGTCCGTTCAGGAGCAGCAGCTGCTCGTAGCCCGCGCTCATCAAGCTGCCGACGGATAGGATGAACAAAATGACGGCGATATTGCGGATGCCGGGCAGCGTCACATGCCATATTTGGCGAAACCGTCCCGCACCGTCGATTTTAGCGGCTTCATAGAGCTGTTGGTCGATGCCCGCAATCGCAGCCATGTAGATGATCGAGTTCCAGCCGATGTTCTTCCATATGTCCGATCCGAGAATAATCTGATAAAACCATGTCGTATTGTTGAGAAATTGGATCGGCTCCGCCAGGCCCATGGCGCCGAGCAGATCGTTGACCGGCCCGCCGTACGGCGCCAAGAGGCGCTGCATCAGCGTGACCACGACGATCCAGGAAACGAAATACGGGAGATACGAAAGCGTCTGCACCGTCTTCTTGAATTTCAGCAATCTCACTTCATTGAGCAGGATCGCCAGGACGATCGGCATCGGAAACCCGACGAGCAGCTTCATCAAGCTGATAATAATCGTATTGCGGATAATGCTCCCGGACTGGTAATAATCGAAAAACTGATTGAAATATTTCAGGCCGGCCCAGGGGCTTCCGGTAAAGCCTCCCGTAAACGTAAAGTCCCGAAAAGCGACTTGTACGCCGTAAAGCGGGACGTAAGAGAATATGAAAAACCAGACGATTCCGGGCAGCAAGAACAGGTAGAACACTTTATGCTGCCATAGTCGCTTCCACAGGCGCGATGCCGTCATACGCCCAAGCCTCCTTTACGCCGTTTCCCACTTCACTTCCACAATGACTTCCGTATCGCTTGCATGCCGGTAATTCAGCAGCACCGTTCGCGACGCCTCATCCCATTCATAAGGAACCGGCTCCGCCAGGCTGCCGCAAACAAGCCTTGCGGAGGCCGGCTTCCTCGGGCAATACCACCGCGCGACGGCGCGCAGTTGTTCCGGTCCCTTGACCTGGAACGCAAATCCCGACTCCGTCACGTCGAGACGCTCGATCCGCGAGGATGCCGCTATGCAAGCGACTTCGCCGGCGGCCGGCCGTCCTTCCTCGACATCGTACAAAAACGCCTGCTCGCCGGGCGCAAGCCGAACTTCCGGCATGACTTCAAGCGCCGGGTCGAACAAGTCGACCGCCGGACCGGTCAAGACGAGCGGGGAATCCGCGACCGATTCGTCCAGCACGGCGGCAATCCGGTAAGGACCTCTGCGCAGGTCGAAGTAATGCTTCGGCAGCCAGCGGTACTCCCGGTCTTCCAGCAGCTCGATCGTCTGCCTGACGATTCGCCGCAAGGCGTCCGCGCCGTCAGCCGACTTCGCGCACAGGTCCGGCGATTGCGCCAAATAACCGACCGCGCCTTTGCCGACCCGGTTTACGTTGCCGGCCGCCCCCTCGAATCCGAGCTGCTCGAACAGGTGTATTCGCGGGGAAGCGTAGCACGTATCTCCCTCGTTCCACCAAGACCGGATGGTATGATACGGGTCCGAATCATCGCCGACGTATACGAGCGCTCCGCCATTTCTTACCCAGCCGGCTATCGCATCATGCAGGTCCGGAAATTCCGGCTTCATGAATTCGTAGCTCAGCAGCAATACGCGATAGTCCTTCAAGTAATGAGCGAATCTCCGTACGTTGTCCAGCTGTACCGGCCGAACCGAGATGCCGTGTTTCAGCAGCGGCAGCGCGAGTCCGTAGAAGGCAGAGAAATCGAGCATCTCGATATCTTCCTCCGTTTCAACCGCCGATGCGTCCGTTCCGTCGTATTTGCTCGCGGCCGCGCCGTCCGCATCCCCGGTCTTCATACGCTGGAACATCGCCGAATCCGCAATCAAGACGCCGATATGCTGTGTCGTTTCCCCCATAACGATCTTGTCCTGCTCCATGTCGCCAAGCGCGTACATCACGTTAAGCAGCGTCGTCGCGTAATCCGGAGGAATCGCGATCGGGCCGGCGCCCTCCTCATCGGAAGGATATTCCCCTTGGAAAATCCGTCTCGGCCATGGCGCCACTTCATAATGGGAGACGGCCGGATGCAAGAGCGACGCCGTCACCGTCCGCATGTAGTTCTGCCTGTAGTCAGTCCATGTATAGTTCGGATTGTCTTCGATCGGATCGTGAAGGAACCACATTCGTTTGCCCGTCCCCCGAACCAGCTCCTGCATGATGCCGTATTCCAGATAGGCCGTTTCGAACGTTCTTTCCCTGCGAACGCCTTGGTATACGTTCGGCGTCCTCGACGTGCCGGTCCAAATCTGGGCGATGTAGCCGTCAACGGAGGGTAAATCGATCAACCGCGACTCAGGACTTACGATTCTCCACTGCGTATAATTGATCAAACTGTGAGTCGGTACGTAAAAACGCAGCTCCCGGCCGTATTCCGTCAAGGCATAATCCTTCATCTCGCTGCATAACCGGTCCAAGCTGCGTGTATATAAAAACGCTTTCAATTTCGAGGCGCGATACTGCGCGTCCGGCGACGCATGCGGCGGCATCCACGGCTCCCCGTAATATAACCGCCATTCCCGCCGGAACGCATCGGAATAACCTCCATGCACCCAAAACTCAGGCTCCTCCAGATGGATCGCTTCCACTCCCGCATCGACGGCAATGCGAATCCGGCTAGCCAAGAAGTTCGTGTAAGCAATGGTCGGGACCATATAGGGAATATCCGGCGTATCGCCATGAATAATATGTTGACCGCTGCGGTCCGTCTGCGCTTCATCCCAATGTGCGCGTCCGTCGACGCCGCCGTTCAAGTAGATTTGGTATTGCCCCCATGCGACACCGGTCATCAGATGAACGATATAGCCGCGCGATCGCCATTGCCGGATTCGCTCCGGCATCGTATCGTCGATCCCATACACCATGACGAAATCGGTCTGCAAGTCGTACGACGGGCTATAAGGACCGCTTTCTTGAAAGCCTGTTCGCTCTTCGCTTCGATTTCGGGTCAAGTTATGCCCTCCTCTCGGATAATTTCATATGTATGCAGTTATATATAATATATACATGACACTTAATATATATAGGTTATCTTACGTATGTTCTATTCCGGGACTCGGTCCCGTTGTCCGACAGACGACCAATTGCGGCTCCAGCAGCACTTTGCTGTACGCAGCGCCGTTTGTGTCCCGTTGCCCACAGATCACTTCCAGAAGCCTTGTAGCGGCTTGATGCCCGATTTGGTGCTCGAATTGTTTGATGTGCGTAAAAATACTGAACTCCTCTACGATCGAAGTCGGATCGTCGAACGTGACGATCGACAAATCTTCGGGCACTTTAAGCCCCGCGCGCTCCGCCATTTGATACATATGGACGCCAAGTCTCCCGTTCAGCGTAATGTAGGCGGTAGCCATCCGATTCCGGATATACCGGTATAACGGATGGTCCGTCGAATCCGCGTCGTCGAGCCGGAAGCCGGTGATCATATGAGCCGGATTGATGAGCGCCCCTTTCATTTTCAGCGCGTCCATGTAACCTTCGATCCGCTCTTGGACCGTGACGGTTTTCGGCGGGGAGTCGGAGCAAATGGCGATTTCGCGGTGCCCCAGCTTCCACAAATGCTCGATGGCGAGAGCGGTTCCGAGCCGTCCGTCGGAGGCGATGTAATTCGTTTCGATCCCTGGCAAATACCGATCGATCAATACAAACGGAAAATGATCGAGCTTCATGCTCAAAATTTCCTCATTATATTGCTGGTCGTCGACCGGGAAAATGAGAAGCCCTTCCACCCCGGCTTGCTTCAGGGAGCGAATCGCTTCTTTTTCTTTCTCCACCCGGCCTTCGGTCAGCATGATCATGCTCCTGAAGCCCCGTTCCCCAAGCGCTTGCTGAATCCCGCTTATGAGCCGAAACGCAAAGTAATCCTGAATAAAAGGCAAAATGACGCCGATCAGCCCGGTGCCGGGCATAGGCTTCTCCCGATCCGCCTGAGCCCCGGCTGAAGGCACGGCGACCGAGCCCACGAAGCTTCCCCTGCCGCGCGCGCGGGTAATGACGTTTTCGCTGGCTAGGCCGGACAGGGCATTGACGACCGTAATTTTGCTGACGCGAAACCGTTCCATCAATTCCTTTTCCGTTGGGATTCGGTCGCCGGTCGTCAAGTTTTCGTGTTCAATTAGATCGCGTACGTAATCTTGAATTTTTTTGTAGAGCGGAGTACGGTCAACAGGATCCATCGTCTCACCAGATTTCAATTGGGAATTTGTTATATTGTTATAGATATTGTTTTTGTTATATTGTTATAGATATTGTTATTGTTATATATATTACCTTTCTTCCCATTCATGCCGGTTCAACTCGAAAAAACCGGGAGCCCTGACGCGCATGTCAGTCGGCTCCCGGTTACCGCTTCGGCTTCTGGGCTGCGTATGTTCGATTACTCGCGAAACGTGCAATAAAGGTCCGACACTTCCCGGCTGTCCTTGTGGAAGTCCAGCAGGTGATCGTAGTTCTCAAGCTTGACGAGCGTATGATCGGTGTCGATCAAATACATATGCGGGTAAAAATGCGCCAGCGTCAAATATAGGAAGTGCGGGTCCTCGCCGAAAATCGACGTGCTCGCTTTCGGATTGAATTCGACGATGAGATCCGGCTTCATCCGGACGATCGTCTGCTCCGCACCCAGCACCGCCTTGTATTCGGCCCCTTCTACATCCAGCTTAATTAGATCGACCTTCCCGATGCCTTTGTCCCGCACCCAATCGTCGATTTTTACGCAATGAACCATCTCCTGGATGCCGTGCCTCGCCTGAAAGGTCGTTATATGCGACCAGCCGCCGCCAAAATCGACGTACGAAAACTGCAGCTCCACGTTTTGGTCGTATGCGCCAAGACGGAGCGGCTCGACGTTGCTCACGTTGTTGTCGGCAATATTTTGCTGCAAATAACGGAAGTTGACCTTCGAAGGCTCGAAGGCATACACTTTGCCGTACGGAGCCAAATAACCAAGCGCGAGCGAGATCGCTCCCACGTTGGCGCCGATATCCAAACATACGGCATGAGGCTGAACGATCGTCTGCAATAATTTCATCAGGTGCGTCTCGTAATAACCGTAATTTTTCTCAATACCCGCTACGATTTGATCTCCGTCGTTGGAGCATACGGTATACGACTTGCCGTCGAAAGGCAGCTTCAACGTTACTTTTGTCATGGATCGCCCTCCCAGCATGGTCACGTACAATCGCGTTACGAAATGATGCAAGATCAGCCTAACAATGTATGTATATGACTACGGGCTGAAATGGATTGGATACGTATCTATTTTTCATAATTTGGACTCCTGCCCGGCTCCGCCATGGGTTCGGCCTCATACAATAAAAAATGGCCGTCTTCCGAACAGTCCACTATCATTCCAACAATATAGAAGCTTATTGTGCCGGGCATATGTCTAAAAGCACACGCCTCCCCTTCGCGAGGCGTTTTGTTGCGTTGTGGCGCGGGTTTACAAAATCGTTACCGGTCATATGACGTCAGTCACTACTTTTTCTTGCGAAAACAACGTATATTTTTAATATAAGGTCATTCAGTGCAGGCTTTTCTTAAAATCAATCGTCTATATAGATGAACAACAAAAAAACAAAGTATAAAACGATAAAGCAGGTGAATTCGATGCGAAAAAAAAGAGTGCTGGTGTTATCCGAAGGCTTCGGCGCCGGCCATACGCAAGCAGCGCATGCCTTGGCTGACGGGCTCAAGCAATTATCGGACGACGTCCACACCCGCGTGTTCGAGTTTGGCACCTTCCTTCATCCGACCATCGCGCCATGGATTTTGTCGGCATATCGCAAAACGGTCAGCTCCCAACCGAAACTCGTTGGCAAGGTGTACCGCGCCCAATATAACAAATCGTTGAATCGGCTCACGCAGCTTGCGCTGCACAAAATTTTCTACACCCAAGCAATGAATGTGATCGCGCACATGAGACCGGACACGATCGTCTGCACCCATCCGATTCCGAATGCGGTCATCTCGCGGCTGAAGCGGCTTGGGCTGAACATTCCGCTATGCACGCTCATTACCGATTACGATGCGCACGGAACGTGGATTAGTCCGGAGGTCAACAAGTTCCTCGTGTCCACGCAGGAAGTGAAGAACAAGCTGCTGGAACGCGGCATTGACACAAACCGGATCGAAGTGACCGGCATCCCCGTCCACCCGAACTTCTGGATGCAGAACAACAAAGCGGAAATCCGCGAGCGGTTCGGGCTGAAGGAAATGCCGACCGTAATGGTCATGGGCGGCGGCTGGGGTCTGCTGAATAATGAAGATATGCTGGAATATATGACCCGTTGGCGGGATGATGTCCAGCTGCTGTTCTGCATGGGTAGCAACGCGAAGGCGATCGAGAAGCTTCGGGACAACCCGCAGTTCCGTCATCCGAACGTGAGAATCTTCGGTTTTACCCGGGAAATTGACAAGCTGATGGACGTGTCCGACGTGCTCATTACGAAGCCGGGCGGCATGACATGCACCGAAGGATTGGCGAAGGGCATTCCGATGCTGTTCTACGAACCGATTCCGGGACAAGAGGAAGAAAACTGCCAATACTTCGTCGAGAACGGCTTCGGCGAGCTGCTGGATTCCTTCGGCACGATCGACCGTTGGTTCAATCTGCTGCGCGACCAATACGGCTCTATCGCCTCCCGCCGCGACATGCTGTCGATGCTGAACAAGCGCTACGACCCGCAAGGCTGCTCGCAAGCCATCTTGAACATGCTTCAACCTTCATAAATACGTGAAAAATCCTTCCTTCGGAAAGCCGGATTCATGCCGGATGCCGCTGCGAAGGATTTTTTGAGTGAAACGAAAGCTAACCTCACTGAAGCGTTATAGCAGGCTTCATTTAGAAGCTTTTCTATGATGAACAACTTTTGCCGTCAATAGGTCGTCCAATGTAATAACGCAGTTGAATTTGATTCTTAAAAGGAGATCTTGCCCCATGAAACGAAACTTATCCCTTCTTGCTATTGCCGCGATGGTTGCCGTCGGCGGTACAGCTTTATCGGCGGCGCCTGCCGACGCAGCTACGATTACAGGGAGTGCCAAAACGCAGCAAACCACCCTCATGAGCTTTACATACAACGGCACCGCCTTCAAGCTGCCGACCGTCTCTTTCGACAACAACACCTTCGTCCCGGCCAAAGCGTTAGGCGACAAATTAGGCTTCTCTACTTTGTGGGATGCCAAAGCGAAAACGCTGACGCTCAGCCGTAGGAACAAATCGCTTATTCTCCATACCGATAGCGAAAAATATACGCTTTACGGCCAGGAAGTCCTATACGGCGCCATCTCGCCCAAAATCATCAAATCACAAGCTTATATCCCGCTGCGATTCGTCACGAGCAAGCTTGGCTATCGCATCCAGCTTGATGTAAAGACCAAAGCGATTGCCGTTCGCGCTGTCGCGGAGAACGATATTGCCTTTACGACGAAGAAGCTCGCCGACGAAAAGCCGGAAACGAGCATTTCCATCCAATACCCGGTCATCAGCAAGCTGAGCGATGAGGCCGTAAAAACAAAAATCAACGCATTTTTAGAGAAAATCGGGCAAAACTATTGGATGGAAGCACAGGATATCATTGTGACGGACCCGAAGGACGAATACGGCCCGACCAAAGAAAACCCGTGGAGCTACGGCTCGGATTTTGTCATTACGAGCAACGAAAACAACCGGCTTAGCCTTTATTTCACCTCGTACTCCTACAGCGGAGGCGCGCACGGGATGGCTTGGCAGGAATCGTATACGTTCGACTTGACGACGGGCGAATTGATTTCGCTTAAGGACATTACGCAAAATCCGGACTATGTCTCGATTATTAATAAATACATCAAAAGTCAAATCAAAGCTCAGCAATTGCCGGAGCTTGTGCCGTTCGAAACGATCGAGGCGGACCGTCCGTACTACTTGGAGAATGATGCCGTCGTCATCACGTTCCAGCAGTATGAGTATACGCCTTATGCCGCAGGCATGCCGGAATTCCGCATTCCGCTGTCGAGCTTCAAGAAATAAAGCACGACCCAACGAAAAGAGCGAGTAAGGCCCCATCCGATTGACGGGGCTCTTCTCGCTTTTGTTTTTTTGAGCGGCGGCCCGCGAATGCAAATTAACGGACGTCGGCAGCCTTACGTTCAATCCGGTATCGTACTTCACCTGCGAAAGCCCGCACCGCCGCGGTCAACCGCTCGCGCAGTTCTTCGGCCAACTCTACGCCGCCCTGCTCATTCCATTGAACCTGCGAATCGACCGCATATACGCCGCCTAGTATGAACCGTGCGCCCAGCGCGTTCAGCACAGGCTTCAATGCGTAATCGATCGTCAGCAGATGGGCGATCGTTCCGCCGATGAACAACGGCAATACGATTTTGTCCACCAAACCTTGCTGCGGCAGCAAATCCAGGAACGTCTTCAGAATGCCGGAATACGACGCTTTGTATACGGGACTTGCGACGACGACCGCGTCGGCGGCTTCCACGAGTGCAGTGGCTTGTTTGACCGATTCGCTCGCGAAATTCGCATAAATCAAATCTTCCGGAGGCAGCTCCGAGACGTAAACCCAATCCACCTGCCAGCCGGCTGCGGCTAATTGCTCCGCCGCCAGCTGAACATATCCGTTCAGCCTCGATTTTCGCGACGGCGTTCCAACAAGAATAACGATTTTCCCCATCATGCATCCACCTTTCCTCTTCCATAAAAATAGAGACGCTGCCAGCTCCGTCGACGAGCGTGCAGCGTCTTCGGTGATCCGATCGACACTTCAGGTACATGTTAAATCCGATTAAGTTAGTATGAATTAAATAAAGGTTACCATCGATTTCCACTGGTGTCAACCCATGCTCTCATCTATGGATTTCGGCATAGCTCGCTCCTCCTCTTTTCTGGAACATGTAGGGAATTGCATATTTCTTATCGCTTCGATCAACAAGCCAGTATATGATATAACTGGAGACAAGGTTAAACGGCCGGCGCCGCCCTCGGCGCATTGGACTCTAATTGCAAGAAATGCAATCTGGCTGGGCAAACTGATACGTATATTCGTAACGCTGGAAAGGGATGGTTGTATGCGTCAGACCGAAAATCGGCTCGTTGGCGGCAAAAATTTCATTCTACGTCTCGAGATGGAGACGGACAAAATTAAATTCGGAGAGGTCGTCAATGCGATCGTCGACGCGGGCGGCGATATGATTGCGATCGACGTCATTCAGACAAGCCGGGACAAGACGGTGCGCGACTTGACTGTAGCCGTTGCGGAAGTCAACCAGATGGACCTCATCATAAACAATGTGAAAGCGCTAAACGGCGTACGCTTGGTGAACGTTTCCGACCGTACCTTCCTGCTGCACCTTGGCGGAAAAATCGCCGTAACTCCGAAAACCCCGATCCAGAACCGGGACGACTTGTCGAGGGTGTATACGCCGGATGTCGCGCGCGTTTGTATGGCGATTCATGACGCACCGAACAAAGCGTTCACGCTGACGATCAAGCGGAACACGGTCGCCGTCATCTCGGACGGAACCGCCGTGCTCGGCCTTGGCGATATCGGCCCGCATGCGGCGATGCCCGTCATGGAAGGCAAAGCGATGCTGTTCAAGCAGTTCGCGGACGTGGACGCCTTCCCGATCTGCCTCGACACCCAAGACACGGAAGAAATCATTCGTACGATCAAAGCGATCGCTCCGGGATTCGGAGGCATCAACCTGGAGGATATTTCATCGCCTCGCTGCTTCGAAATCGAAGAGCGGCTGCGCCAGGAGCTCGACATCCCGGTATTCCATGACGACCAGCATGGTACTGCGGTCGTTCTCTATGCGGGGCTCATCAGCGCGTTGAAGGTGGTCGGTAAACGGATCCAAGACGCTAAAGTGGTCGTATGCGGCATCGGCGCCGCGGGCGTTGCCTGCAGCAAAATTTTGCTGGCTGCCGGCGTGAAGGAATTGATCGGGGTCGACCGCGAAGGTGCGCTCACGGCGGATAAGGAATATGCGAACCCGATGTGGCAATGGTATGCGCAGAACACGAATACGGGCCGCGTCAGCGGTGGGCTCAGTGACGTGATCAAAAGCGCGGATGTCTTTATCGGCCTGTCCGCCGGGGGCATTCTGAAGCGGGAAATGGTAGAATCGATGAGCCCGGATCCGATCGTGTTCGCGATGGCGAATCCGACGCCGGAAATTATGCCGGAGCAGATCGAGGACATTGTCGGCGTCGTTGCGACGGGTCGATCGGATTATCCGAACCAGATCAACAACGTCTTGTGCTTCCCGGGCATGTTCCGAGGCGCACTGGATTGCCGCGCTTCGACCATCAACGAGGAGATGAAGCTGGCGGCGGCCGAAGCGATCGCCTCCGTTATTTCCGACGAGGAGCGGAACAAGTTCTACATCATCCCGAGCGTCTTCAACCAGCAAGTCGTTGAAGAAATTCGCAAGCGCGTCGTCGAAGCGGCGATCCGCACCGGCGTAGCTCGCCGCATGCCGCGGGAATACCGCTAGGCGGCAGGCAAGCCGAAGTACAGAGCCCTCTATCCGCAATCCGTCGGAATGGAGGGCTTTGTGCGTTGCTTTTTTAGAAATGGAAAAGTCTTAAAAATAATAGATGAAATATGACACCTACAACTCCTAAGTTCCTTGCTTGAATACCTATTGCCCCAAGCATGTTCGCCTGCAGGCTCCGCGAACAAAACGTTGGCTATCTCGCCTAGACATGTTACGATCATAAAAAAAGAGCTAAGAGACCAAAGGATGATGGAGGTCGAAACGCCATGCAAACGATCCGAAACTTGTTCGCGCATATGGATTGGGCGAACCGCCGGCTGCTTGAGGCGCTGCAATCGGCACTGGTTGGTGAAACCAGCAAGGCAGCGACGCTGTTCCTGCACGTGCTCCAAGCGGAGCGAATCTGGCTGACCCGGCTTCGCGGCGAAAGCAGCGAGTCTCTCGCAATATGGGGGGATCATGCGGATCTAACCGCCTGCGCCGAGCTGATCGAGGCGAACGGAAGCGGCTTTCAGGCTTGGCTCGCCGCCCTGTCCGAAGATAGGCTAGACAGGCCGATCGCATATCGCAATCAGGCCGGAGCGCCATTCGAGACGTCCGCTCGGGACATCCTGACGCATGTCGCCCTGCACGGCCAATATCACCGCGGACAAATCAATGCCGAGCTCCGTGCAGGAGGCTTCGAGCCGGCCCCTCTGGACTACATCCTATACGCGCGACTCAGCGGAAACGCTTGATCCGTCGCTATTTGAAAAATCAGCCGCAGTTCGGGCAAAAAGGTAACCCGGAATGCGGTTGGCCATCTAAGGAACACTTTACTGTCTCGTGATACGTTCAAGATCCTGCCAAGTTACGCTTCTGTATTTCCTTTTCTTGAGTACCGACAGCGTTCCGTTCAGCTCAAGTACCGCCAACTCGACCTGCTCGAGTTCGAAAATTCCCTTCCCTCTCAATCCTTGCCTTAACGCTTCCATCGAGTATTTGTACTTCTTCATCTCCTCCTGCAACAGTTCGCCGTCCTTAATAATCACGATCGGCTCTCCAGAAATAACGGTGTCTGCATTCTTACTGTACAGCGATATTCTTATCAGCGCATACCCGATTACACTGATGACGAACAAGGACAAGATGAAATTCAACAAACTGATCTTGATATTGAATGCCATATTACCGCCGATCGTCCCGATCAACATCGTAAGCACGAACAAGTGGTACGAGCTCTGCGCTATCAGGCGCATACCGATCAATTTCGTGTACAACCATAGCCATAAATAGGCAAGGATCGTTCTTATAATAATCTCTAGAGATTCGTCCAAGTTGTGACCAGGCCCCATTCGTTCTTCGAGTTGAGAGTTGAAGATTCACGAAAAATCCACGTTTTACCACTATTATTGCTATGGAGATGTTGCTTTATCCATAAGCTGCTCCGCTCTGTTCCCGGTTAGCGCAGAAGAGTTTAGGTTTTATTCTTTTTTGATCGAGGAAGATGTCACCCAAGATGATTCATACCGCTCTTTGTAGCACAAAAGATTTCCAAAAACAAAAAGTCCGCCATCAAAGCGGACCGTGATCATTTATTTCGGAAGGCTTACATACTCGTTAGCCGTAACTTGCAGGTACCGCGTCCGTGAGGATGAGGAATGAGGAAAATGTTTTACAAAGCAGTGCTAGGTAGCCTATGATTTTAATATGCGCTAATTAGGGGAATTACATCGGATTCCAGTCTAGGTCTATTGGGGCCGAATACGTCGGCAATGAAATCAAGTGAAGGAGATGAATAAAAATGAAGAATAGATTCGAGTTTACTGCGATCGTCTTAATAGGCAATGGTGAGTTAACAGACGACTTTACCATCGATCTTGCCAAAATGGTTGACCGTTTGACCGTACAGATGGAGATCGCCAAGAAAGCGCTGCAAACCATTGCGGATAGTTCAGCGCAAGTTAACGGGCCTTCCAAGACCATTGCCGCAGAAGCTCTAGAAGCGATTAATCTTGATTAGCCAATAGCGCAGAAATCAGCCGTATTCTGGCCGACTGCCTTCGTGTCTTTTTTGAACTAACGTGCCAATTAGTTGAATCATGGAATCAAATGACCATCCAACTAATAAATTTGGAACCTCACCGTTTCGGAGATGGAAAAATGTTCCGCACTTTTTTTCTAGTGGCTACCCGTTCATGTTATGGGTTGGTTGAATTGTTGGCTTCGATTTCTGCAGCGGTGAATATAATAGGGGCAACTACTGATGCATCAGCTGAAGTAATTGATTGAGATATTGTGAGTCTGTACTCAACGAGTTGTGTGCCTTGTGTAAGAATGGGAGTTTCATCTACAAAATTGAAGCTAGTGGTTATAAAGTGTATTTCTTCATTCCCCATATCTAAAGTTCTAAAAATCACCTCTTCCATCCCCCTGGTCGTGTTCGAGTAATAACTAATTGAACAAGAGGTGTACCGTTTACTACCACCCAACCCACAGTGCCGGTCATCATACTCTATCGGATATATCGTCAACAATTATTCTTATTATTGAAATTTGAAGACCGTGTTCAGGGGGTGTACGATTTCCACTGGCAATTCGTCTGTTTTAAGTGAAATAAAGTAGATAGACTGGATCTGCTGATCCAGCACGGATCATTGTGGTTAGAAATCGTCTGGTTCAAAAAACAAGTGTTAGACTGGCTTGAATATAGAAACTACGGCAGCATTGGACCGAAAATATAGTCCTAGACTGCCGCTGTTTTATTGAACTAACGTCCCCGTTAGCGTAACGAATGGTTAGAGATCAGCTTTGTTGGAAGAAAAGCTATCTATAACTTCAGTCTTGATTACGTTCGAAGCTCCTTTACCACATCCGCTAAAATCTCAAAAGATTGAAGGCGAGCACGATGATCGTAAATATGATTGGTAACGATGAATTCATCCGCCTTCGTCGCGTTATAAATGGCGGGCAGCTTCTCTCGAATCGTGTTCTGATCGCCAATTATGCCGAAATCCAGTTGCTTGGAAATGAGCGCTTTCTCTTGCGGACTTCACTCATGCATTCATATTTTCGACCGGAGGTTGTAGTTTGTCGGGAAGCGTTTCCGGACTGAACGGTCAATAACTATTTTTAATCTTTTTTCCTGCTTCCTCTTCCGCGCTCCCCTTGACTTCGAGCAAGCTCTAGCTTTTATAATGAATTCGATAAGGAGAAGTGAGCCCATGAGCTTGTCGATCGGTCAATTGTCTTCCCTAACGAATTTATCGATTCACACTTTGCGATTTTATGAAAAAGAAGGCATCGTCCCCTTTGTCAAACGAACCGAGAGCGGGCTCCGTGTCTATGAAGAGGATCATGTGGATTGGTTTAAGTTCTTGTGCTGCATGCGTGAGACGGGAATGTCGCTTGCCCAGCTGAAAGAGTTCGCGGACCTGGCCATTCAAGGAGATGGCACCATCGATCTACGCTTGGCCATGCTGGCTGAGCAGAAGCACAGAATCGAGGAGCAAGTCGCAACCATGAACTCCTTCATCGACATGATCGGCTTCAAGATGGAGATGCTGAATCGCGAGAAAGAGGAAGGAGAGCCTCATGGAGACCCTCGCATCCCTTAAATGCCGCTTTATCTGCGTTTTCTTCTCTCCGCCGGATAACGGTCTCCAATGAACGTTGCGGGATCCCATACGGGGAATTCTCTTCTCAATGCGCTCACCTTGTCCAGAATGGACAACTCTTCATCCGTCAGGCTAATATCGGACGCGCCGAGATTCTCCTTCAGTTGCTCCGGTCTCTTCGCTCCGACAATGACGCTGGTGACCGCGGGCTGGTGCAGCAGCCAAGCGAGCGCGATGGTTGGAATCGTCGTTCCTCTGGTTTCGGCGATCTCTCTTAGAGCATCAACGATTTCGTATCCCTTTTCTTTGTCCACCGGCGGGAAGTCGAACTTGGTGCGGCGATCGTTCGGCTCGCCTTGGGAGTCGCGGGAATACTTACCCGACAAGAAGCCTCCGGCTAGCGGACTCCATACGATAAGCCCCATGTTCTGGTCCTGGACCGTAGGAATCACTTCCCTCTCAATATCCCGTCCGGCTAGCGAATAATACGATTGATCCGCGTGGAAGGCTTGCAAGCCAAGCTGGAGGGACACTCCGTTCGCCTTCATGATCTGCCATCCTTGCAGGTTGGAGCAGCCAATATACCGGACTTTGCCGCTGCGTATGAGATCGTCCAACGCCCGCATCGTCTCCTCCCAATCCGTCAGCGGGTCCGGCCCATGAATCTGGAACAGATCGATGTAATCGGTCCCCAATCGCCGGAGGCTCTCGTCGACTTGCTCCAGGATATGCCAACGGGATAGCCCGACCTGGTTGGCACCCGGCCCCATCCGGAATCGAACCTTCGTCGCGATAATCGCGTCGCGACGTTTCCCCTTCAGAGCCTCCCCAAGAAACTCCTCGGACTCTCCAAGTCCGTATTGGTTCGCTGAATCAAAGAAATTAATCCCCTGATTCAATGCTTCATCGACCAACCTTGCGGAATCTTGTTTATTCAGTGCTCCCATCGCCGCGCTCATCGGGAAGTTCTTACCCCCGAAGGTCATCGTTCCCAGCGCAAATTCCGACACGAGCAAACCCGTGCCTCCTAGTCTCTTGTATTTCATTATTCAACACTCCATTCCCAGTGGATTATTGTCTTTCTGGAAATGATAATAAGACCTAGAGTAAACTCTAGGTCAATAGAGATAATAAAATTTTTACTCGTTGGGGTAGAACTGCATTAATCTAAACTGCCCTTTAGTTTAACAAAAAGTGGAGCAGCTGCCGCGGCATACTGCTCCACTCTCGTACCCGTTTGTTCAATGCCTACTCCAATGGTTTTGATGCCGCGAGTAATTCATTTTCAGACTCTAAGTACCTAAGAGTCCGTTCAATATCTTCTTTACGAAAACTTCGGACAACTATCATGTGTGCGATGAATAAGCCAGGAGGATCAATGTTAACCCGCGAAAGATTATTTTTCAATCTGTCTGGCGTATACAAGGCACTCCAACGCTTGCTCCCGTCGTTAAATGACATAGTTATTTCAACCCAATTCCACTCTTCAGAGGATCTTCCTTGGGGATCATCATCGAACTGCCAGCTCAACAATTTCATTTGTAACCTCCAGCCTCAAAACTCTTGTTCTCCGATAGCTTAATCGATTGTCAACCAAGGTTTAGTCCTCCAGATAGACTTCCTGGCAACAAAAATTGTGTTTGCATTAATGTTATTCCACTATTCTGCCCGTTACTTCAATGAACTGGGGCAGGTGCCGCGGCGCCTGCCCCAATCATAATTATATTTCACTATCGAACGCACTAGCTTAACCATGAGTAACCATTTTCGGTTTATTTTAAACTTAATAGCTCATCACGGAGTTCGAAATAAGAATCATCCCATCCCATCTTTGCATAAAAGCGTAATCCATTCAGTCCGTTATAATATTTAGCCCCAATTAATCTTTCTTTAAAATTTGGAATGGTAATACCCATTTCTTGCTGATAATTTTGGTATCTTTGGACCACATCGAGCCTCAAGTGTGTCTTCATGTGCCAGTCTAAAACTGCAAGGTCGATCAGAAAATCTCCATATCCGCCATTACTATCAATGACTCCAGTTATTCGTTGTCCATCTGATAGAATGTTGTACTGGTGGAAATCACCGTGAATAAAATAACGATATGGTTCATTGTACGTAGAGTAAGCTAACAATCTGTTATAACATTCATCAAACACATCTTTCTCTAGACAAGATGTTTTGAATAAGCTGTGCCACCCCTCCCAGAAGCTATCCGCTTGTTCTTCAGTATAGGTAGCAATAATATGTTCCTTCCAAGAATTATAAGTACCATCACCACTCGAATTTATCATCTGAAATCAAATAGTTCAATGATTTAAAATTACCTAAGCTCCATACAGAGAGGAAACGGAATTCCCTGGGAAGATAAGAGGGTAGAAATGAACTTTTCAGTTTCAAAACTCCCTGCTAAATCGCAGAATTTAATTACGTATTCCTTGTCAAAAAAGCCGCGTTTTACGCGGACTCGAATTATCGGCGGGCAAGCTATACGCTACTACACGATGATACGCGTTATTTTTTTCGGCTCATTCCTCCACGATTGCGACCGGTCGGGCCCAACCGGCACTCGCCATTTCTACTTTGATCGGAAAGCAGCAGACCTTGAAGCCAAACGGCTTTGGAATTTTCTCCAAATTGGCCAGCTTTTCGATCTGGCAATATTCCCGGTCCTTGCCGACATAATGCGCTGCCCATAGAACGCCATCTCTCGGCTGCTTTTTATACGCTTCGGCCTGTAGGTTGAGCGGAATATCCCAGCCCCAGCCGTCAGTACCGACTACCTTAATGCCTTGGTCCAGAAGCCACCGCGTAGCATCGGCAGATACCCCCGCATGAAGGAACGCATAATGTTCGTGGTACAGCCGTTTGTCCGCATCGCTGCGGATGAGAACGATATCGAACGGTTTCAGCGTATAAGCGATCCGTTTCAGCTCGGCGACCAGGTCGTCCGTCGTAATCTCGTAACCCGGTGGCTTCGCGCTGAAATCGAGCACCACGCCGTCGGAATAAAACCATTCGAGCGGTAGTTCGTCAATTGTTCTCGCTTGCTTCTCTTCCGAAGTCGGCCAGTAATGCCACGGCGCGTCGATATGAGTACCCGAATGCGTATTCAGCGTCACCATTTCCGTTGCCCATGCCTTACCTTCTGGAAAATCCTCCTGCTTTAGGCCAAGTGCCGCCGCCGCTTGCAGCGCCCCGTCTTCATGGGTCGCATATTCGATCTTCGCCGGTAGCGGCTCGCGGATGCGCGGACTAATCGGAACGCTCAAATCAATAAGCTTCATCATGTATTCCCCTTCCCTCGTTTCACGATTCTTCCACATTATACTAAATTGTCCCAACTGCCGATAGACCAACGTCCTTAATCAAAACATATAAATAAAAAATCCCACCCCCAAGACATTAGTCTCAGGGACGAGATTTGATCTAAAGCACTATGATTTTTGGTGAATTTGGGTTTTCAAGATCAAGCCGAATTAGCTCCCCATTGTTGGTAATGCCCAGATTGGTGTTCACCTTGACGATCCCGCGGAATCCGTCGATTCGCTTCAATTCCTTGCCCGTATCGTAATCGTAGGCGATTACGGTTCCATCGTCCGCCACCGCCCATAATGCCGAGGAAGAGCCGCCGTCGATCGATATAATGGAATGACCCTCGCCAAGCTTCGGCCGTACGTTCACGACGGGATGACGATCCTCGTCCCAGATCGAAATCGTGCCGTCTTCGTGCAAAGCCGCTTGGTAGGATTGGCTGCTCGTAATCGCGACCGACTTGGGGAGGTTGTTGGGTACGATTTCCGGCATATATCCCCAAGCAACGATCGTACCGTCGGATTTTAATGCCAAGTTCGGTCCCCGATATCCTGCCGAAATGGCTACGACATCCTTCAACCCATCCGGAATTTGCGTTCTTCCGAACTTGCTCCTCCCCCAAGCGATGACGGTGCCATCCTTCTTGAGCGCAAGCGAATACTCAACGCCCGCTTCGACAGCCACGACGTCGCGCAAATCCGAAGGTACCGTCGCTTCGCCGTATTCGTTGCGTCCCCACGCGAGAACCGTGCCTGCTTTCGTCAAAGCTAATCCGTGAAAGGAGAGGGACACTGCGGCAATTCCGTCGTCCGTTTTCGGAATATCCTTTAATCCGGTAATGCCAAGATCCCCGCTAACGAACACCGATCCATCCGCTCTAACGGCGACGTAGTCCGAATAATAATCCGGAACGTCAACCGAAGCGATAGAAGTCAGCGCCGCGCCGTCTAGCGGCTTGGAAAACGATTGCGTCCACTTGATATAACGTCCGTCGTCCGTCAGGCCAATCAGCTCGTCATCGCCGGAAGAAGCGATCGCCTTCAACTTTGGCAAGGAGACGGGGGTCACGGCTTTGCCTTCCTGCCAGCTAACGAGAGAACCGTTGGACCGCAGCAGAAACACTTGGGAGAAGCCGGCGGCAATGCCGACAACATCCCGATACGGAATGTTCATCTTCGACGCGTCGCTTAACCCTTGGCCCCAAGCGACAGCCGTCCCATCGCTCCGGAGCGCGGCAGACACCGTCGATCCCGCCGCGATCGCGACGACGTTCGATAACCCCTTCGGTACGCGCGTGTTGCCCATGTAATCTTTGCCCCAAGCAACGACCGTTCCGTCCGATTTCAATGCAAGGGCGTGCACCGCGCCTGCGGATACGTCTTTTATTCCGGACAGCCCTTTCGGAATATTCATGATCGGGTGGCCACCGTCGTCAATGTAATGATAAAACGATACTTTGCCCGTACGATGTACGGTCAAAAGCGTTCCTCCGCTCGCCGAAATGGCGATCGCATCTTTTGTTCCGGAGGGATTAACGCCCTCGTATTTGGGAGGAAGTTTTTTTCCGGTGCCCCATTGCGCGATCGAGCCGTCTTTCTTCAAGGCAAACGACTTGGCGCGGGACGAAGCCACGGCGACGATATTTTTCAGCTTACCCGGCGTCTCAGGCTCGCCCGTCTGCCGCTTGCCCCAAACGGATACGCTCCCATTCCCAATAACCGCAGCATAATGCCCGTCCATTGATGATAGCTTTTTATGCGCCGCCAACGTTTGATTCAAAGTCAAAGATTTCGTTTCGACAGCGGCGCGAGCGGATTGTTCGAATGAAATCGTGCCTATTAACAATGTTAACGATAAAAGTACCGCCCACGCCATCTTCATCTTTTTTGCAGTCAGTGTCTTCAAGCGTTAAGCCCCCATTGAGTAGTCGGAATGATCCATCCTTCTATCATTGCATGCTTAACACAAAATGACAATATATAGATGATTAGAGTTTTTAAAAAATTGTAGGCACCATGCCCCCGTCCATACGGATGGGAGAACCTTTAAATGCGGATGCATATGGACTGCATACGAATACAGCCAGCCTGCCTATTTCGAAAGGCTTGATAAACCGCTGAATTTCGGATTGGGGCAGGTTTGCAGCCATAAATTTTTTCTCTTTTTCCGAAAATGCCATATCATCAGGAAACAAACTTTGAATGATTTGATATACATTTTCGGAAAGCGTTGGCCCTGGCATGATCGTATTGGATGTGACTTCCGTTCCTATCGTTAATTTAGATAAGCTTTTTGACAGCGATAATAACATGGATTTGGTCATACAATACTGAGGCATTTGCCCTGAAGGCATAATCGCTTCTTCGCTTGCAATAAAGATTACTCGTCCAAAATTATTATTCAACATTTTAGGTAAATAATATTTAGATAATCCATTAGCGGCGAGGACATTCGTTCGGAAATATTTTTCCCACACTTCATCATCAACGTCCTCATATGACATGATTTCGTAAATACCCATATTGTTAACTAGGATATCGACATGAGGATATTTCTCATACAAAGCTTCTCTTTGCTGTCTATCCACTATATCGGCTGTAGCATTCTGAGGAGAGATAGACGGGAATTCCGATTTCAATTCATTTACGATTTGTTCTACCTCTTCATTATTCCGTCCATTAACGAGGACATTGACGCCTTCTCTGGCAAGTTCAATGGCAATTGCTTTCCCTATACCTTTCGTCGATCCGGTTACTAAAGCTGTTTTGTTCCTTAATCCCATATCCATAAAATATGTCTCCCTTAGAAGTTATTTTTGGAACAACCTTGTGCTCCGGATAGAGATTATATTACTTTGTCTGGATCGTTCGGTAACTAGCGTACAACGCCAAATTTCTTGTTTAACACGCCAAATACTGAAACACGGTAAATACTAGTCCTGCGTAGAACGGGGGGAGGTCGGGGATTTTATGACGGGGGGTGTGTCCTTAAATATTCAGAACGCCAATTCGAAGGAGTTTCGCCTTCCCAAAGGCGGAAGGCGCGGTAAAACGAGTTCTGGTCTTCGTATCCAATTAAGAAAGCCACTTCTTTGATATCGAGCTTCGGGTCAGCCAAGTATTCTCGTGCCTGTTCATGCCGAGCTTGTGTCAACAGCTGCTTGAAAGTTATCCCTTCGTCAGTAAGACGGCGCTGCAGGGTACGATCGCTCATGCCCAACTCACTCGCCACAGCCCGAATGTCAAGGCGACCTCCGGTTAGGCTGCGCTTTAAGATCCACTTGACCATTTCGGTGATTGAACGGCTGCGCTGTTCGTCCAATGATCGATCCAATACGGGAGTCAAGATCTCCAGCAACTCTTTGTTATATGAAATAAAGGGGCGGTCTAAATCTTTTCGATGCAGCGTCAATCGGTTATCGGTTGCGCCAATCCGGATAGGGCACCCGAAGTAAGCTTCAAGAGCCTTTACATCGCCCATCGAGTGAGAAAATTCCACGGACCGTGCAGTTATAGGCTGGCCCGTCCCCCGTCGCCCAAGCTCTAGAAGAAAGGCCAGCGTGGTTCCAACCAACACTGGCGGCACGGGTTGCTCGCTACTCATCCATTCCAATTCAATTGTACAGCGCTCGCCCTCTTCGGTTATACGCAAGCTTTCCGGAGGGCACAGTTGTTTGTACCGGGCCATTCGGTTAAGGGCGTCGCGATAGTCACGAGCATGGTAGGTCGCTAAGACGGTCGGTGGGTATTGTGTCGTCTCGAAGATGGTTACAAGCTTGATGATTCCGATGCCAGTGTCACCAATAAGATCGGAGTATGCCTGCCAGATTCTGAAATATTGGGCGGCGGTGACTGCAGTTGGTTCTGTAATAATGGTAAGCGGCAGCCGAACTTTACGAGCTACGTCGTGTGGGGAAATCCCCAATTGTTGCAATCCAGCCCAAAATCCAGGCGGAATTTTTATGCGGTCAGATTTCATTACGTATGAATCTCCTTTAATTGCTTGCCTATTCGTTCCGGTTTCACAAAATTTAGGGTTGCCTTCAAGTGCACTTTTATCCTTCTTTTATTGTTTCATTCAACATTTGTCCCTTTCATCCCCGGGTCGTCCAACGTATTAATGATTACAAATGACAGTAAGGAGTGAGGACTTTTTATGGCATTGGTTCACAATCACACTGTTTCCAATCGGATATTACTGGCAACATTCAATAAAAATTGGAAAAGGAAAAGAGTGTCGGATGGGCATGTAGTTTACATTTCGACTGCGAACAAAGCGGTTATTGAGCTGCTTGTCAGCGGAATGAAAAATACAGTAAAAAGACAGTTCACGAAAGGTGAAAGGATATTTGTCGTAGGTGGGACATTCCACTTTCCACCCCATATACGACTGTAAAAAACGGCTTAAGGTGCAAGCACCGCATGTGGACGATGATCTGTATAATCTACTTTTCGTATAGAAACAATATATAAAAGACGCCTCCGATAGCTGGTTTTTGAGGCGTCTTTTGTATGTGGGCGGACATAGTTAAATCCAAGACCACCTGAACCTTTCGCGGCAGCATCGTGTTGTTCCTTTATTTAACTCTCGACCCAAGAGCAGCTGCCATACGCTGCTCCATTCCCGTTCCCGTTAACTCAATATCAATTCTCCATCGCCTTAACTCCCGTGATTCCTTAGATAATCTCCGCAAGCCTCTTTACGCCCTCTTCGATCAGTGAGCTTTCTACGTTTGCAAAACCGAGCAATATCCCTTTTCGGTGACATTTGAAACAGTACGGGCTCAATGGAAATACACCGACACCTTTCTCCAAAGCTTTATATACAACAGCAAATTCATCAAAAGATTGATCTGCCTCGAGCAACACATGCAAGCCTGTTTCTGTCCCGCTGAAAGTGAATAAACTTCCCAGGTTATACGCGGCTAACGACTTTATTAATTTCCGATGCCTTTTGTAATACAAGCTTCGTACTCTTCTAATATGCTTCATAAAATCTCCGCTTACAATAAACTGTTCGAGTGTATGTTGTTCCATGATCGAGAGATGGCGATTGAGGAGATCTTGCAATTTTGCTAGGCGTTCGATCGCACTTTCGGGACCCACGATGGCCGATATGCGAACGCCTGCCGCCAATGTTTTGGAAAAGCTAAGTAAATACAGCACGTTCGTATTATTCTGCGATAATAATGTCGGCAATGGGCCTCCTCGATAACGAAATTCTCCGTCATAATCATCTTCGATAATCCAGGCCCGGTTCCGCAAGGCGACATCCAGTAGCTCACTTCGCCTCTGGGCGCTTAGCAGAACTCCGGTCGCACATTGATGAGAAGGCGTAACGAAAATAAGCTTCGACAAGGAGGAAATCTGATTGACAACGATTCCCTGGTCGTCGACAGGAATACATTCGACATTCATTTTACGAAAAACCATCGACGCCCATGCAGCCGGAAAACCCGGGTCTTCTACAGAAACAAGCTCCCCTTCCTTTAATAGACCTTGAGTGATAAGGTCCATGCTCTGGCGAGCACCCGAAGTGAGCAAAATTTGCTCGGTTTTGACGTGGATTCCTCTTTCAAACGCCAAGTAATTCCTTATTTCGTCGCGTAAGGTGTAGAGGCCATACGGGGGGGCTGTTCCCCAATCGACAGGCTTCATCAGTTTTGAAGCTCGGTTGAACGCTCGGTGCCATGATTGTTGAAACGTGGAGTCGATAAATGTATCATGAAGCCGAAAATCGATTTCAATCTGTTGATTTGGGTGTGAGGGAAGCCAATTATTTACGCGCTCCGAAGCTTCTTGCAGCAGCGAATACTGCGGCATAACGGGTTGAGAATCCCTCTCCGGCCGAGAATCGAAGGCCTCATACATAGAACTGATCCGCGTTCCACCGCGGCGGAACGTTGTCACATAGCCGCGAGCTTGCAGTTCTTCATATGCGATCTGTACGCTCGAACGTGAAACGCCAATCTGATGAGCCAATTCCCTGCTAGGTGGGAGTCGCTCCCCAGGGTGCAATTTGCCGCTCGCGGAAAGTTCAATCACCTGGTCTACAATCTGTATCCAGATCGGTCGACGATCATTTTTATTCACAGTTATATACATCGTACTTCTCTCCAATTTAAATATGGATTGCTCAAATCGTGTCATTATGGATATAGTATACCATCAAAAATAAGATAGTATAAAAGCACGAAGACGACATGGAATGAGAGGAGGAAGGACGGAAAGGCGATATGCGAACACTATTTTCAAAGTCACCGACTGATGAATGATTTTTGGATTGCGTATTATTCTATTGGAAAGAGAAAGGAAGCGGAGCAATATGAGACCCATGATTCATGCACAAAGAAACTGCGAGGATCAGGAAAAGATAGACCTTTTCTTGACAGAAACCCGAACCGGCTTATTGGGCTTGGCAGATGGACTTCAACCATACGTCGTGCCGTTGAATTACGTCTGGTTGAATAAATGCATTTACTTTCACGGGTTAAGCAGTGGTAGAAAGATTTCCGCCATACAGCAAAATAATCTCGCATGCTTTACAGTATTCGAAGAGTACGGCACCGTGACCGATCCCGTCCCAGCCAAAACGGATACTGCTTATATGAGTGTAATGCTGTTCGGAAGCGTAGAGAAAGTTGATCAATTGGATGTTTCAGCAGAGGTTCTTCAACAATTCTTGAACAAATATGTACCGGGCTTTTACGACCGGCCGTTATCGAAAGTGCATGTCGAGAAATATCGTTCCTCCCTTGACCACCAGGCAGTATCTGTATATCGCCTGCAACCGCATAAGATAACAGCGAAAGAGAATCCTGTAGACAAACAAAACATGTTTTACTCCGGTCGATCGGTTTCCGATACCTAAAAAACTACAGATACCTTTTCTTATCTCCGGCAATTTTCTTTAGCGCAACAAAGTGCAGGGTTTCCTCTCAGAAAGAAGGGCCCTGCACTTTGTTATTCTGCTCTTTCATGCATGATAGCTGTCCGACCCTTCCCTTTTGCCTTAACCCCAGTTTCAGAAACAACATCTGCGTCGAGAATCATTTGTCATTCTGTTGTTAGTGGTTTGTTTGTAATTGAACGAACCCATGGTATTGCACGCAACATTACCCAATTTATTAGAGGATTCTTGATGTTGAATCGCTTCAACATCACCTTTGATGCTTCAACCTCACGAAATGCATACTTGCTCATCTCTTCTTGATAGGAGCTAACCGCCTTCTCAAGAGCTTCGCTTTGGATCACAGCTGCTTCAAGCTTCTCCGCAAGAAGTGCCGCATCACGCAAAGCTGTGTTACCTCCATGTGCTCCAGTAGGGGGCATGACGTGTACCGCATCTCCCATAAATGTTACTCTGGAGACCGGCCAACGAGATGGTTTTCTTGCTGCTCTTAATTTTACTGCCATAGTGTAATCAATGTCGGCTCGTTCCACAAAACGTTGTAGCACGGGGTGAAAGTCTCGGGTAATCTCCTGCGCAAATCGTTGTAACATTTCTTTACTAAGTTTTCCTTGGTGCTCTGGAGATTGCTCCTTTGGCAAGACAATTCCCCACATCACATAATCGTCAGTGCTTGGTGGTATTTGATCCATTCCGAAACGGGCAAAAGCTGTTTGTGGAGCCTCGCTGAACCTCATCGTAGTAAAGAAGAACCCTCGACTAGATGGACCCATAGCGAATACTCCACTTGTTTTCAGTGAACTAGGAACCAGCGAGCCTCCATTTTGAACGAGGGGCGTGCGACCAAAAATCCCCCAACTGTTCGTATCTTCCGGCTCACAGTCAGGTAAAAGTTGCTTACGTAGAGCGGAGTTCACGCCATCAGCACCTACTATGATCGAAGCATGGGTACAACTACCATCTGAAAAATGAAGGGTTGCTCCATCAGATGCTGACTCGGCACGTACCGCCTCTTTACCATAATGGACAATATCCTGAAGCCCTTCAAGCATAATGGTACGAAGTGTTTGGCGATCTACTTGCCGCGGTGTATGCAAGTCCATACCGCTCGGATCGCTTTTAAAAGTAAGTCTGAATACCTCGCCGAGCTTCTGGTTCGTTACCCGAAAGTAACCCGTCTCGTCAGTAGGCGAAGTGGTGGCAAGAAACAGCTTAAATAAATGAGGCGGCAGGCATCGCTGAAGCGCAGCAATGCCGTACTCGTCAACAGTGATCCGATATCCCTGGCGACGGACATGCGGCGCTGGATCACGTTCATAAACTTGCACAGCAAACCCGGTACGAATTAATGAATGGGCCAAGCATAGGCCGCTTAACCCAGCGCCGGCGATGGCCACTGAAATCTTAGGCATTTTTGATACATCTCCTTTTTAGAGCTTTAATTTTTTTTCAATTATTGATAAAATGTTATTTGATCTAAATTAATTTATCTCACGAGATAAGATAATCATAAACGGAGGTTATACAGATGTCAAGGGATCAAATCATAAACAATCTTTCGGAAGAATTACGAAATAACAGTACAGCAACGATCATGTTTCACCAAGCAATTGGTACGAAGTTAGGATTAAATCCTACGGATCACAAATGCCTTGATGTACTATTGAAGAATCAACCCATTACTGCTGGTCAACTTTCAGAATTAACTGGTTTAACAACGGGTGCTATTACAGGCGTATTAGACAGGCTGGAAAAAGTGGGATACGTCTTCCGGATGAAAGATCCGCAAGACCAAAGACGTGTCATTATTCACCTAGATCAAGAAAAGGCGGAAAAGGATATTATGCCTCTCTTTCGTCTATTTGGTAATGAAATAAATCAAATGTTATCGAGTTATGATGACGAGGAACTAAAAAAAATTGTTGATTTTATTAAACAATGTAATTTCTTATTAAAGGATTTTACAGAAAAAATGATTAAATGATACATGTGGTCAAGCCTAAACATGCACTGAAGGTCGTCGAAATACTCGGCGGCCTAGATGTATGTCATTCAATAACACACCACTTTGTATCGTTAGCTCGACGAATGGTCGAATAAAAGAGAATTTTCTATATAGTCTGCCCGACAAGGGATATACTCTTCTTGCCGAGAATAAGAATAGTAGATCTTAGTAAACGAGTAGGGTGGTGCAAATATGGCAATACGTAAAGAACAGACTATGCTTCATAGAATGAGCTGGATATTCCTTTTAATTACTGGAGTTGCGATCCTGGTCTTTGGAATATTAGTTGCTGTATATCCACGGACTGCAGGTCTTTATGATTTGGGATTGATACGAGCGCTTGGCATTGCAACGACAGGAATGGGGTTTTTCGGTACCGTAGTCACTCTCATACCGTACAGAAGAAAAGAAAGATGGGCATGGATTATTCTCTGGTACTACCCCGTTTTCTGGATATTACATTTGGCGGGCGGACTACCACCAGGAAATGATCATATCCATCAAGTTGTTTTTATTGTCATATCTCTCCTGGGATTGATGATTCCTTATAGACAATTCTTCCCGCGGAATTCCGTCGAATCTTGACAGAAGCGCCAAAAGATGACGTATCCCGGTGGGAAAGCGTCCGCCAATTATATTACGATCCAGTTTTTCCTCTTCCTCGTCTTCACCTTCAAATAAGATAAGCCAGATTGCAACTCCAATTAATAATACTCCTCCTATAAGCGATGCCCAATGTCCGATTAGCTGCCAAACCTGAACCTGATTTACTAGGAAAAAAACTTTATACTCCATTATTCAAAAGGGTGATCACTGTGGGAGAAACTAAAACAATTAATTCCATTGAGGACGAGATCATTAATGACCTCAGAGACAAGTTCGGATGGCATATTCAATCGGTAGAAGCAAATAATTTGGGGTACGGTAACATGAAATGGATCATGAAGACCGACAGCGAATCCTACTTCGTGAAGAAATATTGTAAAGTTAGGTACCGAAGAGGACTTGAGGATGTTCATGAAGCATTGCGATATCAAGATTTGATGTATCACGACGGTATACCTTGTCAGCCTGTATACTCGTACAACGATCGGTATATTCATCGTTTACAATCCGAAGAAGACTATATGATTACCGGTGTCAGTAAGGGAGAGCTTATCCAGGCAGGGACTGCTAATCTGCAACAAATGTATAGTCTTGGGGAAGCTACTGGAAGAATGCACGAATGGATGAGTACTCATATGCCTCGACGTACAGTTCTACATTGGGAGTTACCGAGCAAGCAGACTATGATTAGCAGACTAGAGAAAAATTTGCTTGAGACAAAGGAAGCTCATCACGAAAAATACGTGCAGGCCATTCAAAAACAAATGGAGATACTTAGTAGCCTAGACCTGGATATATTCAATACATGCCCTAAGGGTTGGGCCCATTGGGATATGCATGTTGATAATCTATTGTTTCACAATGATGGAGTAGCTGATATCGTCGACTTTGACCGAGTACAGTTTGTGTATCCTGATTTTGATATCTCTCGTGCGTTATTATCGTGTGCTCTTAAAGATTCCCAAATGCGAATGAATGCTATAGAGGCTTATGTAGAAGGATACAGGATACATAAGAGCTTATCCAACGAACAACTCGTTAAATCCATCAAGCTTACTTGGTATAAAGAATTTAAGTGGGTACATGCGATGTATAGCAGCGAAAAGACAATGGGACGCTTTATTGATGAGATGATTTGGATCGGGGACAACTGGAACGAACTGAATGAAATATTTATGTGAAAATTTTTTAATATCAACGTCAGGTTTAGTCGCCATCCGGCATCATTATTGAATGAAATAGAATCATGTCATAAACCTAGGAGGAAATCAAATGAATGAAATGACGGAACAAGTAGAAGAGAAAGTCTCAAAGACTAGAAGAGGGAGTTTTGATTTAACGTTCCCGGTACGTCTAGTATCTGATGTTAAAAAGTCTCAAGAATGGTTTCGCAATGTGTTGAAATGTAACGATATAAGCGGGTGGGGACATGCAACTAGGGAAGGAATGGGACTTATTTTATTGCAGGCAGCTTCACCGGAGGATATTCGTCCCAACGCTGTGCCGAAGAAGCGCTCCGATTATCCGACGGAATGGGAAGGCCCGGACTATGGTTGGGATTCTTTGATTTACGTCGAATGGGATAACCTTGATTACATCGTAGAGGAAGTACGCGGTAACGGCGGCAACATTGCGGTCGAGCCTTTTGAATACTCACACGGAGGCCATTCTTACAAGAAAGCTCATATTTCCGACCTGGACGGATACAACATGGTTTTAAGCGCAAGGCGCTCGCTAACAGACGAACCAAATAATCAAGATCAAGAAAATAAATTAAAAAAGACATTTCAAGTACGCCTTGTCTCCAACTTGAAGAAGTCGTTGGAATGGTACAGCAATGTATTAGGATGCGATGAGGTGAACAACTGGGGGTACGCACGGCGCGGAGAAATGGAAGTGATTTTACAGCAGGCGGCATCGCCACAAGATGTACGACCCAATGCTCAGTCCGGAAAAATTTTGGGCATCCCCTATACGTGGGAAGGTCCCAATGAACCCTGGGATACTTTCGTTCATACGCCATGGGAAGATGTGGCTCTTATCGTGGATGAGGTGCGAGGAAAAGGCGGTACGATTGGTATGGGACCAACTGAAAGTTCGGAAGATGGCTGGGACTTTGTGAATGCACAAATTTTGGATCCAGATGGGTATAGCATTATTCTCGGAGGAATGAGAAGAAGCAGTAACTCCTAAGTAAATATTCACATTATTCCGGAGCAGCTGCCGCGGCATACTGCTCCATTCATATTCCCGCTAATTTAGCGATTGTATTCAGACACTGCCTGACATTGAACAATCGTGCTTCCTATTGCTTTTCCTCAATTCGATACCATAACTCGCAATACTCATAACCGTCTTTGTTTGTACCATACATTTCGAAATTGCCGCCATCCAAAATATGAAAGTTCGAAGTTTGCAGCCATTCCGAAAATATCCGATGTTTTAATGAGCGCAAATCATAGTTGCCGCTGCCATTCCCGTCGTCTAATGTTGAGAATACCGCCCAAGTCGATGCCGGGACATCAACAACCGTATATCCATCGACCCTGCTGTTCTCCGATTTGTAACATCCGATCAGGTACGGGAAAGTGGTGTTGCTGGTAAACTTGTAGGAATCGTATGCAAAAACTGCTCCAAGTTCCTTGCTGAAATTGCCTTCGCTCCACCAATCCCCAATGACCGAGCGCTGTAATCTGTCGAACTCGCCATTCTTGCATATGTTTTGCCAAACCTCCGGGATCGAAACTCCTTGTTCGTTGGCAATATTGTCGATATTGTATACATCCTCTAACCCAAAAACTTGAAAAGCATCCCGTTTCTCAATTCGATAATTCATCCCGACAACTCCTTTTAAAATAATTTGAAAGGAGATGCGAGGATAAGCTTTTAACTGACTTCCTGCATTGCGCGCTGATGTGGGAGTCAATCCATGCAGATTTTGAAATGCTCGCGAAAATGATTCCGGTGTTTCATATCCATATTTCAAGGCTATATCAGTTACTTTATTGTTTCTGTTTTTTAATTCAAAGGCGGCGAGCGTAAGCCTTCTGCGCCTGATATATTCCGATAAAGGGATTTCGAGCACAAATGAAAACATGCGTTGAAATTGATAAACCGAACATAACGCAATTCTGGCGATCTCTTCATAATCAATATCATTTTCTAAGTTATCTTCAATATAGTCAATCGCATGGTTCATACGTTGAAGCCAATCCACGGCGATCCCTCCTTTCAATAGGAGCATATCATTGCGGCGGATCAAGCCGCCTGATTTTTCGTGCAGCAAAATATCAGATGATGAAAGTTTCTACAGTTTCTACTTTGAAATCATTCCTTACCGGTCAACTCCCCGATGCCATACATCCGGCTCACTCCGGCTTATCGAAGGAGACCAGCCCGAGCTCTTGTGCGAATCTGCGCTCCATGAGCGCGGTAAGTCTGCGAACTTCCGACGTATTGCCCTTCTCCCTTAGCAGGCGAAGCAGACGAGCATAATGCAGCTCGTTGTACGGGTCGAGTTCGATCAACTTGCGCAGCAGCTCTTCTTGATCGTATCCCTTATCATCCTCCAACAACTTCTCAAGCCAGCGTATATATTTCGTACGCAGCTCATGCCGCTTGTCCTCCGCCCATCCGTAATGCTCCGTCTCCAAATAATCCCCGCGGTACTTCGACATGAGCTCCCTTTCTTCACCCGGAACAAGCCGAACTTGTGCGATCAACGCTTCCAGCTGCTCTTTGTCGCTGACGACATGCTCCACTCGCATCCAATACCGCTCGTCGCCGAACATGATCATCTCGGGAAATCCAGCTTGCTTAAGCGTCGTTCGCAAATGATACATCGTCGTATGCAGCAAGGCTTGCGCACGGTCGGCCGTCGCCTCCGGCCACAAATCGTCCAAAATGCGGTTCCGATACACCGGCTCCCCGGCATGGTGCCACAAGTAAGAGAACATTTCCTTCGTTTTTTTCGTTCGCCAGGTAATTAACCCGCGATCCGGCCCGTACAGCTCCATGCTCCCGAGCACATGCAGAACCAGATGCGGCCGACGCCCGGTTTGCTCGCGGCCTTCGGCAGGAGCTGATCTGTCTATCGGATCGGCCGCGCCGGCCGCTTGCTCCAGCCGGGTCTTATCTCCGGCAAACCGCTCCAGCGTGCGCAGCAGCCGCTGCTTGGACACCGGCTTCAGCAAATAGCCGAACGCCCCCGTATCAAAAGCGTCGACGGCATACTGCTGATATGCCGTGACGAAAATAACGCGCGCCCCCGCACAAGCCGCATTAAGCTTCTCTGCCGCGGCTAGCCCGTTCATGCCCGGCATCTCGATGTCGAGGAATATCAAATCCGGCTGCAAGCCGGCGACAGCAGATAATGCTTCACCGGCATTAAGGTATTTGCCGACTACCTCAACCCCACCGGCTTCGTTCAGGACGATTTCCAATACATCAAGAGCGAGGGCTTCATCATCGATCAGAATCGCTTTTAACATACGTCCCCGCCCCTTCCGGTATGATGAATTTGATCGTCGTTCCCCGCCCCGGCTCGCTGCTCATATGCAGCTGCCGGCCATACAGCATGTACAGGCGACGGTTGACATTGCCGATGCCGATGCCACCGGCGCGATCGCTTCGCAGCTCGTCCAGCTTCCCGCCGTCCATGCCGGTGCCGTCGTCCGCGACCGAATATTCGATACCGCCGCTGCACCGGGCAACGGCTATTTCGATCTTGCCGCCCTCAGGCTTCGGACCGATGCCGTGGCGGACGGCATTTTCGACGAGCGGCTGGAGCGTAAGCGGAGGAAGCAGGCCGTACAGGTCCGGCTCGATCCGGAAGCTCACCCGGAGCCGATCCCCGAAGCGCAGCTGCTCGATTGCCAAATACGCCCGGACCAGCTCCAGCTCGAGCTCGATCGGCACAAGCCGCTCCTCGAACGTAAACGTAAACTTGGCACGCAAATAGGTCGTTAAATGATGAATCATTTCCCGAAGCTTATCGGTGTCCATATAGCTGAGACCAACAAGCGCGTTTAAGCTGTTGTACAGGAAGTGCGGCGTAATTTGCGCTTGCAGAAACTCGATCTCTCTGCGCACCGCTTGCTCCGATGACCGTTTCATCAAGTGCAAGGAATGCATGCGGGCTTTCAGTTCGGCCAGTTCGAACGGTTTATGCAATATATCGTTGGCTCCTGCCGCAAATGCGGCGATCATATCCCCGAGCTGACCCGATGCGGTCAGCATTAGAACCGGCAGCTCCGCATGGCTGTGCAGCTTGCGGATTTCCCGGCAGACGTCGAGGCCGGATATGCCCGGCATCATCAAGTCGACAAGCGCCAGATCCGGCTTCACGGAACCTTGGAGCCGCTCGATCGCCTCTTGGCCGCTCTGCACCGCGACGTATGCGACATTCATCGTAGCGGCGGCATCCATGATGATCTTCAGATTGGACGGCTCGTCGTCGACGATCAGAACGGTGAAATCCGGCGGTTCTTCCTCCCGCTTGATCTTGGACATCGGCGAAACGCCGGCGCTTTCGCCGACTGCTCCGGAATCTTCAGCGGCGGCCGCCGCTTCACCCCATGCATCCAGGATCGGCAGGGCGAAGCTGAATCGCGACCCGTTCCCGGCCTTCGACTCGACCGCAAGCGAGCTACCATGAAGCTGTACAAGCTGCTGCGTAATATTAAGGCCGAGGCCGAGGCCGCCGGGCGAGTGCGCGCCGCCTTCGCCGTGCTGGACGAAAGGCTGGAACATCGTGCTCCGGAATTCTTCCGGAATGCCGCGGCCTGTATCCGTCACGGAGACGACTAGCCGATCCTGCTCGATGACGGCGGAAATCGCCACCGTCCCTTGATCCGTAAATTTCAGTCCGTTCTCCAGCAGGTTATGCAATATTTGCCGCAGCCGGTTTTCATCGGCGAAAACAAGCGGAAGCTGGGCCGGCAGCTCATTTACCAGCTTCACTCGAGGATTCATCGGCGAAATCGACAGCGTCTCGATTACGAACCGCGCCGTTACGCCAAGGTCCACGGCCGTCTTGCGAATGCGCAGCTCGCCGTGCTTCATGAGCGACATGTCCATAATATCGTGTACGAGTCCGGCCAAGCGCCGGCCGACGAGGTGAATCAGCCGGATATTTTCCCGATGCCGCGGCTCAAGCGGAGCCGCGGCATCCTCGAGCAGCGATTGCGACAAATTGATGATGCCGTGCAGCGGCGTTCGCAGCTCATGAGACGTTTTGGCCAGAAATTCATCCTTTTGCCGGTCGTACGCAAGCAGCCGCTCCGTCAAGCTCTGGCTCGTCCGGAAAGCTTGCTGCAGCCTGTCCGACATGAGAAAAGCTTGCGAGAATACGAGCAGCAGCGGCGTAACGATCATCGCATACGGGTTGTCGAGCGCAAGCTCATACCGGAATTGTGCGATGATCCACGTCATCGTCAGGAAAAATACGCCTAGAGCAAGATAAGCCGTCCCATGTACATTCCGCTTTCGGCTGCGGAACAACGCGTAGAAGATGTTGCCCATCGTCGCCGTTTGCAGCACAATGTTGAACGGCATCGTATCGATGAAATATTCGTTCGGCAATACGACCAGAACGACAAAATAGACGTATACGACGCGGCGCAGCCAGCGGAAGAACATATGGTCCGGCTCGTTCAAATACCGGTAGACGTAGAAGCAGTAAGTCAAAAAGGTCAGAAACGAAGACAGAAACAATACTTTTTGCAAGAAAGGAAAAGGAATCGCAGGGTACAGAACAGTCGCCAATATTTCATTGTCGACGCAGAAGAATATCCCCGTCGACAAGCAGAACAAACAGAAATACATCAAATACGGCTCTTTGCGCCATTGCTTGAACATCCCGGCATAATACAGGCCGAACAGCAACATAGTCGTAATAAGCGCCATGTCGGCCAGACGGGAATTGTCGCGGCGCTCCATCAGCACGGGATTCGTGGCGAATTCCGGCGCCTGCACCAGACCGCCCACGAGCAGCTTATAGCTCGCCACCTGAATAACAATTTCGACCGTGCCGTCCTTCGCCTCCGCCGAACCGTAGAAGGGCAGATTGCTCGACGCGAATCCCGTCTCTCCGACGGACGGCTTCCCGTTGCCTCCTAGATCGTTGCCGTTCATATAGATATGGCTGGACATGCGAATTTTTTTAGCGCGCAGGCTATATATGTCCGGCTTCGGCAACCGGACCGTCAGTCGATACGTTCCCGCACCGTAACCGTCGCCGTGCGTCGCTACGATGCCCTGCCAGCCGCCCGGCACGTCTATGAGCTGACGCTTTGCTGGTGCGGAGTCACGGGCGAAATCCGAAGGCTGCAGAAGCTCGTCTTCGTAGAACTCCCACTCTCCTCGCAGCTGTACGGCGCCTTGCCCGGAGAAATCCCAATTTCGCAAATCCAGCACGCCGTCGTATGCCTGCGGGTAACCTTTCGCCGGGGACAACCAGCCGATCATCCATACGGCCAGGGCAGCGGCGAATACGACGAACATGCTTACAAAAACGGTAAATGATTTCGTCATAAGAACAGCCTCTTCGATCCTGATATATGTCCTATCATTAACAGCCTTAACAGTTCATATCATAGCATGATTCGCTGTAGATTTGCCCATCCTTGTTCTTAATTCCACGATATTTGGGAAACAAAAACAGCCTTGAACCCTTTATGCGGTATTCAAGGCATTGCTTCTTTAAGCTTCTTCTATTTCAAGCTGAAAATAAGGTCGTCGATCTTGCGCGCAGCCGCCGACGCGCCGTCCGTCGTATTGCTGATAACGTGCGCCCGCAGAGACGGCTTCGGATAAACCGAGGATTCCAAACCGACGCCTGGATCGCACCCCATCACGAAATATTTGAATATTTCACCCTCGATGACCGTGATCCAGACGCCATAACCGTATCTCGTATGCGAGCCCGCCTTTATATGAGGCGTCAGCATCCTCCGGGTAGCTACTTCGCCAAGTAACCGATAATTTAGCAGGGCGGACCAGAACTTGTCCATATCTTCCGTTGTCGTATATGCGCCGCCGTCCGGCTGACCGATGACAGGGATGGAGTAGATGTGAGTCCGCCAGCCTTGCCCGTCCGGATCGTCAATATACCCGAGTGCGGTCCGGCTCGGCAGCCGATCCAGCCGGAAGTATCCTGAATCCGACATGCCGCAAACGTCGAAGACGTGCTGCTGGATATAAGTGCGGAAGCTCACGCCCGTTACGCTTTCAATGATCAGTCCGAGGAGGATGAACCCCGCATTGTTGTAAGCAAACTGCGTGCCGGGACGGAACTTCATCGGCTGCTTCCGGAACATCGGCAGGAAATGCTCCGGCGATTCCATCGCATACATCGGATGCGCAGCCCACAGCGCGCCGTAATCGGTCATCGTCGCCTCGTCGAAGTAGTCCGGGATCCCGGCGCTGTGCGTCAGCAAATGATGGACCGTAACGTCGCGGCTGAACGAGGTGTCCGATAGATCGATGTAGTTTGCGATCGAAGCATCGTACGATAGCAACCCCTGCTCCGCCAAGCGGCAAATAGCGACCGCCGTAAATATTTTGCTGCCCGAAGCGGTCGCGAACCGCGTATCCGCCGCATTCGGCGTACGATCGCTGCGATTGGCAAGCCCGTACCCAACATGAAGGTGGGGGCGGTCATCCCCTCGCAGCATAACGGTGCCCGAAAATTCGGGCAGCGTCTCCATCAATTGTCGAACTTCATGGCTTAGTTCCACGATCGTCATTCTCCTTGTACTCTTCGCTTTCTTCTACGTTAACAAAAGATAGAAGAATCGAATAGACCATGGTTGAGTTAAATCGATTTTTCCTGCCGGCATAAACGAGGTTACTCAACTTTATCGCTGACGCTTCGTAAATACTTGAAAAGTAACGCCGAATTTGTCCGTCACCATCCCATAGGCGGGGCTAAAAAATGTTTCCCCCAGCGGGATATCCGCTTGACCGTCTTGACACAGCGCATCGTACAGCCGCCGGGATTGTTCCGCATCGCTGGATATGATACAGATGTTCAATCGGTTTCCGGCTTGAGGCGCCTGACCGATAAGCGTATCCGATACCATGAGCTCCGCTTCGCCGATTTTCAGAACGGAATGCGCAATCCGATCTTTCTCTTCCTCTGACGCGGGCTGCGGCCCTTCGCCAAACGTTTGCTTGAAGACTACTTTCGCGCCTAAAGACGATTCATAAAAATCGATCGCTTCCTTTGCGTTTCCGTCCAGCATAATAAAGGGAACCAACTGCTCAATCATGTTATAACAGCTCCTTGGATTCATTTATTTATTTAGAACAGCTGCACCGGATTGCCATGATCATTCGCTGTTCTTGGTTTTTATTGTAGTTTATAATAGTGACAGAGTTTGTCATAAACTAAAAAATAATCAAGGAGTATAGATATGTCGAAATCAAAACGGTTGTTGGAATTGATGATGACGGTCAACCGGAAGCGCAGGTTTAAAGTTCAGGAGCTAGCCGACGAGTTCGGCGTGTCGGCAAGGACGATACTGCGGGACCTGCAGGAGCTAAGCGAAATCGGCGTTCCGCTTTATTCGGAAGTCGGCCCGCACGGCGGCTATCAAGTGTTAAACGAGCGAATCCTGCCTCCGATCGCCTTTACCGAGGAAGAGGCCGTTGCGATCTTTTTTGCATGCCATGCCCTGCGCCACTATGCCTTCTTGCCCTTCGAAACGGAATCTTCTTCGGCTTTGAGCAAGTTCTATAACTACATGCCCGGAGACGTCAAGGATCGTATCGATCAAATGAAAAACCGGGTCGACTTTGTCACCCCGACGCGGCAATCGGCTTTTCCTTATTTATCGATTCTGCTGAACGCCGCGATCGAGCAAAAAGTCGTTCGCATCGAATACGAATCGCGGGAAGGGACATCCGGCAGGCTAATCCAGCCGGTCGGCATTTATGCGAGTAATGGCATATGGTATTGCCCGGCCTATTGTTTTCTTCGTTGCGAGTTCCGCTTGTTCCGCTGCGACCGAATGCATTCGGCGGATGATGACGACTCGGATACGAAGCCGCTGGATCTTCGGCAAGTTCACTTGGGCAACCGGAAGTCGCTTATCAAATCGGAGCAGGAGGATGTGTTGCTGGATGTGGAGCTGAGCCGGGAAGGAGTTCAGCGGTGCGAGGCGGAGTTATGGCTGGCGCCGAATCTGCATATCCGCGAAGACGGTACAGGGCAGCTGCAGGTCAACGTTCCGAAGAGCGACATTCCGTTCTTCGCGAAGTTTTTTATCGGCTTGGGCTATGAAGCGACGGTGCAGCAGCCACCCGAACTGCTTGATACGATCAGGCGGATCCTCTCCGATTTGATGGCTAAGTATAGCTAAGAACGGTTCCAACATCACAGGTTACATTTTGATACGTCTTAGCACGTATTGTTACATTTAATCCTATACAATTTATCCAATATGAAATATAATGTGATCAACATCGAAAATGGAGGTGCTTCTATTGGCTGATTTATACACCGTGGATCAGTTGGCCCAAATGCTCGAAATGCACCCCAGGACCATCCGGCGTTACATTCGGGAGCAGCAGCTGAGAGCGTCCAAGGTTGGCGGAGAATGGAGAATTCGGAAGGAGGATGCCGAAATGTTCATCGGTGGTCGGCTCAAGGAATTTAAGGCGGATGCAGCGGACGACGTGCAAGCTTTCATCCAAGGGACGGGAAGCGAAGCGGAAGGCAAACTTCAAGTATGCTCCGTTATGGATTGTTACGTCAGCACGACGGAAGCCGTGCGCATATCCGAGGTATTCATGAGACACATGAACGAACCCGATCCAAACCGGGGAAAAGCGAAATTTCAATACTTTTATGTCGATGAGGAGAAGAAAGGGCGCTTTATCGTTTGGGGTACTCCCGCATTCGTCGGAAAAGTGCTGGCCGCCGTCGGCGAAGCCGTACATTGATCTCAGTTTTACTCCTGCATGCATGAAAATAAACGAAGGCGCGAACCCCTCACCAAGAGGAGCTCTCGCCTGTTTTTTGGATGATGGCCGCCAACCTAACGTTTAATTGGCCTTCACCGTTTTTACCTCGTACATGTTCACCGTCGAGCTGATCACGTATTCCGGAGGCGTCTGCCCTTTGTTGTTGCGGTGGCCTGCAATGTGCTCGGGGCTTTTCTCCCAGTTTTTCCACGCTTCTTCGTATTCCCAGCGGATCATCACGACGACCTCTTCATGCTCCTTCGTCCGCTTGTTGACCATGACAGTAATATCAATCAATCCTTCTCTGCCATCAAGCGGCCCCTTGGTGCTGAAGCGTTCCACCACTTTGTCCGCATTGCCTGGCTGCACGGTGATCGTTCTTGTTTGAATCATCATCGTTTTTAACCTCCATTCGAATCGATAGATCCTTCTTTATTCGACTATTGGACGGCTTGTGCCGCTTCCTTGACCATCTCGCCGTTCGAGAGAAGCCCGCCGCCTGACAGGTACCAATAACCCGGATCCAGGTATACGATTTTGCCGTTTTTGAACGCATTCGTATTTTTCACAAGATCGTTTTCGATAACTTCCTTCGCCGGCTTGGCGCCTTCTCCGCCCGCTACGGCGTCGCGGTCGATGACGAACAGGACGTCCGGATTTTTCTCGGCGATGTATTCGTTCGAGATGCTTTGGCCGTGATTGGATGCTTCGATTTTGTCATCCGCCGGAGCAAAGCCGAATACGTCGTGGATAACGCCGAAGCGCGAGCCCGGACCGTATGCGCTAATTTTGCCGCCGGTTGTCAGAATGACCAGCGCTTTGCCCGCATTCGCCGCTTTGCTTTTCAGCTCCTGCGCCGCATTGTTGAACGCCGTGACCTCGTTTGCCGCTTCCGTTTCTTTGGAGAATAGCTGGGCGATTTTGTTCACGTTATCCGCAAAGGATTCGCTGAATTTCGAATAATCCAGCGTTATTTGGATTGTTGGAGCGATCTTCTTCAACTCCGCGTAAGCTTCTCCCGTTCTACCTCCAATGAAGATGACGTCCGGCTTCATTTTGTTTAGCTTCTCGAAGTCCGGCTCAAACAGCGTGCCTGCATCCTCGTACTTGTCGGCTTTGTACTTCGCGAGATATTCCGGCAAGCTCGATTTCGGAACAGCCGCAACCTCGACGCCAAGCTTATCCAGCGTATCCAGCGTGCCGTATTCGAATACGACGACCTTCGCCGGATTTTTCTTTAATGTTTCGGAACCAAGCGGGTGCTTGATCGTAATTTCGTCGGATGCGCTTGAAGAGGAGCTTTCGCCCGCGGATCCTTTCGATGTATCGCCTGCGCTTGCATTGCTGCTTTCGTTCGTCGAAGCGGGCTTGTCGGCCGATGCCCCGGAATCGCCGTCTTTTTTGGCGCCGCATGCGGACATGACGACCGCAAAAATCAAAGTCAGAATAAGCAGAGAACATGTTTTTTTCACAGAGAACCACTCCTTATTTTTTATAAGAAAAGCTTCTATCCGAAGCCCTTTCCACGACGAATGACCCTGCGTAAGAGGAAGCTTTTCTTGCCAAATAGAATTTAATACACTGCGTTATCTGTGGAAAACTTATAAATTCTATTCTGGTAAAAAATAAACGCAAATTTTGTTGCCATCCACCGTATGTACGGGAATATCCATATCGTAAATTTCTTTCAGAACGGCCGGTTCGATCATCTCGTCCGTCGTGCCTTCCTTCACGATAGTTCCGTCTTTCATCGCGACGATGCGGTCGGAATAACACGAGGCGAAATTGATGTCGTGCAGGACGAGCACCACCGTTTTACCCAGCTCATCCGTCAAGCGCCGCAGCACCTTCATAATTTGAACGGAATGCTTCATGTCCAAATTGTTGAGCGGTTCGTCAAGCAGCACGTATTCGGTGTCCTGTGCGAGTACCATCGCGATAAAAGCTCTTTGCCGCTGGCCTCCGCTAAGCTGATCGAGGAATTTGTCCTGAAGCGACGCAAGCTCCATATAGCGGATGGCCTCATCCACATGCCGTTTGTCTTCGTCGGTCAGTCTCCCTTTGGAATGAGGAAACCTGCCGAATTCGACCAGGTCGCGGATCGTGAGCCTGACGGTCAAATGGTTGGATTGCTTCAATATCGAAATTTTGCGGGCGAGCTTGTCGCTGTCCGTGCGCTTGATATCCATCCCGTCGATCAGCACCTCGCCTGCGTCCATCGGCAGCAGCCGGCTGATGGCGGAGAGCAGCGTGCTTTTGCCGGCGCCGTTCGGTCCGATGAAAGATGTGATCCGCCCTTTGGCAATGCGGACCGAGATGTCGTGAATGCCGTGTTTGTCCCCGTAACGCTTCGTTACATTTCTAGCTTCAATCACTTTTTGTTCTCCTTGAGCAGTAAATATAAGAAATAGATGCCTCCCGCAAAATTAATGATGACACTGAGCGACGTCGAAAATGTGAACACTCGCTCGACGATCAGCTGTCCGCCGACCAGCGCGATGAAGCTGACCAGCATCGTTCCCGGAATGACGACCGCATGGCGAAACGTTGCAAACAACCGGTACGTCACGTTGGCGACGAGCAGCCCGAGGAACGTAATCGGCCCGACAAGCGCCGTCGAGATCGAGATCAGAATCGCCACCGCAGCGAACAACCGCTTGACGGTTCGATCATAGGGAACCCCAAGGTTCACCGCATGCTCCTTGCCGAGCGCCAGCACATCCAAGTACTTGTACTCCCGGTAGAAGAACAGCATCGCCATTACGCTTAGCACCGCCGCAATAATCAGAATATCGGTGTTCACATTGTTGAAGCTGGCGAACATTTTATCCTGCACGACCGAGAACTCGTTCGGATCAAGCAGCATTTGCAGAAACGACGATATGCTGGAGAAAAACGTGCCGCAGATAATGCCGACGAGCAGCAAGAAATACAGATGGTTGCCTTCCCTGCGAAACAGCAGCTTGAACAGCAGGCCGGCAAACGCCGTCATGCCTGCAATGGCGAGCAGGAACTGGATGTTTTTGCCCATCAAGGTAAGCGTCGTTGAACCAAAAACAAAAACGACGGCGGTATGCAGCAGCAAGTATAACGAATCCAATCCGATCAAGCTCGGCGTCAGAATGCGGTTGTTCGTCATCGTCTGGAACACGACGGTCGAATACGATATGGCTGCCCCTGTCAGCAGTACTGCCGCTATTTTTTTGCCCCTGCGCGGGAGGACGTAGTCCCAGTTGCCGCTCGCATCGATCGTCATGAATGCAATCATGAGTCCGACCGCAAGGACTCCGAGCGCAAGAAGCTTCCAGTTGTCACGCATAAGATTGTCTCCTCAGAAGCAGATAAAGGAATATCCCGCTGCCAAGCACGCCAACGACGAGGCCGATCGAAACCTCATACGGGAAAATGATCACCCGGCCGAAAATATCGCATGCCAATACGAAAATCGCTCCGAGCAACGCGGTATGAGACAAGCTGCTCCTAATATTGTCGCCCCGATACATGGAGACGATATTCGGGATAATCAAGCCGAGAAACGGCAGCGAGCCGACCGTCAGCTGAATAACCGCCGATACGAGCGCGACGATGCCGAGCCCGATGTTGACGACCTGCTTGTATTTCAAACCGAGGTTCACCGCAAAATCCTCGCCCATCCCGGCGATCGTGAACCGATTGGCGAACGCATAGGCCAATACGATCAATGGCACGCTGACGTACAGCATTTCGTAACGGCCTTGCAGGATTACGGAGAAATCCCCGTGCAGCCAGCTGGACACGCTTTGCATCAAATCGTATTTCAGCGCCAGAAACGTAGTCGCCGCTCCGACGATACTGCCGAACATGAGCCCGACGAGGGCGATCAGAATCGGATCGCGAAACTTCACTTTATTCAAGATCCGCATAAAGACCATCGTACCGAGCAGCGCAAAGGCAAAGGCGATGATCACCTTCAGGTAAGGCGGCGCATTCGGCATGAGCAGCATCGCAACAAGCACGCCCAGGCTGGCGGAATCCGTCGTGCCGGCCGTCGTCGGCGATACGAACTTGTTCCTTGCCAGCTGCTGCATAATAAGTCCGATCACGCTCATCCCGACACCCGCGATCAATATGCTGACCAATCGCGGAATCCGGCTGATCTGCATCACCTGCATCTGCTGCTCGGTCATGCGGAACAGATCCAGCGGGCTTACATCCGAGACCCCGACGAATAAAGAAACAAACGATAGCAGGATTAACAACAGCCAAAGGTATAAAAGCTTCATCGCCCTTTCATGATGATGGTCATCGGCCCTCCACGTTAACATTTGACGTTGATAATGATTATCATTACCTCTTTCAAGATCACATCATACAGCAAAAAAAAAGAAACCGGAATGGATTTTCCGATTTCGTCATGGACTTTTCTTTTTGAGCCGATGATCCGGGTGAACGAGGCTTACAATTTGGTCGACCAGCCTCTCATGCATCGCGGCGTTGTACAGGAACGGTTCTTCCATCCGGATGAACAAGATGGCCTTCTTGTGGCGATTTTTCTTGAGCCGCTTCCATTCCTGCTCCACTTGCTCGCAATATCGATCCGATGCAGGCAGTTCAACCAGGAAAATCGCGTTGTCGCAATCGAGCGCGGCTGCTTCGCGAAGCGTGGGGCAATCCACGAAGCCGACCGCATCGGCGGCCGGAGGAGCCATGAACCTCAGCTCATCGTAGAACAAATCGGTCAGCTTCCGTTTTTGCGTGCCGTACAGCCGGATATTATGCTCGCGAATGCCGACTAGAAGGAACGGCGTATCCGGATAAGCGCTTCGCACATGCTGGCGGGCGTTGTCGGTTTTCCGCTCGAAATCCGCAAGCCACCGCTCCGCGACGCTCGTCAGATCCAGCAGCCGCGCGAAATCGAGCAGTCGTTTCTTCCAGGAATACCGGTGCCAGTAGAACATCGATACCGGGGCGATACGGGACATTTGCTTGCGTAGGTCGTCCGAGATCGGTCCCGTTAAGATCAGGTCCGGCCGAGCTTGCTCGACTTCCCGAATGTACCGCTCCCTGCTCCCGGCATCTAGGTCCCAATCCCTTGGCAGCGTAACGCACGGCGTTATGCCGAGCACGGCCAAGTCCCCTGCGAAGACGGGACATAACACGGCTACGGAAATTTGAGCCTTTGCGGCATATTCCGTCGGGGCAAGGCCCATATATTTTTTGAACAGCCGGCTGAAATAATATTCGTCCGAATACCCGACCGAATGAGCGGCTTCCGCTACGGATACCTCCGGGTCGGCCAGCAGACGGAGCGACGCCCCGAGCCGGGTCGAGATAAGAAACTTGAGCGGGCTTAATCCGGTACGCTCGCGAAAAGCCCGGTAAAATTGACTGGGCCCCGCCCCGGAGCTTCGGGCCATTTGCTCCATATCGAGCGCCAAGTCGTAATTTTCGAGCATCGTTTGCTTCGCTTGCTCGATGAATCCGCCGATTTCGCCTTTATTCAAATGCGGCTTTGGCAGCGATTTCAGATAAGCGCCGGCGATGGCGTACAGCCGGGATTGCAGCTGCCAATCGTCGGATAAACTCCCCGCCCGATCGTCCGCCGCGAAATCGGAGTACCAGTTTTTCATCTGCGGCATCTTGAATATCGCGGGCGCGTGATCGGCCTCAGCGAAGCTTGACGGCCGGCCGGATTCATCCAGGCATCGGAACGAGACGACGAGTACCCGGGCATTCGAAGAGGAGCGATTGCACAAGGTAAACGCCCTGCCGGCAGAGACATAAAACATCTCGCCGGATGTGATCTCGGCGCGCCGGTCTTTGGCGGGTTCATGCGCTGCGGCAAGGTCCGCATCAAGGCAAATTCCGAAGCGGTGCAGTTCATTGACCTCGAATCGATGAACTTCTCCGCCGCCCAGCTTCGTCTCACGCGCTTCGATATACTGTAGGAATAGCTTGACTCTCTCTGCAGCTCTGTTCATTCGAGCGACTCTCTCCTCTCCACTCCACTCCGTCCACATGTATATAGCTTTTACGATTTTAATTGATAATGATTATTGTCGTCAACGAAAAAAGAGGCTGTCCGCAGCCAGCATGTGGCGTTTAGGACAACCTCATTCGTTTGTGCGTCGGACTTTATCTTTTGCCGAAATCCCCTTCGCTCAGGTAAGTCTGTATCTCATTGCGTTTGCGGAGCAGCCCTCTTTCGCCGAAATCCCACTCGCTCAGGACGTACCTTGAGTAAAGTTTTATTTGCAAAAAGACCGGTTCGAGACATTAAGACGCCTTACAAACGGTTAATATCGCTGCGGATCGAAGGCGGCGTTTCCGGGGCCCCCGCTCCCCTTTCGACCACGCCGTACAGGAAGATTTCAAATACCTTGCCCGTGAATTCCCTCATGCTCATATGCTCCGGCGTATGCGGGTTTTGCGAGAATCCCCGGCGAATCATCTGTATAAAAATGAACAGCACTTCCGTATCGATATCCATGCGCACGATTCCGTCGATTTTGGCCATCCGAACGAGCTCCCGGAATATCGGCAGCACCTTGCTTAACCAATTATCCGTGAGCTTCTGCACCAGATCGGGATAATCCTGAAGCAGCTCACGCGTGAACTCGGACTGAAAGAAACGGTCGTATACGTTCACGTCGAATATTTGCAGAAACGCTTGCTGAGTCATCCGACTTTGCTTGCCTTGCTCCACAAGCTTGGCGAGATTACCGGATTCGACTTCGACGAGCCGCAGCAGCACCGGTTCCAGAATATCTTTTTTGTCGGCAAAATATTTATAAAACGTCCGTTTACTCACTTGAGAGTGGCTGACGATTTCTTCAACCGTAACGGCACGTATTCCTTTTTTCAAAAACAATTCCTCGGCGGCATGCACCATATCTTCCCGCTTCCGCGAATGCTTCTGCGTTTGTTCCTGCGGCATGATTGTACCCCCTGCTTCTCGGCAAGACGTTAACTGCTGTAATAGTTAGGTTCATTATAACAGGAATGGACATGAAATGCCGAAAGAAGCGCGGGAGCATAGCATAGCGAATTTCACACCGAACGCTGCTCGCAGCTCGGCATGGCACGGATCGACGGCGGTCACCCCGTATGGCCTCGGCCCTGCTGAGCTTTGCGGTTTTATCGCTCACGGCGTTTGCCGGATTGCCGTCCTCTACGCTGCTCGCCTCCCGTGACTGGGAAGGGTACCGCCATGCGGGCAGACAGATTCCCGATGTCAATGCCCCATCATCATTGCTTTGCCGGCTTCATCCGTAGTTTGCGCCGATGCGTCTTCCGGCTGCTGCTTCGGCCTGCGCAGGACGATGCCGAGAACCGCGCCCAATGCCGCGAGCCCCGCGGCCAGCAGGAACGTATCACCGAAGGCCGATACCGAAGCGGCTAACGGATTATCCGCGCCGGCGAGGCGGTCGGTCATGCGCGTGTTAAGGAAGCCGGTCAGCCCTGCGACGGCGAACGAAGCGACCACCTGCTGCACGGCCGTCGTCATCGGCGTCACGCGACTCACCAAATGGCGCGGCGCCGCCTGCAGCACGTGCGTGTTGATCGCCATCATCGCGAGCCCCATGCCTGCGCCGATCAGCGTAAGCGCCGTGATGACGTACGCCGTGCCGGTGTCCGGCGCAACCTGCGACAGCATGACCAGCGCCCCGGTAATGATCGTCATGCCGACGATCGCAAGCGGGCGCGCGCCGAGCTTGTCGAACAGCTTGCCGCCGATCGGCATCGTGAGTCCGGAGGCCAGCGCCTGCGGCAGCAGAATCAGTCCCGTGTCGAGCGCGCCGTAGCCTTTGAAGCTTTGCAAATAGACCGGGATCAGCACGATCGCGCCGATCAGCGAAATTTGCGCAATCCAGGAGATGACGATGCCGCGGGAAAAGTCGGAGGAGCCAAACGCCCGCAGCTCCAGCAGCGGCTGCTTGTGACGAAGCTCGACGATCATGAACAGCAGCAGCGTTACCCCGCCTACGATCAACGCGGTGATCGTCTCGGCCGACGCCCAGTCATGCCCGCCCTCGCTTACGCCATACGCGAGCGAAGCAAAGGCGATCGGCGCTAGGATCATGCCGAGAATGTCAAGTGAAGGCACCGCCTTGCGTTCCACCTTCGGCAAATGCCGCATGCCGATCAGAATGGCGATAACGCCGATCGGCAGGTTGATCAGGAAGATCCAATGCCACGAGGCATATTCGATCAGCCAGCCGGCGAGCACCGGACCAAGCGCGGGCGCAAGCAGCATCGGCACGCCAAGCATGCCCATGACGGAGCCTATTTTGCCCGGAGGCGCGATCCGGAAAATCATCGCCATCCCGATCGGCGCCACCATGCCGCCGCCAAGCCCTTGGAGGATGCGATACAGGATCAATTGCTCGGCGGTTTGCGCAACGGAGCATAGAACCGAGCCGAGCGTAAATAAAGTAATCGTGACGAGAAAAATTCGTTTGGCGCCGAATCGGTCCGTCATCCAACCGGCCAGAGGAATAACGGCCGATAAAGCCAGCGTATAGCCGGTAATCGTCCATTGCATCGTCAGAACGGTCGTTTTGAACTCATCGATAAAGCCCGGCAAAGCGACGTTCACGACCGTACTGTCGAGGATAACCATAATCATCCCGACAATGACGGCGAGCAGCGGGCCCAGCAGCGATTTGATGGATACCGTCTCCTCGGTGCTTCCTTGCTCCGTAACTGGTGTAGAAGCCATGTTTTCTCCACTCTCCTTTTTGGTATACAACATTATATTATTTCGTTTACCTTATAGAACAAATGAGGTTCTGTTGTTTGCTAGAGTTTCTCGATATAGGATTACCTCTTCCCTCCTTATCGGAGTTAGATTCACATATTCATTCAATATAATGTATACGATTATAAATTATTTCGTTTACTTTTTCTATAGATTTTGAAAAATAAAACACTCCAATCGAGTGTTGGTCGCTTAGTACACATTAAATAACTTTTCGTGCGTAACAATTTCCTTCATTTCGACGTCTCTAGAAAAGAAGGGGGGACTACGCATGCGCAAGCTGATAATCATGATCGTTTTTTGTCTTGTTCTATCCTCATGCGATACAAAATCCAGTTCCGATTCGGAAATCGCCACATCTGCTGTGGTAAGTGCCGATGTTGATAAATTATCAAACATTACAGGCAATCCGGACGTGGTAAAACCCTCCGCCATGCTCCCACAAGAGCGTGCCTTAAGTGCCGCTAACGATTATAGACCCAGGACAGGCAAATGGTTCGAGGACGTGAATGGATTTAGCCTTATTACTTCCATCACTTCTGGAGAAACGGCAGCCGGCGACGAGGCAAGCGTTTCATTAGGCAAAATTCCTGAAGGTCGCACCGTTCACTTTCAAGTCACGAGCCGGGATTCAGCAGGTAAACGAATCGAACTCTTGAAGGAACATGTGGCTGATATTAACAATATGGTGAACGGAAACGTTATTTTCACTTTTAAAATGCCCGAATCTCCTAGCACAAATTACTTACTCAGCATCGAGATTCTTTCCTCTAAGGACGTTGTTGAGGATACGTTGATCTCGCCTCTTTTTGTGCCATCTCACGAACTCAACGCTCGTCTTAAAGTCGATGCTCCCGAGAAGGATTCCGACCGGACGACATTAACCCTTTTTAATGCCGGTCCCACCGATCTATATTTGGGTTACGGGTACGAGGTTTATCGCAATGAGCCCAAGGGATGGAAGCTTGTACCTTTAAACGATGGGGAAATTGAATCGATAGCATTGCACGTAAAGCCTGGTCAATCGTTCCATGAAAATGTTCTGTTCTCGAAGAAGCTTGAACCGGGGCAGTACCGTCTCGTGAAGCAAATCGAAGGATACAAAACCGATCTTTCGGCTAGATTGGCTGCGGATTTTGAAATTCGTTAGCAGCAGTTTATTGTTGACTAGTCCAACGAAAACACTCCGCCCCACCGCTCGCCTGACATGGCAAACGGATGAAACGGAGTGTTTATTCTTACTGACGCGATTGTCTCGCTATACCTTGATCCCGCTGACCGCGGCACGCATCTCCTGCGTCGTGTCGCTAAGCGCTGCGGCCGATTCGGCAATGCTGCGAACCGCGGCCAATTGCTCCTGAATGAGGCCGCTAATGTCCGCGGTGCTCGCCGATACCGAGCGGGCGATGTCGGCGATGCCGCCTGCGGATGCGGCCACTTCCTCGGACCCCGCCGACATTTGCTCCGCCGCCGAAGAAACTTCGTGAATCTGCTCCGTAATGCTCCGGAACATCTCCACGATGTTCGCGAAGGACGCCTCCGCCTGCACGGAGAGTCGTTGCCCTGCACCCACCTCGCGAATGCCGCCGTCCATCGCGCTTGCGATTCCGCTCGTCTCGTTCTGGATGCCGAGCAGCAGGTCGGCAATCCGGCCCGTTGAGCCGGAGGCGTCTTCCGCCAGCTTGCGCACTTGCGCCGCGACGACGGCAAAGCCTGCGCCGTGCTCACCCGCCCGCGCCGCTTCGATCGACGCGTTCAAGGCGAGCAGCTTCGTCTGATCCGCGATCTCGCGGATCGCGCGCAATGCGTCTTCGATCTGCTCCGAGTAGCTCCGCAGCGCGGTGACACGCGCGGCCGCTTCCTGCGTCGACTCGGCGATCGCGCCGATCTGGCCGCTCATCTGCCGAACGACGGCTTTGCCGGATTCGGCGTTATGCAGCGCGTTATCCGATGCATCGTACAACGCCAGCGACGCCGAGGAGACGCGCTGAACGGCAGCGGACATCTCCTCCATGCCGGTCGCACACTCTTGCGTGCTTGTTTGCTGCACGCCCATGCCTGCGGCCACCTCACGGACCGAAGCGTCGATGCGCGTGTTCATGTTGAGCAGCTGGCGCGTTTCCACGGCGAAGCGTTCCGTCGTTGACGCCACCTGCTCGGTCGTCTTCGACACCGCGCGGACGAGCTCGCCGATGATTTCGTTCATCCGGCTCGACATGTTCACCATCGCCCGGTACACCGCGCCGACCTCATCCGCGGATCGTACCGGATGCTGGGCCAGCATGACGCCGGCTCCTTGCAAATCGCCCGAAGCGATACGCTCCGCCGCCGTCGCCATATGCCGCAGCGGACGGAGCGCCCGCGCCAGCAGGAACACGATAAGAGCCACGCCAAGCGCCATCAGCGCGAGCATCCATCCGTACAAAGGCGCGCTGCTCCGGATCACTTCGCCCGCCAGCGTGCTTACGACCTCGGCATCGGTATCGATGCCGAGAATAGCCAGAACGGTGCCGTCCGCCCGTTTTATCGGCGCATACGTGGAAATATATTTGCCGTACGTCGGATTGTCGATGAGCGGCGAGCTGGCCGTCTCCCCTTTCAGCAGCGACTCCACCGCGTCCGCGGGAACGTCGGTCACTTCCCCGATCGGCGAAGCGCTGTCCGACCCTTTCGGCTGCCCGTCGATCATGATGAGCGGCTGCCCTTTGTCGTCGATACGGACGAGATATACATACCGGGCGCCGATCCGGCTCCGGTATTGATCCATCTCGCCGCGAATCGACCAGTACAGGTCGCTCTCCGTTTCATTTTGCATAAATTGCTCGATACGGCTTGTGTCCATCTGCCCTGCATAACTGGACGCCATCCGCATCCCGTAGCGGGCGATCGTTTCCTCAACCGCCTTCTGCGCGTCCTGCACCTGAATAAAAATAGACTGGGCCGCCAGCAGAATGAATACGACGAGCACAGCCGCCACCATTTTGACCATAAACCGCTTACGCAACCATCCAACCCAACGCAGCATGATGTGTTAACCCCTCTGTCGAAAACGATAGTATATTTTTCACCTTTATTCGACAATTCGCTTCGACATATCCATTTTCCTCCTGGATGGCGCGAAAATTTGTTTCTATAGGACTAGAGCATGCAATCCAACAGAAACTTTCGAACCAAATAACCCGGATCTCTCACGACAACACTCGTAGTGGCCTGCATTTCGGCGATGCCGATATCGGAATTGGCTGTCAGAACGATCGTTGTCCGGTAACTCGGAATCACATACACGTATTGCCCCCCGTAGCCCGAAGCAAACGAGTACGAAATCCCTTCGCAGGAAGATACCCACCACAACAAGCCATACGCGGCATAATCCCCCCAACCTTCCGACTGAAGGGAAGCAGATTCACTGCACCATTTTTCCGGCAACAGCCGTTGACCCTGCCATATGCCATCGGCTAGGTAAAGTTGACCGAATCGGGCAAGCATTCGGGGCGTAAGAAACATGTTAGTCCCTCCCCAATTCACGCCTTGAGGGTCATGCTCCCAATATATCGGACTACGAATTCCTATCGGCCGAAAAAGCTCTCGACTCGCGTATTGCGCAGCCGATTCGCCTGAAATAACCGACAATACGGCAGACAGCAAATGTGTCGTACACGTACAATAATGGAACGATTATTCCCGGCTTTCTTGCGAGCGGCACATCCAGAATCGATTTTACCCAATTCGGGCTTCTCCAGATCTCCAGCATCTCCGGACTATTCTCGCCGATCCCGATTCCGTGCGTCATGACCAGCAGGTGGCGCAAAGTTACGCCCTCCAGGTTGCGAAGCATGTCCGGCGGAACGTCTTGAGCAAAATCCGTTACATACTGATCAATGGAGCGAATCCGTCCGCGTTGAATGGAGATCCCAACCAAGGCGTTCATGATGCTTTTTGTAATCGACTTGATGCTATAGGCGTGATTCGACTTAGCCCCGCCAAGATACTTCTCAAATACAAGCCGGTCATCTCTCACAAGAAGCAGACTATATAGTGTCGGAAAAGTTTCCGCTAGTTCATGATAAGCCTCATTCAACTTGACAAAGCTTAAACCCGCTTCCTCCGCTTGCGTCACCCGAAACGGAACATCTTCATCCATGATTCGCATGGGCCGTCCTCCTTAGGTCTGGCTCTCGCTTCAAGAACTTTTCGACACGAAATTTACAAATCCTTCAAGTGATTCAGTTGCCGCATGTTGATAAAAAAATACACAGTGACATTCCATGAAATGGTACACTCTTTGCAGGAGGTGGTTTTCTTGGGCCACAATTTACGGCATTTCAACAAACCTGATCGCCATGATCAAATACCGAATAATCCTGACGGCTATCGTCCCAACAACGTACCTGTCGCCTTGAAGCTTGTTCAGGGCCATTACAAGGAGGTTAACGATATGGACCAATCGCCGGCGCAGCAATCAAGTCTGCATTTCGACGGCAAAATCACCCTTTGGCAATATGTAAAAAACCTCGATGCTGCCGTAGCCTGGTATACGGAGAAACTGGGCTTGAAGTACGCACACGATATCGGACTTGCCTATTTTTTGACAATTAATGAGTATACGGAGCTTGCCATTAGCGATCTCTATATGGGGGAATCGACCGAGCACGCATGTCCAAGAAGCGTCATGCTGGACCTGCATAGCCAGAACATTCGAGAAACACACCGACTGTTGACGGAACGCGGCGTGAAGGTCGAAGCTCTGGAAAACCCCGCGCCGACATATTATGAATTCTATTTCTGGGATTTGGAAGAGAACAAGATTCGAGTTTCAGGGTTTTTCCGGTAAGCTCTCCCGACTGTACCGTATCCAAATTGCAATGAAAGGCCCGAATAGCGGTCCGGAAGTGGCTTCCCGTTCACCTTCCTTTCCGTTATGTTAGAACCATCATGGAAATGAGGTGGTCTTTTGGCTCTAACAGCCCTGAAATTCACGAATGATATCCTAGTTAACAAAAGAATATCCTTGCAATATCTCCTTCATATTCCTCGAGATTACAAGGAGGACGGAGCAAAATGGCCGGTTATAGTTTTTCTGCACGGTCGCGATCAGCGAGCGACTCCGTTGAGAGGAACTGCGATAAATTACTATTTACGCACAAAAAAACGCCACTCGTAGGCGATATTGGAGATTTACTCAGCGGTTTACCTTTTGTTCGAAATACCGAGATGGTGGCGAGAATCCCTAGTCTATAGAATGGACGCACCCGGACCTTCGCGCTTCAGGCTCGTCGGCTGTGCCGCCCCGGGCATTCACGTTTGGGCGCTGAGCGCGTATCCTATCTGGAAAGGATTTTGATTCGCGGAGGCATCAACGGTGGGATATTACGTAACAGTAGAGCCGGGGGTAAAGCTCTACGTGGAGGACATCAACCCGGCAGGAAGCAAGACGATTGTGTTTCTTCATGGCTGGCCGCTCAGCCATGACCAGTTCGAATATCAGTTCGACGTGCTGCCGGGCACGGGCTACCGTTGCATCGGCATAGACTGGCGTGGCTTCGGCAAGTCGGACCGGCCCTACGGCGGCTATAATTTAGAGCGGCTTGCGGACGATATACGCGCCGTCGTTGACGCGCTGCAGTTGAAAGATTTCGTGCTCGCCGGACATTCGACCGGAGGCGCGATCGCGATCAAATACGTCGTGCGGTACAATGGCGGCGGCGTATCCAAGCTCGTGCTGATCGACGCGGCTGCGCCGCGCGGCTTCACCAAGGAGACGGCCGCGCAGTTGCTGAAGCAGACGTTGAACGACCGGGCGAACATGATGAACGGCGTGACGGACATTTTCTTCTTCCGGTACATCACCAAGCCATTCTCGGACTGGTTCAATCGGATGGGTATGCAGGCTGCCGGCTGGTCGACGGCCGCGATCATCGTCATGCTACGGGACTTCGATTTGAATGCCGACCTGTCTCGCATCCAGGTGCCGACGCTGATCGTGCATGGCATTCACGACCAGGTCATTCCGTTCAGCCAGGCGGAGGAGATGCATCGGAAAATTCCCCATTCGCGGCTCGTGCCGTTCATGTACAGCGGCCACGGCTCGTTCTACGACGAACGCGACAAGTTCAATCAGCTGATGCAGGAGTTCGTCGGGACTGCGCAGCGATAAACGCCTGGCCGCCGCATAGCATGACCGCGCTACTTCCCGGGCCAATGGCTGCGCCTTCGCGGGATCCGTCGGTCACCTGCGCCAATGGAATCGATGTTAATTCCTCCTTTAAGTTCTCGTATCCGTTAGCTTAATGATCTGGTCGCCGTATACAAGTCAAAAAATCCAGGTTTGGTTACATTGTTCATTTCGAAATGTCCATAGAGCAGCTCAGGGGCACGTAATGACGTTTCAAAAAAACGATCCATGGCTTGATAACCTAGGCGTTCATCTGCAACGGGTATATCAGAGACAAATCCGTATTCGCTGGCTGGAATGATTATTTTGGTAAACCATTCAGGCACCAAATCATCATTCTCAATTTCTATCGATACGATAACGGAAAATGTGCCGGGTATTTGTTTTTCGCCTGCCGGAAGCACTGCATAAATCATGTCCCTGTTAATCCAACCTGGAAAATGCTCGGCTGCGGTTAAGAGGCTATGTTTAGTCACATTAAAAAGACTAACTCCCTTATCCGCATAGGGCTTTCCCCCAACAAACGGAATACCGACTAACTTAATTTCATTCCTTTTTACACGTTCTGCCTCAAATTTTCTCACATCATTCATGAGAAAAATCCCCCTTCTTACCCGTTTCTTTGGTACTTTTCTATAAAACATTCGACATTGCAGTTTCTAATCCTTCCATTTCGTTCCACTATCCTGCCCAATAGCTTAATAAGGCTACAGGCCGGTTCCGCGGTAGCCTCATGGTGCAATGATTTGAGCTCTTGTATCCGTTAGAGCTCAGTGTTCTTTTTTATTTGTTGGGATTTTGCCCAAAAGCAAGCAGATTGCCGTACTTATCTCTAACCGTATCTCTAATCTCAAGCATTCTGCTTTCATCAACTAGATTCCCGCATGCGATCTTTCTTTGCTTCGTACCGGAGTCGTCTACGGTGCTATTTAATAAAAAACAAGAACCCGCACTTAAATGCGGGTTTCAATCGGCTTATGCACTTGTCGTCCGACACGCTCAGGGAGGGCTTATCTTATTCTTCCTTCTCTATCACTTGTCCTTATTAAGACTCATCCACATTACACCATTGATAAGGGAAGTGGGTATGGATGTGCTTATCATCGTAATATTCCAATATGTAATAGCTGTTTGCTTTGGAAAGGCACAGATCCATCCATTTGCTTCTATGGGTGTGGTTTTCCCTGAACTGCTCATTGGAAGCGTCATAGTGAAAAATGCTATATTCTTGGCTCGGGATTGCTATGTACTCTATTCCATCAGGAAGTGGATCCGAAGGTGCTTCCGATACGGCAACACAAGCATAGATAGCATCAACCTGTTGCGAATAGCTGGATGCGGTGAACGCATCGCCTTCTATTGTCATACCAAACTGTCGACATTTGGCGTTCAGTTCGTCGGCTGCTGTCCGAAAGTCACTTTGTCCAGCAATCTTTTTAGCGATTACATGCATTTCTTCTTTCGACTCCAGACGGCACAGAATGTACGGCATATAATTGTCTGGCAGTGAATATTCAAGCATTTCCAATCCAAAAACACCCGGCATGACTACAATCTTGTTGCCATCAGGATCGTTAAGCTGAAAGTATGTACGGTTTTCATCCTCAGGAAACTCAAACGCGATTTGTGCTTGAACAAGCCGATCTTGAATATCTCCAATACGACCCGATTTCAACCCCAGATAACCGTTTGGATTTATACCCCGATCCATAAAAAGTATCCGTCCTGGTGCAATTTGCAAGGTTGCAAAATCGGAACCAATCGATAAGAGTTGAAACCCAAATGCCTGATAATACCATTTGACTGCTTTTTGCATGTCACTGACGTAGATCGTGCTGTAAGTCGAGTCTACATACGATTGAAGCAAAATAATCATCTCCTAAAATGTGAGTTGTAAAGCCTAACTCCACACCACCTTTCTTACATTTATTATCGATGCCACTTTGCGACGAAACCTGAAAATCACCTTATTTACATTTCAATATCTTTTTTCGAAGGTTATAGACTCCTGCTAATTATGATCGGCAAGTCGTCCGGCTCTCGGACAACGATACCACCTAATACATCTTCAGACTCGTCTGAAAACCGCCATGATCTTAGTTCCTACGTTTACCCTTTTACACGTTCCTCCCCGTTACTTCAACATATAAAAGGTTGCTGTTCTTGACAGTCGACACACTCACACCCAACACTGTGTTAATCTGCCCATTCGTATTATGAAGCTACCGGCCGGTTCCGCAGCAGCCTCATGGTGCAACTATTTGAGCTCTTGTTCTCCGTTAGTTCAATATTTTGTCATCCGACATTACTTTCTCATTTTTTCGGATCCTCGATCGCCCAGAAACGGTTACCGCTAGGGTCATGAAACATCATATCCCAGCCGCCTCCGCCGCCCCTCACTATTTCTCCTACCATAGCACCGTTTGCGATCAATTCCTCACGCAATCTCCGGATGTCAGATGTGACAAACTGAATGCAGAAATGGGGATGTACCTTATAGTCCCCAGCGAACCAAATGCTGTTTTCCTCTGCATCTGGCTCATATATGAGGAGCTTTTGCCCCGAGGGGAGTTTCACTTGCGCGATACCCATTTTAAATACGAGCTCACAGCCCAAAACGTTGACATACCAGTCAGCCGCCTGGTCGTAGTTCACAACAGGAATACCGATTACAGCTTCACTAGCACGCACAAAATCTATCAATGTCATTTCCCCTATCTAGAATTTGATTTGTGACTTACAGTTATTTTGATGCCCCATGATGTCGCAAACCTGACTTACTGAAGAAAATAAATCTCTATAATAATTTCATTCCCACAATCACACTATCCTGCCCGTTACTTCAACGCTGCCGCGTGAGTGTAACACTTTATTTTCACGGTCTACATCTTTGTTTTCCTAGTCTAAAACTTTATTTTCTTGGACATCTTTGACACCCAAGTCGCAAGCCCTCCGAACAACCGGACAAATTTCGCCATAAATCGAGCCTGGTTCTAGGCAAAAAGAATCGTTTTCCCGGGAAGACCGACGGAACCGCTGCCGGCCGAGCGTAGTTTATAGGACAACCATATAACCACTACGACAAACGGAGGGAAATGCGATGAAACTATCGAAGGCGATGATGACAGCGGTTCTATTGGGAGGCGTCTGCTTGATGGGCATCGGCTGTACGGATCAGAAACCGGGCACGGCGGCAGGAACCGATCCGAAAACGGAAGCGGGTACAGGGGTAACGTTCGGAAAATCCGAGCTGCCCGGCGGCGGAATCCGCATTCCGCACAATGAGCGGCTGCATCTGTCCACAGACCAGCAGTGGATCGAGAAGGAAGGGCATTTGTCCGACCTGATCCGGCTGCAATGGACGGCAGAGCGGGCCAAGCCGGCGATCGTTTGGGCCGACGAAAGCGGCAAGGACAAAACGGCGATCATTTCGCACGACAAAGCGAACAATCCGGAGCAGCACGACCATAAGCATATTTCATTCGAGACGACGATGTCGCCGACCGGGCAATACGCGAACCAGTTGTTCACCCGGTTTGAAATCCCCTACGACACCGACGTGAGCGAGATCCGCACCCATTCGTCCAATTTCAATGTGATGAGCGGCATTTTGCGAGTAGCGGGGGAAACCGGGACGAACCGGGACATCCAGTTCAGCGTAGCCGGCAAAGAGAACGAGACGACGCCGAGATGGACTATCCGGGCAGACAGCTCGAAGGAAGCAGGCAACAACTCGGGAGCCGACCTACAGTTCATCCGTTCCGGCGATGACGGAAAAGCGGCCGATTCCGCGCTCACCCTGCAGCGCAGCGGCGGCAACATCGGGATCGGTACAAACGAGCCCGACACCAAGCTCGACGTGAACGGGGACAAGCTGCGCATCCGCAACAAGTATACGCCGGCTTCGTCCAGTGCGGCCTGCAGTCAGGGACAGATGGCTTGGGACGACCACTATGTATATGTGTGCGTTTCCCAGAACAGCTGGAAAAGGACGGAGCTATCGTCCTGGTAACCTTTCCTTTCGATCTATTTTAAAAAATATTCCCGCACTTCCAGCCAGTTGTTCACTCTCACGTAACCGGTCTCGTTGCAGTTATGCGGCGACGAGAACAAAATGCCTTGTCCCGCGAAGTTTTTGAAATGCTTCACGTTGTCGTCGATCAAGTAATCGGCGCGGATAATGCTCTTGTCGCCGCAGAACACAAAATTCATCTCGTTGAGGAATCCGAAATGCTCCTTGAGCCACTCGTACTTTGCCGTAAACGAAGCAGGCACCTCCATCGCGGCCGTCGTAATAAAAATCTCGTAGCGCTCGCTTAGCTCTCGGATGACCTCCTGGCTGTCCTTCATGACGCCCAAGTCGCGGAAAAAACCGGGATCTGCCAAATATCGCCTCAAAGCGTCCATCCGATCCGGCCGCAAATCTCGAAGACGCGTCCCCATTAAATCATCAAACGTAAGATTTTCATTAAATTCGCGGTTAAACAACCGCAAATGCTTCGTATTAAAGTCAGCCATGACTTCGTCCATGTCGATCGCGATTCTTTGCATTGATGTCTGCACTCCTTCGGTCAAAAAAAATTTGAAAACAAGTTCGTAAAGTATGACAAACTGCTGTCATACTTTTTTGTTTACACTGTGTCCATAGAACAATTTTACCGTAGGAGGATTTACAATGGCAAAGCAAAAACAAAACTTGGGCATCATTCTCGCCGGACTGTTGCTCGGCATTATGATGGCTTCGATGGACAACACCATCGTGACGACGGCCATGGGGACAATCGTCGGCAAACTCGGCGGGCTGGACAAATTCGTCTGGGTCACATCCGCTTACATGATCGCCGAGATGGCGGGAATGCCGATTTTCGGCAAGCTGTCCGATATGTATGGACGGAAGAAATTTTTTATTTTCGGCATCGCCGTGTTCATGATCGGATCCATCCTATGCGGAACCGCAACGTCGATCGTCGAGCTCAGCATCTATCGCGCGATTCAAGGCATCGGAGGCGGAGCACTCGTGCCGGTAGCGTTCACCATTATGTTCGACGCCGTCCCGGCGGAAAGCCGCGGCAAGCTGGTCGGCCTGTTCGGCGCCGTATTCGGCATGTCCAGCATTTTCGGTCCGCTGCTCGGTTCTTACTTCACGGACTACGTCAACTGGCAATGGATTTTCTGGATCAACCTTCCGCTTGGCGTCGTCGCCTTGATCTTCATCGCGTTCTTCTATCAAGAATCGCACGTGCATTCGAAGCAACGAATCGATTGGTGGGGCGCGATCACGCTTGTCGGCGCCGTCGTTTGTCTTGCCTTTGCCTTGGAGCTTGGCGGCAAAGAGTTCGCTTGGGATTCCTCCGTCATTCTCGGCTTATTCGCGGGTTTTGTCGTTCTTACCGCACTCTTCGTGCTTGCCGAACGACGCGCCGCCGAACCGATCATTGCCTTCGGCATGTTCAAGAAACGGCTATATTCGACGAGCAACGCCATCGCCGTATTCAGCAGCGCCGCGTTCATCACCGCATCGGTTTACATCCCGATTTACATTCAAGGCGTCATGGGAGGTACGGCGACGAACTCCGGCCTTGTCCTGCTGCCGATGATGGTCGGCTCGGTCATTACCGCCACGGTCGGCGGCTTTGTGATGAGCAAGTTCAGCTACAGGTCGATCATGATTATCGCTTCGTTCATTTTCCTAGCGGGCGTCATCATGCTGAGCTTCTTGTCCGCCGAATCGTCGCGCTTCACGGTTACCCTCTGCATGATTATCGTAGGCCTTGGCATTGGCGCATCCTTCTCCGTGCTAAGCAATGCGGCGATGCATTCCTTCGACGAACGGCAGCGCGGCTCGGTCAGCTCGACGCTGAACTTCCTGCGCTCGCTCGGGATGACGATCGGCATTACCGTGTTCGGCATCATTCAGAAGCATTCCTTCACGAGCGAAATGCCGGTTTCAGCCGGTCAAGGCGCGATGCCTGAAGGCATGCAATCCGGCGATCCGCATGCCATGCTGGATGTCGCTCAGCGGGTGAACATCCCGAAACCGATCCTGGACACGATTACGGAGGCGTTGTCCTCCTCGATCGTCCAAACCTTCACATGGGCCGTATTGCCCGCGGTCATCGCGCTTCTATGCGCCTTTGCCATGAGCCGCGAGAAAATGAGCGCCATGCCCGATCTTCGCAATTCCGCCGTTTCGCATTAAACAATCAAGCCCGGCTATCCATCAGCTTCAACATCGCCTGATGATTATAAGCAACGATGTCGCCCGCCAGTTTCCGATCCGGATACCCGCGATGGAGCAGCTTTAGACCGCCGGCCGTGCACGAAACATGATGATACATTTTGTAAAATAACATCCGGGCCGGATCAAGCGAATCGCCCCGCAAGTAGCGGTAATGCTCGCCGAATCGAAACTCCAGGAAGCTGTGCTCATGTTCAATATCGAAGAAATGCGCTCCTTCGATATCGATCAAGCATGGTTCTAATTTATCATTGACGAATACATGATCCGGTCCCAGCTCGCCATGAATAAATCCGTAGCGCTGCCGTGGTGCGATAGCGGCTTCCAGCTTCTGAATCGTACCGGCGAGCTTGCTCCGATGTGTCGCAATGTCGGGAATATGCTGGGATGCATAAATCAAGTCTTCAAGCGCGCAGTGCAACAACGACCGATGACACGGATCGGTTCCCGCTTTCTCCGCTGCCAGCTTCCCATAAACGGGCCTAACTTCGCTGTGCATACGCGCCAGCATATCGCTTAATCGTTGAAATACGGTATGTTGAACTCGGGGAGGCTCGTCAAAATACTGATCCGACCGCTTTCCGTCCACGTATTCAACCAGCGCATAGTCGAAAGGGTACTCATCTTGATCCGAATTCAAATGATACAAAGCGGGCGTTCTTATCCCTAGCTGCTTTAGGAAAGCGTTGTTGCTTGCAAACAGTCGGCCGCCGAACGAGCGCTCTTCGGGTTGTTCAAGCTCGATCTCCTCTTGAAAATAATTATTCGTTACATCCCAAACGTAAAGCACGCAAATGAATCCGTTGCCGCATTCGATTTGATACACCGATTTTTGAGCGCCGCCTCGCATTTTTTGTACATTCCCGATCCGATACCCTCCGCCCATGACCTGCTTAACATACGCTTGAAGATCGTCCAATTCCAGGTGACAGCTATATTCCATAACCTAAGTCGCTCCGTTTCATCGATTATTGCCGGCATCGTTACTATAAGAAATTTTCCGATAAAAATATAGACTGTTTCTTCGCCTTTTGTTATGATGTTGAATAAGGTCTTGCTAAAAATCGCGAGCCAAGTATCGAGTGAAACACATACTTTCTTGTATATAAAAAGTCTTTGGAGCATGCTCCAAAGACTTTTTTGATCCTTATCTCGCGCCCCCCATAAGCAAGCCTTCCCTCCCGCAACGCTAACGAGCAGACTCCCGCCCTTTCTCCGAACGCATGCCGCCCTCCGTTAAGCTGAACAAAACCACGTAAACCATGAGCAAGAACACGCCGAACAGCAGCGAGAAATAGAACGGATATCGCTGAGTCGCAATCGCCCCCAGCTCCTTTACCAACCGATGCGGAGCAACGATCACGTCCCAGCTGTTCAGGCGCAGGAATCTTCCGATAAAGACGCCGAAGCTGCTCAGTGCAATGACCGCAAGCGCCAGCATATTCCCGGCCGCTTGCCCATAAGCTCCCACTACCCATTTCCGCATCGTATACAGCGACACGAAGCCAAGCAGCACACCTGTCCAAACGCAGCACAAAAGAAGAATAATATCAAACCAGCGTGAACTATCACCGTTGTAGATCCAATTGATATGGACGACATCGGTGGCGATGTAAGGAGCATTCGGGTAAAAAATCAGCCAAACAAACGCTGCGGCCCAGAATAGGACCGGCTTGTCGCGCCGACGATCGTGCATACGGTACAAGTAAGTTGACACCCACAGCGGAATCCAAGCCAGGAAGACATTCCATAATAGAAAAAAATTGCTGAAAGCGTCTGTATACCAACGGAACAAGGAAAGCAAGGCGCATAACGCGGTAAAAACGTACAGCATCATATGCGCATTCCATAGCGGCGTCGCTGGCAGTGTGCTTTCCCTGCTGCGGTTCAACGTACCCTGATTGAAATTTTGTTCCATAGATTCGCTCCTATACTTGTTGTTGACGACAAAAAACCGGGGCGCTTCGTCTGTCGAATGTCCCGGTTGCTTGTCTTGCGCTTGGCAGACGCTAGTGGCCGCGATGCTTGGCTTTCGCTTTGCGTACGGCTATTTCGCGCTTTCTAGCTTTATCGGCTTCGGCCTGCGCTTTGGAGACGACCTTTCGCTCCAGCTTGCGGTGCTCGAGCTCCTTCGCAAGCGCCTGCTGCGCTAACGTGCCGGCGCCGCGCTGCGCCATCTCGGCGGCGGCTTCGCGGGCGAGCCGCTTCGGATTCGCCTTGCGGACGAGCTGCGCTTTGCCCGCAACCGTCTGCGACGTCCTGTCGAGCAACGGCATCATCTCCTGCCAGACGAACTCGAGCACCTCCGCGTCATGCGGTTCGGAACCGAATATGTGCCGGCAAGCTTTGACGCGGCTCTCCTGCACGTCCTCCACGACGCCGACCCAAAAGCCGTTTTCGAAAAATACGGTAAGCTTCATAGCTTCCCCTCCTTATGAGACTTGCGAGCGACGGACATCCCGGAGGGGGAAGGTTACGACATGCCGGCCTGAAGCGAATCCGCATCGGCGCGCCATGCATCCGGACTACCAACCGGACCGTGTTTTTACGCTCAATCCATATTATAGAAGATGGCCGCACAGGTACGCAAATGAAAGCTTAATTATATATTCCGGCGCAAACCGCTCCCATCTTGACAATCCGATTCCACAGACGTAATGTGTGAATAGAGGATTCATGGATTCACCATCATCGTAAGCAGCGATATCGGAATAGGAGCGGCGCCATCCATGCCCAAGTTCACGAAACGGGAAAAAGAACTTATTCATCAGAAGCTGATCGAGACGGGAAAACGGCTTTTTGCTTCGTTCGGCCTCAAAAAAACGAACGTCGAAGATTTAACGAAAGGGACGGGCATCGCCCAAGGCTCCTTTTATTTGTTTTACGGCTCGAAGGAAGAGCTGTATTTCGAGATCATTCAGCAAGAAGAGGCGGCGATTCGCGAGCAGCTGAACGAACGATATTTTACCGGCAAGCAAGCGACGAAGGAGTCTTTCAAGCAGTTTCTGAGAGAATCGGTTAACATCATTAAGGACAATCCGTTCATCCGGCAAATGTACAACGAGGACTTGATGGAAACCGTGCTCCGCAAGCTGCCGCCGGAGAAGCTCGAGCGGCATTTCGCCGACGACGCCGACTATTTCATGCCGCTGCTGCTCCATGCACAGGAACAAGGCTGGCTCATCCGCGAAAACCCGAGTACGATCATCCAGATGCTTCGCTCTATTATTATGCTGTCCTTGCAGAGAGGACAAGCCGATAATCAGCAGCATGAAGCGGCGATGGATTTGCTGATCGGGCTCGTCGCCGAGGGGTTAGTGGCAAAGGGATGAGGGTGCTAGTATATTTCCTCAAAGTTATTAAATCGCCTTTTCGTTAGCAAAACAAAACCCTCACGCTAGTCTCAACGACTGCGGAGGGTTCTTCGCATTTCATAGCTCCATATTCAAACACTTGGCTCGACCAACTCCATCATCGGCTCCACATGTACGTGGACATGGACGACATTATGCTTGCGCAGCATGCGCTGCTCGATCTCGTCGCTGATTTCATGACCTTCGATTAACGTCAGGTTCGGGTCGACTTGCACGATGACATCAACAAGCACTTGGCTGCCATGGACGCGCGCCTTGATATCTTTGATCGCCTGAACGCCTTTTGTCTTCTGAATGGTAGTGCGCAAGGAGTTCAGCTTCGCTTCGTCGAAGCCGTCCGTCAGCGCATGGGTCGCCTGGCGGAAAATATCCCACGCCGTCTTGCAAATCAATATGCCGACAACCAACGCTGCAACAGGATCAAGCCACGGCAAGCCGAATTGCGCTCCCAAAATGCCGATCGCCGCGCCGATGCCGACAAGAGCATCGGACTTGTTGTCCTGCGCAGCCGCCATGAGCGCTTGGTTATTGATTTTGCGAGCCAGATTCCGGTTATACAGATACACGACAAACATACATCCCGCGCAAAATAAAGCGATCCACGCCGACCATAAATCCGGCGCCCGGCCGTGGTCCGCAAACAATGACTGCACCGCATTGACGAGCACCTGAATGCCAACCGCCGCCATAATGAACGAAGCGATCAGCGCGGCGATCGTTTCGGCACGGAAATGGCCGTACGGATGGTCCTCATCGGGCGGCTTCTGCGAAATGCGCAGTCCGATCAGTACCGCCGTCGACGCGACGATGTCGGTTAAGTTGTTGAAGCCGTCCGCGATCAATGCTTCCGATTGATTGAAATAGCCGCCTAGCAATTTAAAAGAGGAAAGGGCAAGATAAGCGATAATGCTGACCCATGCTCCCCGTTCGCCTTGTTTGATGTCACTGTAAATATCCAGCTTGCCGCACCTCCGCAAATCTCGTCAAAAAAGTACAGTACCTATCGTAACAGAGCAAATCGAGTGGGTCTAGAGAAACAGTGTTTCCCCCGCGGGACAAAGTGGTGCGGATGCAACTTAGTTTTGCCCGATAAACTTTCTGGAATACGCATCCATCTGTTCGGACTATGCCGAACATTCATTTTCATTCGTTTTCTCCCTTGAATCCCCGCAAGAAAATAAGTACAATGAAGGCAAGAACGGATAAGGAAGGTGTCCTCTCATGTCGGACGTCAATCAAGAACAAGAAGACAAGCAGCCGAAAAAAATCAGTCTGGCCGATGCCATCAAACAAAAGCTGGAGCAAAAAAAACAGCAGCAGAACAATAAAGCAAACCACTTTGGAGACACCGGCACCAAAACGATGAAAAGCCAAAACGTCAAAAAAGTGAACAACCAGCGCCGCCGTACCGGCGGATCCTAAGAAGCGGCCGCTCGACCGCATGAAACAAACAGTTAACGACCCGATTCATTCGGGAGGTTAACTGTTTTTTATTTGCGCATATACCTCGAAGTCACATACTGTCGTGCAGCTTGCGAAAATGCCCTCCCGCCTCCATCAGCCCTTGGTATGTGCCGGATTCGGCCACCGCCCCATCCTTCATCACGATAATTTGATCGGATTGCTTCGCAATCGAAAGCCGATGCGTGATGAACAGCAGCGTTGTACCATGCAGCTGCCGAAGCAAGCGATCGAGCAGCCTTCGCTCGGTAGCCTGGTCAAGCGCCGACGTCGCTTCGTCCAAAATCAACACGGACGGCTTGCGCAGCACGGCCCTGGCAATGCCGATGCGCTGCCGCTCGCCGCCGGACAGCCGCATCCCTTGCTCGCCGACCGGCGTATCCAGCCCTTCCGGCAGCGCCGACAGCCATGCGTCCAGCTCGGCTGTAGCCAGCGCGCGCCGAATCGCGGCGTCGTCGGCATCCGCGCAGCCGTATGCGAAGTTATCGCGGATCGTGCCGCCGCACAGCATGACGTCTTGCGTGACGCACAGCATGTGGCGGCGCAGCCACTCGTCGTCTATGTGCTCCTGCGGTATGCCGCAGACGCTCACGGCACCCGCCGACGGAGGCCGCAGCTTCAGCAGCACGTCGGCGAGCGTCGACTTGCCCGATCCGCGTTTGCCGACGATCGACACGACTTCGCCGGGACGGATGCGGAGGCTGACACCCGCCAGCACCGCCTTGTCACCGTACCGGTACGATAGTCCGTCAGCTTCGAGTGCGTAGGCCGCCTCCCCGAATTCGGGGCAGATGCCTTGCAGTTGCGCCTCCTCCGCCTCACGTTCTCTCTTACGAGGCTTCTGTATCTGGTCTGGAACTCGCTCCAGCTCACGAGGCTCAGCCTCCCGTTTCTGCACCCGTTCCAGTTCACGAGGCTCCGGCGCCTGTTCTGGCAACCGATCCGGCTCAGGCGAATCCGGCGCCTGTTCCGGCGCCTGTTCTGGCAACCGATCCGGCTGACGCGGCTCCGGCGTTGCAATCTCGGCGATCCGCTCCGCGGCGGCCATCGCCCGCTGCGAGGCGAAGAACATTTCGGCAAGCGTGATGCCGAAAGGACGCAGCCAGTTGTACACGGCTATAAATGCGACCAGCGTGCCGATCGTCATCCCGCCGCCCGCGACGAACCGGCCTCCCGCATAATACATGATGACGAGAAAGCCGGCCGACAACGCCGTATTCGCCAATTGCACGAGATGATCGGTCACCATTCCGCGTCGGCGCAAGCTCCATTCTTGCTCCAGGTTGGAGGTTATGCCGGCAAGTGCTTTCGTCTCCATGCCGGAAGCTTTGATCCACGATGCGCCGGTGACGAGCTCCCGCACCGATTCCGTAACGCGCGACATTTGGCCCGCGGCAGCGGATGCCCGGCGCTTCACGTATTTGCCCATCCGGACGACGAATACAGCATGCGCCAGCCATAACGGCACGATGACGGCCGCAAGTCCGGCATGCAAATAAACGAGCAAGCCGGATCCGGCCGTAATCGAAAAGGCAAGCATGAGCATCCACCATATACCCGAAGCGGCAAAATCCGTGACCGCATGCGTGTCGTCCAGCGTGCGGGCGATGAGATCGCCCGGCCTGTACGAGCGGAACCAATGCAATGGCCGGCGCTGCAGGCTGTCGTACAGATTAGCCCGTGCCCGACCCGCAATATTCAGCATGAACCGGTTCATGTACGATTGAAGTACGATCATCAAGCTGCCGACGACGGGAACAAGAACGATACAAACGCTGATGACGAGCAGCATGTTCCAATTTCTCTGCGGCAGCACTTGTTCCAGCACATATTTGATGATCACCGGCGGAACGAGGAACAGCAGGCTGCGCAGCAAAATATTAACGGCATTCACGACGATAACGCCGCGATAAGGCTTCAACTGCCGCAACGCGTATCGCAGCATCGCCGACTGTCTAAACGACGGCAAATTCACGGACAACCTCCTCCTCCTCCTCGCCGAACCAAAGCCGGGCATACAATCCGTCACGCTGACGAATTAGCTCTTCGTGCGTTCCTTGCTGAACGATTTCGCCTCCGTCCAGCACCAAGATCCGATCGGCGTGCCGGGCTCCTTTCAGCCGATGCGTCACGCTGATTCGCGTAATGCCGCCCGCATGCTTGTCCAGAGCCTCGTACACGAGCGCTTCGCTTGCCTGATCGAGCGACGACGTCGCTTCGTCCAGCAGCAGCACGTCCGGCTGCTTCGCCATTGTGCGGGCGAGGCCGACCAGTTGCCTCTGGCCGCCGGACAGCATCGACCCTTTGTCGCCGATCGGCGTATCGTATCCATCGGCCAGCGACGTTACGATGTCGTGCGCCCCAAGCGCAGCCATCCACTGATCGACCGCAGCGAACTCGGAATGCATGCCGGACACATAATCGAGATACCGACCCGCCGCTTCCTTCTGGCCGGGGCCTTCACTCGATCCCGCTTCCGTCAAGCCGCTCGCCGCTCTCCGCGCAACTGAACCCGCAATCGAAGCTCCGCCATTCCCCGCTCCATCCATTACCGTCTCCCGGTCCTCATTGCCCTCGATCAAATACGTCAAATTCCGGTACAAGCTATCGCCCGTCATAAACACTTCCTGCGTCATATACCCGATCCGCTTCCGTACATGCGTCGCATCGATCGCGCTCAAAGGCGTATCGCCGAAGCGGATCTCGCCTGCCGAAGGCTCCCGCAAGCGGGCGATGAGCTGCAGCAGCGTGCTTTTGCCGGCGCCGCTTGGCCCAACGATGGCGACATGCTCGCCGGGCGCCACGGTAAAAGCCACGTCCCGCAGCACGTTTCCCCGCTCGCCGCAGACGCTGACGCCATCGAAGACGATCGGCGCGGAGCGGAGGCTTTCCGGCCGCAGCAATCCCGGCGCTACGCCGGGTTCGGTAGGCAGCCGCAAATATTCGAGGATGCCGGCAATCCGGACGCGGATATCGGCCATCGCCGTATATAGCGTAAACATCGATTTAACCGGCGCGTTAATCGCCGGGACGAACGCGATGATCGTCATCAATTGGCCGACCGTCACGCGGCCCTGTATGGCCTGCCATCCGCCAAGCAGGAAGACAACCGCCGGAGCCAGCGCATCCGGGATACGCGGAAACCCTTTGTACAGATCATCGACGATGCCTTCCTGGAAGGACAGCTCGGCCCATCGTTCTTGTTCGGTGCGGACCCGTTCGTATTCCCGTTTTTCCGTGCCGAACAGCTTGATCTGCTTCAGTGATTCCAGCTTCTCCAGCAGGCTCTGCCTGAGCCTCGCATCATGCTGCGTCAGCAGTTGGCGGGCGGCGCCGAGCTTGCGCCCGAACCGGTGAATCGGCATATATAAGCCGATATAGGAGAGGACAATCACCAGCGCAATCGGCCAATAGATGCCGCAAATGACGACGATGCCGATCGCCGCAAGCAGCAGCTCCTGCACCGTGCCCGGCAGCTTGAGCATGGCGAACTGCTGGACCGCGCGCGTATCTTGCACGCAGCGCTGAAGCAGCTCGCCTCTTGGCGTTTCGGCGAAAAAACCGGCCCGCGTACGCAACACGGAAGCCAGCGTATCGCGCGTCAGGTCATGCGTCAGCCGCAGCATGGCCTTGCCCGAATAATAAGAGCGGGTGATATCGCAAGCTTCGATGACGAGCAGCGCTCCGAGCAATGCCGCGGCCATCCCGCCGAGGCCCTCGCCACCACCAAGGGAGACGCTGTCGACAATCCGCCCGATCGCGATCGGCACGACGGCGCCGCAAAGGGCGATGAGCGCGGTCAGCAGCGAGACGGCAAGCAGCGTTATTTTGGAACGAAACAATTGTTTGAAAAAAAATACGAGCCATTCCGGACATTTCAACACGCCACAACACCCCAAATCGATTCATTCGAAAACGGGTTCATTGTAACAATCCGGTCTCGCCTTGTTCAAACCGTAAAAACAAGCGTTCGCGTTTTTCTTCGAAATCCTCTTTGCATGTCCGGCTAGCGGCCGTCGTATTTTCAGAAAATGAGATCTTCCGTTCTCTCCCACATCCTTACGATTTGACGGATTGACGGCGATCATTCATCGCCAAAATCCGCTATACTCAAACTCAGCTTGGTCAAACGCCCCCCGGAACAAGTAAAATATGAAGATATAAAAAAATGAAATCGGAGGACTTAAACGATGCAGCAGTTCCTGACGATCGAATCCGAATCGATCACGCTTCGGCCTTTTACCCGGGATGACTTCCAGGCGATTTACGCGCTGACTCGGCAGCGGGAAATTACTGACATTTTGCCGGACTGGAATATGACAGAGGAGCAACTGACAGGCTTCCTGGGGTTCGTCATCGCAAGCTACGACAACTTCAGCCCCGAGGATGTCCGGATATTGCTGGCGATCGAGCACAAGCAGGACCGACAGCTGATCGGATGGTGCGGCGTGTTCCCGAACGATCTATTGCCGCCGGAGCAGCGGGAGGTCGCTTACGCGATCTCGAAGGACTACCGCAGCCGCGGTTATACGTCGGAGGCGGTCATTGCCATCGTCGATTATATGTTCCGGCATACCCGGCTAAACGAAATCGTCGCCATCGTCAAGCCGTTCAACGTCCCTTCGTGCAAAGTCGTCGAGAAGGCGGGTTTTCGGCACATGGAGCTGCGTACGCTTGCCGACGGGGTGGAATACGATTATTTTGCTAAACAAAAATAAGGGGCGTTCATCTTCATGCAATCCAAAGTGATCATCATCGAAGGCATACCCGGCTCCGGCAAAACCTCGACGGCGAAATACGTCAAGCAGCTGCTGGATCGGCATCATGTGCCTAACCGATTGTTTCTTGAAGGGGATTTGGATCATCCGGCCGACTACGAATCGGTTGCTTGGTTGGAAGCGGAGGCGTATTCGAAGCTCATCAAGGATGACGAGCATCGATTGAAACTGCTTGAACCGTATGTGCAACAAGCCGCTTCGGGCGTGCTTATTGCTTATGGCAAACTTGCGAATCTCTCCCATGAAGGGCACAATCGAGACCATCATGCGGTTCACGAGTTGGTGGAGCTCTTGCAAGAATCCGACGTATACAAGCTTCCGCTGGAGAAATATCAAACCCTGCTGATCGAGAAATGGCGGAGCTTCGCGGACCGGGTAAGGCAGAGTGAGGAAGTTTTCGTTCTTGAATGCTGTTTTATTCAAAATCCGATGACGTTGATGTTCGGCCGATTGAACGAACCGCTGCCGCGAATGACGACGTTTGTTCAGAAGCTTGAAGAGACGATCCGTGACCTGAATCCGAAGCTCGTTTATTTGTACCAGGACCGGATCGAGCCTTCATTCCGCCGCGTCATGGAGGAAAGGCCGGCCTCGTGGTTGAATTATATTACTTGGTACTATACCGAGCAAGGCTACGGCAAGGCGGAAGGGCTTTGCGGCACGGACGGCCTCATTCAAGTGCTCGAAACAAGAAAACGCTACGAGCTGGAGATTGTTCGGAAACTTCACTTAAGCAAATGTATCATCAATAACACCGAGGCAAAATGGGACGAGGTTTTGGTTGAAATCCGGCATTTTGTGCTGGAACCGTCCTGATTTTTGCAAAATCGTTAGAAAGGGTGTCTCCCCATTGACCATACAGATCAGAAAGCTGAAACCAAATGAAACGGCGCCAATGGATTTGCTGCTGCTGGCCGATCCCGAGGAATCGATCGTACAGTCGTATATCGGCCGTGGCCAAACCTGGGTGCTGGAAACCGAGGGAACGATTGCCGGCGTGTATGTTCTACTGTCGACCCGACCACTCACGGCGGAGCTCGTGAACGTAGCGGTGGCGGAGCCGATGCAAGGCCGAGGATTCGGGCAAAAGCTCGTGCGGCATGCGATCGCGACGGCGAAAGAGCAAGGCTACGCCACAATTGAGATTGGCACAGGCAACTCAGGCGTGGTACAGCTGATCTTGTATCAAAAATGCGGATTTCGGATCGTTGGCGTCGATTTGGACTTTTTTACCCGACATTACCAAGAACCGATTTATGAAAACGGCATCCTGTGTCGGGACATGATCCGCTTGCAGTTGGACTTTTGAATGGGGTGCGTTAGATGAGATATAAATTCACGTAACTCATGGCCCGCCCTCCGCCCCCGACCATGAAGCAGGATGCAAACTTGGAAAGAACGGTAAGAAAAAACGGAGGTGCGGTTCGTATGAACATTGTACAGCTGCGGCAGTACACGATTGAGGATCAACGAAAACTCGGGCATCATGGCTACACGTCGCCGATGAAATATCAGGTGACCAAAGAAAATACAGAGACGCGCACAACAATCTCGATTGAGCTTGTCCCGCTAGAGCAGCCCTACGTCAAATCTTGGGAGGAAGATCCCGAGGAGTTTAAGCTATTCGCTCCTATGATTGAATCGGGGCATTCGCTAGGCGCAATGATCGAGGGTGAGCTCGTTGCCGTCGCCATAGCCGAGCCCCGCCCCTGGAACAATACTTTATTTCTTTGGAATTTGCATGTGGCGGAGCGGCATCAACGAAAGGGGATCGGCTCCCGGTTATTGCAGGAGCTTATCGAGCTGGCAAGGCAGCATGGATTTCGGGCCATCGTATTGGAAACGCAAAATACGAATGCACCCGCCATCCAATTGTATAAACGATTTGGGTTCGACATCGAAGGCATCGATTTGGCGCTGTACAGCAACACGGCCCTAATAGACGGCGAAATCGCCATCTTCATGACTTTGAAACTATAGATTGTGCGTTACAAAAGCCGCAGCCCGATCCAATTGGCAACTGCGGCTTTCGCAATGCCTCCCTTCAGTCGGATTTCAGATGACCACGCCCAACTCTTCAAAAAAAGGAAAAATATGATCATTTGTCGAAAGGTATGGTAGTTTTTATTAACCTCCATTTCGAAAGGACGAACGGCGAAGTTCTTATTCATCATTTTCGCATAGGATACCGCGACCTCTAAGGTCGGGAGGAATAGGAGTCAAGCGATAGCTTGAAGGCTCTGCCTGTGCTTCTCTCCTTTCGCTTGAGAGTTAATCCACCTTTTGATATAATTGGAACATATGTTCTGTAAGGTGGTGAATCATATGCAAGTTACAGTCACTGCTAAAATCAAAATTATACCTTCTCCGGACCACATTCTTCTGCTTCAACAAACGCTTCAGACTTACCGCAAGGGATGCAATTGGGTATCGAGTGTGGTGGCGAGTATGAACCACGTGGCGCAAACGAGTCTGCATCAATTGACTTATCGAACCTTGCGTTCTGCCTTTGGCCTTCGCTCCCAGATGGCACAATCCGTCTTGAAGACGGTCATGGCACGGTACAAATCGATACGAACAAGTAGCCATAACGGGTCCAAAGTAGTGTTCAAACGACCGGAATATGATCTGGTGTGGAATCGCGACTACTCCCTTGTGCAGGGTAAATTTTCAGTCAATACATTACAAGGACGGATCAAGGTTCCGTTTGAATCCAAAGGCATGGAGAAGTTCTTCGATGGTTCCTGGGCATTTGGGACAGCCAAACTCGTAAGCAAGCACGGCAAATGGTTTCTGCACATTCCGATGACCCAAGAGATCGAACCTGTTTCCGAGTGTGACATCCGTCAAGTGGTAGGGGTTGATCTCGGCGTCAATTTTATTGCGGTCAGCTACGACTCAGGCGGCATCACGACCTTCTTCAAGGGACGTCCGCTGAAAGACAAACGCAGGCATTACCATCAGTTAAGAAAGCAGCTTCAACAAAGACGGACCAAGTCCGGACGTAAACGCTTGAAAGCAATCGGTTCACGAGAAAACCGTTGGATAACCGATGTCAATCATCAGGTTTCGAAGGCACTCGTGGATCGATATGGAGCAAACACACTTTTTGTGGTTGAAGATTTAACGGGCGTTCGTCAGGCAACGGAAAAAGTCCGCAAGAAGGATCGCTATTCTACGGTATCTTGGGCGTTCTATCAGCTTCGCCAAATGCTGGAATACAAGGCGGCCATAAAAGGATCGAAAGTGCTCGCAGTCGACCCGAAATACACATCTCAAACATGTCCCAAATGCAACTGTAGATCAATAAAGAATCGGGATAAGAAGAAGCATGTATTTCGTTGCATACGTTGCCGCTATACTTCGAATGACGATCGAATCGCAGCCATGAATCTAGAACGAAAGGGAACCGAGTACCTCGCAAAATGATAGCTGCGGTATCGCCGTTGCTGTCGGGTAGCCGTCAGACTGCCTGATGTTGGAACACGCCCGTTAGGGCGGTAAAAGGTAGGAGTGCGCGATGTGCGCACGGTTGCACTACCGGTTACCGACAAACCCCAACCTCTAAGCGTTAGCGTAGGTAGGGGTAGTTGACCCGATTTACGATCAAGCTTTTACTTGCTCGGAGCACCCGGAAGGATTTATGCATACATAGGTGACATGCTAGGCGTAGACTGCATGGTCGAAAAATTCGTTGACGGCTGGATGAGAACGTACAAAAATGACGGAAAGCGGAACGAGGATTGGTACGGATTTGGATGCGACGTACTGGCTCCTTTTGCCGGAACGGTCGAAAGCATTCATATCAATCCGTTCACGAACGAACCCGGCAGCATCCGGGAGGGAAGGGCAGGCTCCATTACCTTCGCAAGAGAAGACGGCTTGCGCGTCGTTTACGCTCATGTGATGGATGTCAACGTGGAGGTCGGAGATCAAGTTCAAGCAGGCGAGCGCGTAGCGAAAGTCGGCAACAACGGCTTCTCCCGCTGCCCGCACATTCACGTCGGCGCATGGATCGACAAGACGCCGCTGCAAATCCGTTTTGATTTATCCATTATGGGCAAGCACCTTCGGGAGAAGGGAGAGCGAAGGTACTTCATGACTGCCGATGCCGAGGTCCGGGCTTAATTCAGGAGCGCAAGAAGCGCGGCGCGTTGAATGTGCCAAGACCCCGCATGAGCATGATTCATACAAGAACGGATTCGTTTTACGGCTAACCGCCGCTTACCTCTACCCAGATAAATAAAGCAATCAAAAGGACGTTCAGCACCAGAAGGATCCAGAGCTTAGCCTTCCAAGATAAATTGGTCTCCCAAAACAGATCTCCGAAAAAAGCAAAAACATTAATGACCAACAGCAGCACCGCGTAAATACCTATTGTTTCCAGCATGACATTCTCCCCTTATCTATGAATCAAAACGCTATTCAGTGTAGCAGAAAAGGGATGGCATACCTATATATCTTTTGATATATATTTGAGATTTTAACGGCAAAAACCGCGGATTTCCGGCAAAATTAACCTTGGATCAGGACGAGCCTCTTGCATCCTTCTTACCCGTTCACTCGAAAAAACCTTTGCCCGAATCAGGCAAAGGTTTCGTTCAAGAAGCTCAGCGTCTTCACCCAAGCATCTCGCGCAATATGAGGGTCGTATCCGCCGCCGGTGTCGTTGAAAAAGGCATGTCTGCCATTGTCGTAAACGTGCGGCGTGAATGATTTGCCCTGTTCCTCCATTGCCCGGGCAAAGTCCGGGACAAGCGAAGTAATGCCTTGATCCAATCCGCCGAACAGCCCCAGCACCGGACATTGAATCGTCGGCGCCATCCCTTCGTGCAGCCTGCCGTAGAAGACGACCGCTCCCGCAAGCTCCGGTTCGGCGGAAGCTAGCTCTGCGGCGAGCGCCCCGCCCCGGCAAAAGCCGACGGCGGCGACTTGGCCGGAGCAAGCTTCCGACCGCCGCGCGTATCGGTAAGCGGCCTGTATAATGTCCAGCAGCTTCGGCGTATCGTTTGTCGTCCTCAGCAGCAATTCCAGCGAGGGCTGCACGATGCGCCGCCGATCCTCCGGCAGCTTGGCCAGCGCCTCCGCTTGCGCGACCGGATCGCGAAAAGCCTGCGGAGGAGAGCTGTGCAAAAAATCGCCGACATGCTTCAAGCGTTCGTCGCTAAGCAGCTCCGGACGCTGCCCGTTGTCGGCGAACAAATCCGGCACAATGGCGAAATATCCCGCTTTGGCGAAACGGTCCCCGATATCCCGGATATGCGCATTGGCACCCCATATTTCCTGGAGGACAAGAACTGCGGGCAGCGGCCCGCGGGCTCCAGCCAGCCGCGAAGTATAAAGAGCATACACCTTCCCGTTGTCTTCGATCATGACGTCTTCATTCCGTAAGTTCATAAGTTCTCCTCCTTTCGTAATAACCATCATTCTAGTACCAAGCGATAACGGAGTCAAAGCTCCAGTAATCGTAATAAGCCGAGGTCTCGCCCAAATGATGAATGTATGGCTTCGGATTGCCTCCGTCGGCATCCGCGATCCAGGCATCGGCTATTTTGCGGTCGGACCGAATCCAGGCCAATTGCTTCGTTCGGTGCTGAAACGACGGGCTGAAGTCTCCGAAGCCCGCAGGCGGAGAAAACAACTGCCGCTGGCTTTCGCCAGAAATATCGACGCTATACATAACCGGCAGCGGTCGTTTTGCCGGATCGTTCGTCCATTTGCTTTCCACGGCCCGCGACACGACGATCACCTCGTCATTAACCCAAGTAAAATCGCGGTCGACGTATCCTTTGGGCGTAAAGGACAACGATGTGACCGACGGCAGCTCCTTGACCTTAAGATGCTTGTCCTCAACGGCGAAACGTCCTTCTCCTTCAATATAGGCGAGCAGATCCCGGCTCGGCGCCCACTGGAACCAGTTCTCGTAATGCAGCATCTTGTCGAGCGTTTTGAATGTTCGTCCGTCGGCGGAAAGCACGCACAATGTATTGCTGTCGGCTGACCACGAAGCGGTAGGGACACCGATAAAAGCAATCCATTTGCCGTCCCGCGACCATTTGAACGTGCTTGTGCCAACCGCGAAGAAGTCTTTGGACATCTCTGGCAGGGTAAAAAAGAGCTTCGCTTTGTCCGTCTCCATATTGGCACCTACAGGAACGATAAACAGCTTAACCGGCGTCCAGCCTGTCGGAAGCAACTGAGAGCCGGACGATACAAGAAAGCTTTTGCCTCCGGGCTCCCAAGCGTAGTTGCCGACGCCAAGCGTCACATTGCGGAACGGCTTAACCTTCTCCGGCGTGACATCGGCAACGTTCAGCACGCCGCCGATTTGAAATGCAAGCGTATTGCGATCCGGCGCCCATTGGTAGTTATGGCCTCCGGCATATACGATCAAGTTGCACTTCGTCGACACCGCATACACCCATATTTCGTCGTTATCTTTCCCGCTCGAATACGCAACGAGATTCCCGTCATGGGACCATTTCGGCTTCGAAGCCTGATGATTCATCGTCGCTTGCGTCTCCCGGTCTCCTTGCTTGATCCACAAATCCCCTCCGCGGATAAAAGCCGCCTGGAGCGGCCGATCCGCCCCGCCTCCCGGGGCGACATAACCCGTGCCCGCGAACAGTGTAACGGAGCATAACAACACAATGGAAACGGCGGCAAGCATGGCTTGTATTCGCAATCTTGGAACCAAAAAAAACACCCCCTGCTGAATGTTCTCAGACAAGGGGTATTGTTCCCAATTAGCTATACATTTCCTCGCGCAGGCGCTTGATTTCTTCATTTTCCAAATATTCGTCGTACGTCATCGTTTTATCGATCAAGCCTTTCGGCGTAATCTCGATAATCCGGTTCGCGATTGTTTGGATAAACTGATGGTCATGCGAAACGAACAGCATCGTGCCGTCGAAGTCGATCAAGCCGTTGTTGAGCGCCGTGATCGATTCCAGATCCAAGTGGTTCGTCGGTTCGTCGAGCAGCAGTACGTTGGCGCCGTTCAGCATCATCTTTGACAGCATGCAGCGGACCTTCTCGCCCCCGGACAGCACGCTCGCCTTCTTCAGCGCTTCTTCGCCGGAGAACAGCATCCGTCCGAGGAAGCCGCGCAAGAATGTTTCGTCCTGATCTTTCGAATATTGGCGCAGCCAGTCGACCAACGTAGCGTCCACCCCGTCAAAATAAGCCGAGTTGTCTTTCGGGAAATAAGCTTGCGTCGTCGTTACGCCCCAAGTGTATTCCCCGGAATCCGCGGGAACTTCGCCCATCAGGATTTGGAACAACGTCGTTTTCGCCAGTCCGTTCGGTCCGACGAGCGCGATTTTGTCGCCTTTGTTCACGATGATGCTCAGATTCTTCAACACGTCTTCACCGTCAACTGTTTTGCTGATGTTCTCGACGGTCAGCAGCTGCTTGCCCGCTTCGCGCTCCGGCTTGAAGTTGATAAACGGATATTTCCGGTTGGACGGACGGATGTCCTCCAGCGTAATTTTTTCCAATTGCTTCTTCCGCGAAGTCGCCTGCTTCGATTTCGAAGCATTCGCGCTAAAGCGCTGGATAAACGCTTGGAGTTCCTTGATCTTCTCTTCCTTCTTCTTGTTGGCGTCGCGCGTCAGCTTGAGCGCCAGCTGGCTGGACTCGTACCAGAAATCGTAGTTGCCGACGTACATCTGAATTTTGCCGAAGTCGATGTCCGCGATTTGCGTACATACTTTGTTCAGGAAGTGCCGGTCATGGGATACGACGATAACGGTACCTTCATAGTCCATCAAGAAGTTTTCCAGCCAGGAAATCGATTCGATGTCCAAATGGTTGGTAGGCTCGTCGAGCAGCAGGATGTTCGGGTTGCCGAACAATGCTTGGGCTAACAGGACGCGTACCTTTTCGTTACCGGACAGCTCCGACATCTTCTTGTCGTGCATGTCGCGCGGAATGCCAAGGCCGATAAGCAGCTCGCCCGCTTCCGGTTCCGCATCCCAACCGTTCAGCTCCGCGAATTCGCCTTCAAGCTCGCCTGCAAGCAGACCGTCTTCTTCCGTGAAGTCGGTTTTTGCGTAAAGAGCGTCCTTGTCTTTCATAATTTTGTACAGACGGGCATGGCCCATAATAACCGTTTCCAGAACCGGATACTCGTCATACTCGTAATGGTTCTGCTTCAATACCGCTAACCGTTCGCCCGGCGTAATGTGCACTTCCCCGCTGGAAGGCTCGATTTCACCGGATAATATTTTGAGAAACGTCGACTTGCCCGCCCCGTTCGCACCGATGAGGCCGTAGCAGTTGCCCGGCGTAAACTTTATATTGACATCTTCGAATAAAGGGCGTTTTCCGTATCGCAGCGTAACACCGCTTGTACTGATCATTTTATTACCGTCCTTCGCTTAGAAAATCGGGTAGAAGACTCCCAAGTTTCCATTATAGCACAAGACGGTGCACAAACGAAGCCCTTTCATCGCCTGTTCCATTTATTGCAGCTGCCCCGAAGAGGCGCCGCCGCCCGCGGAGGCATTCGACATTACGAATTCGCTCGCCCAGTCCACCATGCCGTTAATGAGCGTCAGCACCAAATAGACGACATCTTTTTCGTTCAGCGAACCACCGGAGGAGCTGTTTACGAGCTGCGACGTTCTCATCTCCAATTGGGTCGTAAGATCTTTAATCTTCAGAAGCTCGTTAGCAAGACCGGCCACCTGATTGCACTGGCCGTTGTTCATGCCGCCGCCCTGGCCAAATTGCTGCATGTTTCCTTGGCCCTGGCCGCCGCTCTGCCAGCTGTTATTTTGTCCTCTTCCCTGGTTACCCTGACCACTGCACTGTCCTTGGCCCTGACCTTGACCTTGACCTTGGCCTTGGCCCTGACCCTGCCATTGCCCTTGACCGCCGCCTTGCCCTTGGCCTTGCCACTGTTGGCCTTGACCTTGACCTTGACCTTGACCTTGACCCTGGCCTTGACCGCCACCTTGCCCTTGGTCTTGATCATTATCATCCCCGCCACCGAAAAGACTGCTGAAAAAGCCGCCACCGCCTTGATCTCCGCCCTGCCCGCTTTGATCGTTCTGTCCGCCGCCTTGTCCGCCGCCCTGTCCGCCGCCCTGATTTCCGTCTTGGCCCATCTGTCCTTCCTCCAGCAGGCGTCGAACATTTTCCAGCTCGCACATGATCGACGAATTTTGCTGCGCCAGAGCTTCGATTTGCGTTTTCAAATCCTGCATTTTCAACATGGTAATCCTCCATCCAGGGCTTATTACTTCGTCATATATTGGTTATACTTCCCGCAATGCGAACGTTTATCCTGAATGATTCCAATAAAGTGGAAGGAATTGTCCCGGCGGCGCAATCAGGCTGACGATGTCTTGCGAAGCCTGCTGCACCGTTCCATAGTCGCACGCAAAAAGACGCTTCCGATCGCCGAAAGCGCCCTGCTGGGGAATTTATTCATGTACGGCCTGCGCCGCTTAATCTGAGCGTCTCGCCATGCTTCAACAGTTTCAGCGCCGCGGGATCCAGTTTCAGCCGTCGCCATTCGGCTTCAAGCCGGTCGAGCGCCTCTCGCGGCGTATCGTCAGCCAGTCGGAACGCGCCGTAATGCATCGGCACGAACTGCCGTCCGCCCACGTCGAGATAAGCGCGGATCGCTTCCTCCGGCGTGACGTGCTGCGCTCCCATGAACCACTCCGGCTCGTAAGCGCCGATCGGCATCAGCACGCAGTCGATGTCCGGGAACCGTTCGCCGATCTCGCGGAAGCCGCGAAAATAGCCGCTGTCGCCGGCAAAATAAACGGTCGGCGAGGCTGAAGCGGCGCATCTGGAAGCATGATGAGAATCGGAGGCGCCTACTGCCTGAACGTCCTCTCTTCCAGCCGCGACATGTCGTGCGGAATCCGAATCATCGCTCAACTTGCCGCCTTCGATACCGCCTTGCACGATCCAGCCACCCCAGTGCGATGAGTTCGTGTCCCATAACGTACGACGCGTCCAATGCTGTGCGGGCACAAACGTAAATCGCGCGGAGCCGATGATCGTTTCCTCCCACCAGGCGAGCTCCTGCACTCGCCTGAAGCCTTTGCGCTTCAGCATGCGCGACAGCCCTGCGGGCACGAGCAGCAGCGGCTCACCCGGCAAATGGCGCAGCGAGGCGATATGCAAATGATCATAATGGGCATGCGACAGCAGCACGATGTCGATGTCCGGCAGCCCCTCGATCGCGATGCCGGGTGCGGCCAGCCGCTTGGCGAACCCCATCGTTCCCGCCCAGACGGGATCGGTGACGATATTGAGGCCGGAATGCTGGATCAGGAACGTTGAATGCCCGATCCAGGTTACCGCGCTTTCCTCCCGGTTGCTGTTCAGCCATTTCAGCTCAGGCTCCGCATGCGGCACGACATAAGAAAGGTCCTTGCGCTTAAGACGCCGTTCCTTGCGCCAGCGATTCAATTGCTGGAACGATTTTAACGTCGGTACGGGGTCCATATTTTCATAGGTTCGCTTCGGCATTGTGACGTCCCCCTGCCTATTATCCTTGTTTCTATCTACTATACCAAAGACGGCGGAGACTTCTCAATCGCGAGCGATCCGATCGATAGAGACCTACAGCCTGAACCTGTACCCGACGCCCCAAATCGTCTCGATATACTGCGGGTTCGACGGCTCGCGCTCGATCTTTTCGCGCAGCTTGCGAATATGGACGGTCACGGTGGCGACATCGCCCGCCGAATCCAACCCCCAAATCCGCTCGAACAGCTCTTCCTTCCCGAACACGCGGTCGGGATGCGCAGCCATAAACGCGAGCAGGTCGAACTCCTTGGAGGTTAATGCCGCTTCCTCGCCGTGGATGAAAACTCTTCTTGACAGCTTGTCGATGTGCAAGCCGTGAATTCGGATTTCATCCTTATTGCCGCCATTCCTTCCCATCAGCCGCTCGTACCTCGACAAATGGGATTTAACCCGTGCCACGAGCTCCCCTGGGCTGAACGGCTTCGTAATATAATCGTCTGCGCCGAGGCCAAGGCCGCGGATTTTGTCGATGTCTTCCTTCTTGGCGGAAATCATCAGCACCGGGATGTCCTTGGCGCTGCGGATCCGCCTGCATATTTCGAAGCCGTCGACCTTCGGCAGCATCAGATCGAGCAGCACCAGATCGACGGGCTCCGCAAGCGCCTTGGCTAACCCCGCGTCGCCGCTTGTCTCGATATCGACGGCGAAACCGACCGATTCGAGATAATCTTTCTCCAGCTCGGCAATTGACAGCTCGTCTTCAATGATCAGTATTATTTTCATCGTGTGCCTTGGCCCCCTCTCCCTCGCTAACTTTGCGCAGTGTAAAATACACGGTCGTCCCGCGCCCGACGGCGCTTTCCGCCCATATTTGGCCACCGTGCCCTTCGACGATTTGCTTGACGATGGCAAGGCCGAGCCCGCTTCCGCCGGTACTCGAGTTGCGCGACCGGTCCACCCGGTAGAACCGGTCGAAAATCAGCGGCAGCTCCGCCGCGTCAATGCCCGGCCCGTTGTCTTCGATGCGGATGGTCGCCTCGCTCTCGCCGTCGAGCAGTTCGACCGTGACAAGTCCGGTCGGCGGGGTGGTTGCGATATGGGTGGCCGTCCCTTCTTGGACTATGTCGGGTTGGACAGGGTGGTCGGGTTGGTCGGTGTCCGGCTGGACGGCTGGGTCAGGCTCCTTGGCTGGGTCGGCTGGGTCGGTTAATTCGGACTGGTTGGCTTGAACGGCTTGGTCGGTTGATTCGGACTGGTTGGCTTGGATGGCTTGGTCGGTTGATTTGAACTGGTTGGCCTGGATGGCTTGGTCGGTTGATTCGAACTGGTTGGCTTGGACGGCTTGGTCGGTTGATTCGGACTGGTTGGCTTGGTTGGCTTGGTCGGTTGATTCGGACTGGTTGGCTTGGATGGCTTGGTCATTTGGTTCAGGCTGGTTGGCCTGGACGATGGCAGCCGCTCCGTTGCCCGCCCTCCCCTCTAAAGCCCAATTTCCGGCCCCCTCTCCTGCAGCAACATCTCCCGGTTCACTCCATTTTGTTACGGAGGCGTCGTTCTGTTCTCGAGCAAGCTTCATATATTTCATGCTGTTCTCGATAATGTTGCCGAGCACGCGCTTCAGCTTCTCCCGATCTGCTGCAACGAGCAGCGGCGAAACGGCGCTAGGCCGGTAGTCGATGGCGACGCCTGCTTTTTCCGCATCGAACTGTAACTCCTCCAGCACGTCCCCGACGCAGCGGTTCAGCTCGACCGTTTCCAGATGGAACGGCGCTTTATTCAAATCCAGCTTCGAGTATAGGAACAGTTCGTCGATCAGACGGTCCAAGTCATCGGCTTTCGTATAAATCGTCCGAATGTATTTGCCCATCTTCTCCGGCGAGTTCGCAATCCCGTCGCGCAGCCCTTCCACGTATCCTTTGATCGCCGTAATCGGCGTTTTCAGGTCGTGCGAGATGTTCGCGATGAGTTCTTTGCGATTCTCTTCGTACTGCATGCCGCGATCAAGCGACTCCTTCAGCCGGTACCGCATTTCCTCGAACGCGATGCTTAACTCGCCGATCTCGTCGCGGGTCGACGGCTTTACCGTAAAGTTCAAATCGCCTTCTTTAATTTTTTCGGCGGCTTTTTTAAGCGCGTATAACGGTTTGATGATGCTGCGGGAAATCCACATCGTCAGCCCCGCGTTGGTTGCGGCAATCGCGAGCAGAATGACGAGCAGCAGAATCGGACGCAATACGAAAGGTATGGAGCCGCTGCTGCGAAACAACGTAATGCGGCCTGCCACTCCGTCCGGGTAGGTTACATCGATTGAGCTTGGCGTATACCAAGTGCCGTCTACGCGGGCCGACCCCCACCAAGTATGGGATCGGTCTTGCTTTTCACGGCCGGTCTCGGCATATTGCCGCAAGAAATCCGACGCATACGTGCGCGAGCCGTTTTTGTCGCTGATAACGCCCGCATGGAGCTGCGACAACCGCGGTTCCAGCTCGCTCCAGTAGCCCGCGTCCAGCAGCCGCTGCGGTTCATGCTCGGCTAGGTAGGCCAGCTCCCCATATATTCGGGCTTCGTCTGCGCTCATGCTTCCGCCGGAGTTGAACCGTTCCCCGAAGCTAACTCCCCCGCTCGTCGCCGAAAGCAGCACATAAACCGCCGTCCCAAGCAAGGCGACCGGAATCAAGATCATGGCGATATAAGACCAAATTAATCGAACTCGTATGGTCATTGGCGTTCACGCCCCAATTCTGTAAGCAAAGTTAGTTTATGTTGCATATATTTCCATCCCCATACTACCATACGGTGACGGGGGGATCATAGCATGCATCCGGTGCTTGGTGCGCTTTCTAGCACAGGCAAGATACAAAGCGCAGCGCATGGCCGCGGGGTAAGGGCGTGACCTGCTTTGGGCAGGGCGTGGCCGCGTTGGGCGGGGCTTGGCCGCGTTGGGCGGGGCTTGGCCGCGTTAGGCGGGGCGGGGCATCGCCGCGTTGGGCCGGGCGATGCGCGTTACATGACTCGATGGCCAGCGAGGAGGCATTTTCATAATTAACTGTATTTCATGTAGTTAATTTTGTTGAAAATACCCGATTTCGGTCATTTAACTGGAAAACATGAACTTATTTTCGGAGATTTCCGAGGATTCGAAAGTTTCCACGAAGATTAGATACATGTTTTCCAGTTATTTCTCCCCACGCGGCTTCCCGCCACCAATTAACTGCATGTTTTCCAGTTGTTTCGGGAGGCCCCGTACCCGAGTTGCCCGGTGCCCCGCCCTACGGCGTGCTGGCACCTCCCGGCTCGGCCATCCGGCCGGGCTGGCCGGCTCCGCCTGTGCCGGAGGCCCCGTACCCGAGCCGCCCCGTCCCCGCCCTACGGCGTGCCGGCACCTCCCGGCTCGGCCATCCGGCCGGGCTGGCCGGCTCCGCCTGTGCCGGAAGGCCCGGGCCCTTGCCCTTGCCCTTGCCCTTGCCCTTGCCCTTGCCCTTGCCCCGCCTCCGCCTGATGCCCCGGCTGGCGCGGCGCCGCATGCGAACGCAGCGCCATGCGCACGTTCGGCATCAGCAGGATGCAGCAGGCGGCAAGCGCCGCGGGAATGAGCGCCCACAGGAACGTGCCGGCGATCGAGGACGACAGCGCGTCCGCGATCCGGTCGAGCGCTTCCTTCGGGATGCGCGCCCTGCCTTCCGGCGTCAGCAGGCTCCGGGCATCGCCCGCAAAACCGCCGGCTCCGACGCCATCTCCGCTTCCTCCTCCGCCCCCGGCTTGCCCGAATGCTTCCGCCAAAGCGGACGTAAAAGCATTCCGCTGCACGATGCCGAAAATCGTAACGCCAAGCGTGATGCCGAGCGACGTCATAAACCGGTTCGTCGAGGTCGCGGAGCCGCGCTGACGCATATCGACCTCGTGAATCGCGGACATGCTCAGCACCGAAAACGAAAATCCCGTGCCGAACCCGGTCACGACCATAAACAAAGTCACCATGGTACGAGTCGTTTCCGGCGTCAGCGTGCTTAACAAGAACAGCCCAAGCAGGAAGAACACGCTCGCGCCGAGCATGATGTTCCTATAGCTCGTTCGGGTCGTAAGAAACCCGCCAAGCTGGCTACCGGCGACGGAGCCGAGCATCATCGGCATTAAGATGAACCCGGCGTTCGTTGCGGAACCGCCAAGCACGCCCTGCACATACATCGGAATGTACACGGTAGCAACGATAAAGGCGGCCCCGATCAGCAAAGCCGCGCCGTTGCTTGCGGCGAACAGCCGCTTGCGGAACATGGCGAACGAAATGATCGGATCGGCCGCTTTTGTCTCCGCGTAGATGAACCCGGCGAACATGACGGCGAACGTCGCGAACAAACCAAGAATGACGGCGGAGTCCCAAGCATATTCGTTGCCGCCCAGCTCCAGCGCGAACATAAGGCTAACGACGGCTGCGACCAGGGTAAAGGCGCCGAGCCAGTCGATTTTTTGCTTCGTATGCGTCAGCGATTCCCGGTAGAAGATGCTGACGAAGAGCACCGACAATACGCCAAGCGGCAGGTTAATATAGAACACCCAGCGCCATTCGAGGTATTCCGTAATATACGCTCCCATCAGCGGTCCCAATATGCTGGACAACCCGAATACGGCGCCGAACAGACCGCCCATCTTGCCGCGTTTTTCCGGCGGAAATAGATCGAACATGATCGTAAAAGCAATCGGCATCAGCGCGCCGCCGCCAAGTCCCTGGATCGCCCGGTATATGGCGAGCTCCGTCATGCTGCTTGCGGTGCCGCACAGGATCGAGCCGAGCAAAAACGCCCCCAGCCCGAAGACGAAAAACCGTTTGCGCCCGTACATATCGGACAGCTTGCCGAAAATCGGCGTGCCCGCCATCATCGCGACCATATACGCGGACGTAACCCAGATGAACATATCGAAGCCGCCCAAGTCGGAAACGATCGTCGCCATCGCGGTCGCTACAATCGTATTGTCCATCGCCGCCATCAGAATGCCGAGCAGGAGCCCTGCGACGACAAAACCAATCTTGCTCTCTTTTGCCACCGTCATTGTTTAACCCCTTCCTTGATGGACAATCGCATCACATGAATCGAACACCAGAACAAAACAAGCGCAATCACAGGATGTAGCGCCGCCAGCAGCTTCAGTTCCGCGGCATAAACCGATGTCAAAAACTGCGACACGATCAGCAAAAATGACGCCACACTAAGCAGCCGAAGCTTCCATGACATCCGCCCGACAAACGATAATGCAATCAGAACGAACGGCAGCGGCGAAAAAAGCCTTACAAACGACCTGTGCATCGCCCAGTCGCCCATATCGACGAAGGTCGCCAAACCTGCGATAAACACCTGAACGACGATGCATGCCGCAAAAACCACCGCAACTGCGGCAAAAACGAAACGCGCGTAACGCACATAAGCGGGATACGCCGCCTTTAATCCTGTGCCCTTTTCACTTGTTATCATCTCTTCCACTCCTTCTCCCCCAAGGCTTAAATACGGATATCGCCACCAGCGCCGACATCGCAACGGACTGAAAAGCAAAACCGGTCAGCAGCAAACCGCCGTTCACCGCAAGCTCCGGATTATGAAGCACATCGCCGCTTTTCTCGGATACGATCGTAATGGCCTTCATTGTCCACCCTTTGACGCCGGCAATACCGATGACGATGCACGCAACCGTTACAACCTCTTTGACAATGAGCCAACGATGCTTGAACAATCCCCAATGCGTCCGAACGGACAGCCATACCCCGGTTACGACCATCCCCAGCGCGGAAATGGGCACAAACGGACGGTCGACCAGATGCATGGCCATGTAACAAACCTTCAACACTTCGGCGTTGCTCGTCGTCATGGCAATAAGACTGAACATGAGAAACAGGATCGAGTGACCGAGACAAGCAACGACAAACAGCAGATGAGCGGTCAAAACCCATTTTCTTTCAAAAGGCGTGATTCGGTTCATTCATGAGCCCTCCTTTCCTACAAAAAGCACCGACTGCTTCCGCTGTAATCCATCATATCCGCCGTTTCTAAAACGCCTCTAAACGAAAGATTAAAAAAGTATAAACAAAAACAGCCCGCCTCCGAAGAGACAAGCTGTCGCTGATATAGAAATGATGATCGTTATGCGATTCAAGATTCTTAATTCTTGATTCATAATTCAAAGACGGATCACCGCTATTCGAAGGAACGGCGTGCCGGCCAAGAGCCTTGCATTTTGCGGAGTTGAATGATTTGCCCCGTGTGGTAGGCATCATGCATGAACATGGCCATTAGCGTATCTCCGATCGGGCCGCTCGGGATCGATTTCGCCAAATCGTCGTCCGTAAAAGCGGACAGCACCGCCTTCAGCTCGCGGTGAACCTCTTCCGTATTACGAACGGCAGCCTGCCAAGCGGCTTCCGGATCGGTAGCTTCTTCTCCGGCGAATGTGGCGTCGTTACCGTCATATGGACCGGGCTCGCCGCCTTGCAGCCGGGTTACCAGCCGCCTCTTGTAATACAGCAGATGGTTCACGTTTTCCCAGATCGTGTTCACCGCTTCCCCTGCAGGCCTCCAGCTTGCTTGTTCCGCCGTAAGTCCCGCTAAGGCAGGCTGCAGCGGGGGATACCACCCCTCCTGATCGTATGTAGAATCCAACTGCGCGCGAAGCAAATCAATCCGATTCATCGTTTCTCCTCCTTCGATTGGATAGGTAGATGAGCTATGAGACGATCGGTACCGTACGGTATAATAGCAAATAGACACATGCGGCTGAAGCACAGTCCGAAAATCGTCAACGATGATTGTAACTACCTAAATATATTATGATGGTTACAACTGAAGCATAACATAGCCTAATCATACTGGCAATGCATTTCTGGAGGACACACGATGGACTTATTGTTCGCGGATTTCCTGAACAGCGATTGGCGCGACTGGCGCGGGTCCGGCCGCCGGGAGGATAGGCTCGACAATCGGGAATGGCTGGCCTGGTTCTTACAGCGCTGGGCTCTGGAAGCGGCAGTGCCGCCGGATGCCGGTACCCGGGCGCAGCTTGGCGAGCTGCGCGACCGAATGCGCGCGATAATCGAGGCGCTTGTCGACGGAGGCCCGTTCGGAGAAGACGATATCGCGGCGCTGAACCGAGCCATGGAGCCGCTCATTTCCCATCCCCGGCTCGTGCACGGCGATACCGGATTCCGGTTCGAGCAAGCCTTCTCCGTGCACGGCTGGCCGCTTGCGATCGGCCTCATCGCCCGCTCGTTCGCCGAGCTGCTCGCCTCGGAAGAGCGATCCCGCCGCTTGAAAATATGCGCGAACGACGACTGCCGCTGGATCTTCGTCGATGAAAGCCGCAGCCGGACGAAACGTTGGTGCGACGACAAATGCTGCGGCAATCTGATGAAGGTGCGCGCCTTCCGGGCGCGCAAGGGTAAACAGCAAGCGCCGCCGAACTAATCGGCGCAGAACAAAAAACAAGGGCCCGGCGGGTAGCTTCACCTCCCGCGAGGCCCTTGTTCGATTTGCGTTTAAAGCTTGAACTTGTCCACTTCCTCTTGCAGCTCCTGCGCCATCCGGCTAAGCCGCTCCGCCGAGGACGAAATTTGCTCCACCGAAGCCAGCTGTTCCTCGCTCGCCGCAGAGACGGTCTGCACGCCGACCGAAGCGGCTTCCGTAATGGACAGCATTTCGCTCATCGATGCGGTCACTTGCTGCGTTCCCGCCGACATTTGCTGCGATGCCGCGGAAATCTCCTGAATTTGCTCGGCTACGTTTTGCACGGATTGAACGATGCTGCGGAACACCTCTCCCGCTTCCCGTACGCGAAGGATGCCCTTGTCGACCTCGCCGACGCCGCGGTCCATGGAACCGACGACATGCTCGATCGACTCGCGGATATGTCCGATCAGCTCGTTGATCTGCGACGCCGAAATTCTGGATTGCTCCGCAAGCTTCTTGACCTCGCCGGCCACGACGGCAAAACCTTTGCCGTGCTCGCCCGCACGCGCCGCTTCAATGCCCGCGTTCAAGGCCAAGATGTTCGTCTGGCTGGCGATTTCGGTCATGACGGTAACGATATGCTCGATTTCCTCCGAGCGTTCGCCGAGCTGGCGAACCAATTCCGCCGAGTCGCCGACCGATTGGCTGATGCTGTTCATTTGGCCGACCGCCTTTTGCAGCGTTTCATCGCCTGCGAGCGCATCTTTGCCCGCTTCTACGGCGGCGTCGGAAACGACGGAGGACGATTCGGCAATCCGCTGGATGCCTGCCGCGAGCTCGTCCATTGCCTGCGAGCTTTGCTTCACGCCTTGCAGCTGCACCTCGCTGCCCGACGCCACCTGCTCCATAACGCCCACGATCTGATCGGAAGCCAGCTTCGTTTGCTCCGCGCTGGAATCCAGCATTTCCGCCGTTGCCGCCACTTGATGCGCATTGTCCCGCAGTTGGCCGATCATCGCCTTTAACGACGCCGCCATTGTATTGACGTCGTTCGCCAATCCGCCGATTTCATCCCGCTTGCGGATCCGCAGCGGCTCGGCGGTCAAATCGCCGCCGGCGATGCGTTTCACCTGCCTCGCGATGATGCCGATCGGCCTTGTGATCGACAGCACGATCAGCAGGGCGATTATAATCGTACTGCCGCCCGCGATAAGCAGGATCGTATAAAATGTATGCTCCGCCTGCGCCACGTTCGTCAAAATACTATTCATCGGCATATGGAAGTAGAGCTTGAAGCCCGTATCCGCTATTGGGGCATATGTGACGATAAACTGTTCCCGGCCCTGGATATAATCTTCAACGCCTTCTTTCAGCTCCGGCTTCGCCAGGATGGCTTTCAGCGCATCCGGCAAGGAGGCTTGCTGCAACGTTTGGCCGACGGTCTCCTGCTGCATCGCATACCGGATAACCCCCTGATTGTCCAGCACGATCGGATAACCAGCGCCTTTGGCGACCTCTATATTTTTGAAAAATTTATCCATCATGGAATTAAAATCAATCGTGTACGACAGGACGCCGATGACCTTGTTCCCCGCCTCGTCCATAATCGGAACGGCTAATGCAAGGGAAGGCTTGTCCGTGCTTTTCGAAATAATGATGTTCGACACGTTTGGTTGGCCTTTCATTGCCGTCTTGAAATAGTCGCGATCCGCTATCGAGAGGTCTTGTACTTGCTTGTTGGTATGTACTTGAACGTTGCCCGCCGTATCGGTCACGAGTATATCGCTGCTGATGCCGGACAAATTGTGGAGCACCTTGATATATTGCTCTTGCGCGGCGCGATCGTTCGTCCGCATCACTTCGTTTTGCGAGGCCAGCATCAGCTCGGTAACCCGCTGATCCACCCATTCGACCATGTCATTCGCTTTATTCTCCGTCAAATTCCGATATACGTTAACTTCGCTATCCAAATGTTCGCTGGCGGCCATATTATAGATCACGGTCGTTCCGACAAAGAGCGGAATCAATCCAACAACAAGAAACCAGAAAATCAGCCGGGTACGCAAGGAAGTAACCCATTTCGGAAGTCGCGAAGGCTTCCGGGCTGTTGCCGCGGTTGGATCGGGCTTTGATTGGGTTGGGGTCGGTTTGTCGTTCGGCATCGTATGAGTCCTCCTAGAAGTTTGGTCCTTGGTCCTATTGTATCGGGTAGTCGGTCATATGGCCTAGTGCTTGAAGTCATATGAATGGTAATGAAAGTAATTTTGTGTCGATTTCAAGAACGTCACTGCGTGATATGCGATTCAACTTATAAATTCTGTTATGGTAAGTAAAGCCCCATTCGAAGCCTTTTCCACGATGAATGACCCTGCGTAAGAGGAAGCTTTCCTTGCCAAACAGAATTTAGGTCCATTGCGTTATATGCGATTCAACTTATAAATTCTGTTATGGTAATATAGAGTGGAGGCGCTGTTTGCGCCGGTCAGGAGGCCGATAAAACCATGAAATTATTGTCGATTGAACCGACTCCGAGTCCGAATACGATGAAGCTGAACATCGACGAGACGCTGCCGCAAGGCGTACGGAGAACATATACGACCGATTCCGGTCACATCGAGGGGGCGCCGCAGCTCATCCGGACGCTGCTCGCCATACCGGGCGTGCGCAGCGTGTTCTGCACGGCGAACTTTATCGCCGTCGACCGCAAGGGCAACGCCGATTGGCAGGCCATTCTTGCGGCGGCGCGCGAAGCTTTCGGCGGCGACGCCGCGGAGGCCGGGCTGCCCGCGGAAGGCGCCGGCTTTGCCGAGGCGTTCGGCGAAGCGCACGTGCTGCTGCAAGTGTTCCGCGGCATCCCGATGCAGGTGCGCGTGCGCGCCGGCGGCGAAGAAGCCCGTGCCGGGCTGCCGCAGCGGTTCGCCGACGCCGTGGCGCAAGCCGCCGGCGCGACGATGATCCGCGAGCGCAAGCTGGAGGAGCTCGGCGTCCGCTACGGCGAGCCGCGCGACATCGCGGAGGAGGTCGCGCAGGAGACCGACGCGGCGTACACCGACGAGCGGCTTGCCGAGCTCGTCCGGGCCGCCGCCGCGATGGGCTCCGCAGGCGGCGAAGCACCGCCGGAGCGGCGTGTCGAGCGAACGGCGGAGGAGCTCGCCGTGCTGCTCGGCGATGCCGACTGGCGCGTCCGCTACGCCGCGCTGGAGCAGATGAAGCCGTCGGCGGAGCTGCTGCCGCTGCTCGCCAAGGCGATCCGCGACGAGAAGTCGTCGATCCGCCGGCTGGCGGTCGTTTACCTCGGCGACCTGAAGTCGCCGGAGACGTTCCCGCTGCTGTTCGAAGCGCTGCGGGACGACTCGGCTTCGGTACGCCGCACCGCCGGCGATACGCTGTCCGACATCGGCGACCCGGCCGCAATCGGCCCGATGTGCGAAGCGCTTCGGGACCCGAACAAGCTCGTCCGCTGGCGCGCCGCGCGCTTCCTGTACGAAGCCGGCGACGAGACGGCGCTTGAAGCGCTGCGCGCTGCAGCGGACGATCCCGAGTTCGAGGTCAGCCTGCAGGTCAAAATCGCGATCGAGCGGATCGAAAGCGGCGAAGAAGCCGCCGGCTCCGTCTGGCAGCAAATGACGAATCGGAAGCAGTAGAGATTGGGATAGGATGTTCGATAAATGGACACCCCCCCTTTCGCCGAAAACGCACAAGCCGGGGATCCTGGCTTGTGCGTTTTTATGCCATTGCATAGGCTTTGCATTTTTGCCGTCGCATCGGCTTGTGCAGTATAATGATGCTAGTTAGGTTTCCCGGTGAAAACCGGCGATGCGTTTTCAATAGTTACCGAACTTATCGATATAAAATAACTGGAGTACATGCAGTTAATATGATGAATATTTCGCCGCCATGAAAAATAACGGGAAAAACTACATCTAATTTAACGATTGTGCTCAAATATCCGTAGAATCTCGGAATTTACCTGCATGTTTTCCATCTATTTGGTCAAATCCAGACATAGGCGACAAAATTACATACATGTTTTCCAGTTAAAATGATAACTCAGCTACTTGTCGTCACCGATCGGCACCGTCTAAACGAGTTCCGACCGTTCATTCGTTAATCCTATTAACTTTGCGAGGTGTTCCCTTGAAAAGCTCACATTATTTGGTGATCAGCGTGTTATATTTTTTTGCGGCGCTCGCCTTTTCCTATGTTTCGTACAGTTTCTTTACGCAGGACAACACCCGGTCGGGCATCATGTGGCTGATCGTCGCCGCTTTGTTCTTGCTCAGCTCCTCGATAAATTATTTCCTCGTCCGAAAGAAGAATAAACAAGGCTAGCAAGAAGCCAAGGCCCATGGGCCCATTCATTCCGCAATCAGCACCCAGCACCTATTCAATAAGGCTTGCGACGGAGGAGGAAGTACGATGAAACGAATCGATGTCGTGTATTGCTTGATTACGAACGAGGACAAAACGAAATTATTAATGGTGCAAAACAAAGACAACGGCCGCTGGACGTTGCCCGGAGGCGCTGTTGAACCTGGGGAAACGCTTGAAATCGCGGCGATTCGCGAAGCCAAGGAAGAAACCGGATACGATGTTCGCGTGCACGGAATTGTTGCGATGAATGAGTTAAGAAGCTCGGGGAGTAACGAGCATTTATTATTCATAACGTTTCGGGCCGAAATTGCCGGAGGAGAAGCCGGTATCGACCGTCCGGATGAAATTATGGAGATCGATTGGAAGGACATTGAACTGGCGGACCAACTGATGCCTTATTACAAAGACGGACTAAGCTCCATCGTTCGCGCAGACACGGAGATCACTTATTTTGACGAGGGCATCCATTAGATGGCTACATGGCGAAAGGAATGTTTGATCATAACCGTTTATTCCCTTGTTCCGGAAGTCATCGTATCTTAGCATGAGAATGAGATTTTGATATTAAAATGAAAAGGAGTGAGGGCAATGACGAACACAGGCAAATCTCTGCATTCAACTCGAAATCTGAATATCGTTGTATGTCTCTTGCCCTCATTTCTTTGTTCGTAAATTCGTAATGGATAATACCTTGGAGGGGGACGACGTGTACCTCCAGGGCTTGATTTTGAGCTGAAGTCACTGGCGGTTTGCAGTGGCTTTTTTTTGATTACCCATCACCTGCAAAGGGGTTGTTGATTTTCAACAGAGTCAGAATATGGTTTGGCGACGAGATCGAGAAATTAAAGCCTTTAGTTCGCGATGCTTACAGGCATATTCATGCTTATCAGTTGAACCGAACGCCGGTCAATGAAAGTAAAGTACGGGAATCCATTGGAAGCGCAACGCCGAGCTTGCAATTATTCATTCAGCACATTCCCGCCTATAAGGCAAAATACATTCAAATCCTGCAACAACAACAAGAGCTGAAGTCTTCCGATCTCATCATTTGCTTCGATCGGGCGATCTACGAGCTGCACCTGTATGCAACCATCGGAAGAAGCGGGGCATGGTCGCAGGAGCCCTGGAGCAAAGAACTGCGGGCATTGTTGGATGAACGTCAGGCATACGAGCAGCGCCCCGTCGCTTGCGATGAAACATTTTTGACAAGCGGGAAGCCTGCCTGCTCCGGTGAAGCTCAAGGTCCTGCCGCGCTAGTTACAAGCATGGAGGATCTGCCCAGAGTAAAAAAAGGAAGCATTCTGGTTGCGCCGATGACAACGCCTGATTTTATCGAGATTGCCGGTCTCCTCTCCGGACTCGTTACCGATCGCGGCGGCGTCGTTTGCCATGCCGCCATTCTGGCGCGCGAGTTCGACATTCCGTGCATTGTCGGCTGCGGGGATGCCACCCGGAAGATTCGGGACGGTCAACTTATTCGAATGGATGCGGTGTCCGGCATCGTTATGGGATGTGAAGAAACATGAATATCGTTCCTCTAGCCGAGGCAGCGGATCCGCTCCTCTACGGCGGCAAAGCTTCGTCGCTCTGTTTGGCGGTACGTCAAGGCTTAACCGTTCCAACGGGGTACGTCCTGTCAAAATTCGTTGTAAGCGAGTTTGCGGAGGGGCATTTAGCGGATGAATTGCATGCCCTGATTCGGGAACACAAAGCCGTTGCCGTCAGATCGTCGGCGATTGGCGAGGACGGTGAAACTTCCAGTTATGCGGGACAATTGAGGTCGTATCTGAATGTAACTTCCGTGTCCGGCATGCAAAAAGCCATTTGCGACGTTCGCGCATCCGCCTCTTCGAAGTCCGTCAAAGCCTATCGGGTGCAATCAGGGCTCTCCTCGCATCCCCTGGAAGTCGCTATCTTGATTCAACAAATGATCCCTTCCGATGTTTCCGGAATTATGTTCACTTGCAATCCCGTTACCGGCGAAGATGAAAGGGTCATCGAGGCCGCGCGGGGGCTTGGCGAAGCCATCGCTTCCGGGTACGTTACGCCGGATTTTTATCGGGTTCGAAGAAACGGGGAAATCGTTGAGCAAGCGATCGGGGATCAAGAGGCCCTCGTGAACTACGATCATTCCGGCAGTATTGCGAATGTGAAGTCGTCCGGCGGTTGCGCCAACTCCTTATGTCTGAACGCGCTTCAACTGCAGAAGCTCCTTAACTTGGCCTCTGCGTGCGAACATGTTTACGGAAGCCATCGTCTCGATATCGAATGGGCTTTTTACAAAGGGAAGCTCTTTTTGCTTCAATGCCGCAGCATTACCGGTCTAAACGCATAAACCGTATAAAATTGCTGCAGCACCATAAAGCTCCACGCTAAGTCAACTCGATTGCAAAGAGTTTGGACAATACCGATTATGCACCGGCCCACTTTCATTCGTGCTTGAAACATATGGGCAAGCCTAAGCAAGGTCCATACGGCGAAAATAAATGCAAAAGTACATCTTTTTCCCGCCAGGAAGACGCAATCTAAAGAAATAGCTGCGAATGTGCAGGTATTTCGAGCTAAGACGACCTAAAGTACCGCTTGAATGAGAAATAGATGTATCTTCGCATCTATTTACCCGACACAGATTCCAGCCGCAAAAATAGATGTACTTTTGCAGGTACTCGGCGCGGCGAATGACTTCCCTCCTCAAAAAATAAAACCGGCCCCGCGAGTGATCCGTGACCCGCAAAGATTCGTAGTCACGCAATAACGCGGTAGCCGGTTTTATTTTCATTAGCCGTGCAGCTTGCGGTAAACCTCATAGCTGCGGCGAGCACACTCGGAAATGGCGATCGGATGGAAGCCGTTAATTTCCGAATACATCGTGTCGTTCAGCTTGGACGTCCAGCTTTCCGGCAGCGCCTTCGCTCCGTCGATCGCACCCATGATCGAACCGACGGTCGCGCCGTTGCAATCCGTATCCCAGCCGCCGAGAACGGCGGTCGTGATCGCCGTTTCGAAATCGCCGCGAGCGAAGACGAGAGCGGCTGCGCACAAGGCGGCGTTGTTGTTCGTGTGCACCGGATGGTAATGCTTGAACGCTTCCCAAATCCGGTCGACAAGCTCAAGCTGGCTCTTCGCTTCATTCGCGATGTTGACTGCCAAGCGGATATCGCTGGCTAACCGGCTATGACGAGGGATTTCGCTTAGCCCGATCTCGATGATCCGTTCCGGATCGCTCTCAACGAACGCCGCGGCGATCATAGCCGACACGAACATGGCGCCATAGATGCCGTTCTTCACATGCGAGAACGAAGCGTCCCGCCACGCAAGCTCGGCCGCCAGTTCCGGCCGCCCAGCCGCGCCGTAGGCGAACCCGTCGACGCGGATTTGCGCGCCGATCCATTCGCGGTACGGGTTCAAGTACGTCCGCACCCAATCCCGCTGCGCTTCGGCATCATCGCCGCGGTTCCAGCCCCGCTGGTTGAGCAGCACGCTGAAGTTCGCATACGATTGCGCTTCCGCGGTGAACACTTTGCCGAACGGCAAATGCTTGAACCACATGAAGCCGGTGTCCCAAGAATCCCAATCCAGCCCTTTCTCCTCCAGCATGAGAAGTCCGAGCACGGTGTACCGAATATCGTCGTCGGTCTCCATATATTGAATGCGCTCTAGCTCGCTCTGCCGCGCATAACCGGCAAGATCTAGCCCATACTGCTCCTGCGCCCGCGATTGCCCCGGCGTATAATCCTTGATCGGCCAAGCGTCGGCCCCTTCGAACCACAGCTGGATGTTCCTCCACCCCGGATTCGCTTCCGTTCCGTACAAGTACGGCAGATGCTCCAGCGGCTTGCCCAGTGCGCAGCCGACGCTTCGTCCGAGCCAAGCGCCATGGAACTTGTCCCGCCACTGCTCCTCCGTCAAGCCCGCGCGCATCGTTCGCGGCCCTTCCGGTCTTGCGGCCCGAATTTCCTCCAGCCCGTTCGGCTCCACGAACGGAAAATCGGCCGCAATCGGCAGCGCCATCAATTCTTCGTATACGGCCGTCAGCTTGCCCGCGTCTTGCCCGGCTGACTCCACTTTCTGCTGAAACCCTTCGACGTTGCAGCCCTCTTCCCCACGCTGCTTGATTTCCTCCCGTATGACGCCTTGCAGTTGCTGCCATCCCCAACCTGACATAGGTTTCTCCCCCGATCTCCATGATCATTGCCTTAAGCGTTAACGAAATAGTCAATGTATACAGTTTCATTCTACAGGGGAGACCCGGCTGACGTCGTCTTATTTTCACCCGATAATTTCTCAAAAAGGGCTAACCTTGCCGCCTGTTCCCGATAGTCGAGCGGAGCGACGCCGACGATTTGCTTAAACGCGCGGTAGAACGGCCCGTGGCTCTGAAAGCCCGATGCATACATGACGTCCGGAATCGGCAGATCGGAGCTTGCGAGCAGCTTCTTCGCTTCGTTAATCCGCAAATGGAGCACATATTGCTTGAACCCGATGCCGAGCTTCTCCTGGAACAAATGTCTCGCCCGGGATGGACTTAACGCCAAATGCTCCGCGATGTCTTCCAGTGTGAGCGGTTCCCGAAAACGCTCGTTAATGAAATCGAGCACCGGCTTGATCCGGTAATACGACGTTAGCGTCCGGTTCCAGTCGGCCGACGGCGTTACCGCGACGTAATGTCGGAGCAGCAGGGCGCATATTTGCAAAATGAGGCCGCGCATCATGCCCGAATAACCGCGCTGCTCATGCCGATGTTCCTCCCCGAGCCGGCGGAACAGGTCGCCGATTTGCCGGGCGGCCGCGAGCTCGCCGGGAATCCGGTTCTGGAATTTGGTCGGCAAATAAACGAAGGGCAGCAGCAGCTCGGGATCCGCTTGTTCGAGCACACTCGCGCTGAAGTAGAGAAACAAATACCGGCTGGGGTTGTCCGCCCGCGATGCGGCGGCATGCCGCTCCAAATGGTTGACGACGAATACGTCGCCCGGTTCTACCGGATACGTCTTGTCGCCGAAATAAAACGTGCCGCTTCCCGACAAGCAATAACCAATTTCCAAATGGTCATGCGTATGGAAAGGGTCTACGTGCACGCGCGGCGACCATTCGAACAGGTGAATAAAAGAATCTTTGGCCATACGTCGATACCGTCCTTGATCGAAATTCATGAAGAAGGCTCAAATTCCCATGCCTCCAGTATACCGTGAATACAGGATCGACGCAGCGTGTTGTTCCATCCGTCGCATCCACAGCCGCTCCACGGTTGTCAGCCCGGCATCGGGATGGCGCAGCGCGGCTGGGATCGGCCATACCGTGTACTTGCAACGGCCCGGCGTCTCTGCGGAACGGCGCGCGATCCAGGTCGGGATATGCCGTACGCTCGCGACCCCGATGCTGCCGTCATTTTCCTGTCGTACGTTAATCTGTACGATGACCCCGCAATTTGTATGGGGGTTGTGATGAAGTCGAGTCGAAGCAAAGTTGCCGAGCGAAAAAATACCGTATTGCCCTTCGCTTGTACAAACGGTTGGCTGCAACACATGCGGATGAGAGCCGAGAATAATGTGGACGCCGTTTTGCAGCAGCTGCCGGACAAGCTCTTGCTGCGGGATCGGCGGAACATGAATGTATTCGCGGCCAAAATGCAAGCACACGACAACCAGATCGACCTCCCGTTTCATCCTGCGCACCGTGCGGAGAATGGAAATCGGGTCGACGAGATTGACGAGCCATCGTTTGCCCTCGGGCAGCGGCAGCTTGTTCGTTGATTTGGAATAACTGGCGATCCCGACGCGTATCCCCTGAACGTCCCGGATCAGATACGGCATTTCCCCCGGATCCTCGGCAAAAGTACCGGTATGCGCCAGTTCGTTGTCGTCGAGCACTTGCAGTGTACGAAGCAAGCCTTCCTCGCCGCGATCGAAGCAATGGTTGTTGCCGGTCGTCAGCACGTCGAAGCCTGCTCGCTTGAGCGCCGGGGCAAGCGCATCGGGACAATCGAACATCGAAAAGCCGGTCCGCCGGTTTTTCCTCGTGAACGGCGCCGACGTACCGGCAAGCGGCGTTTCCAAATTGCCGATCGTCAAATCGGAATCGCGCAAATAAGGCGCTACCTTTTCGAAAATGGAATCGAAAGTATACTCGCCGGTTTCCGGATCCAGGGCCGAAGGGATCAATTCGCCGATCATCAGAATATCGCCGGTCGCGGTGAGCCTGATTTGTTTGGCCATAATCGGGACGCTCCTTATACACAGATTCTCTAATGCTCGAAGGGCATGTCTGAAGGGACGTATGGTGGGTTTGATGGTGGGTTTGATGGTGGGTTTGATGGTGGGTTTGATGGTGGGTTTGATGGTGGGTTTGATGGTGGGTTTGATGGTGGGTTTGATGGTGGATCGGATGGCGGACGGTTTGAGATGAGATCATGGATCGCGAGCGGGCCAAACGCAGCCCATGCCTGCCTGTCACGCAATCATTGTATGTTGAAAATACCGGAGATGCTATACTGGTGCTGAGGTGAATCCGAACAATGGAAATCGTATTGAAGCTGCTCGAGACGGCCGAAGAAGCCGAATTGCTAGCGAAGCTGTTCGAGGAAAAAGGCATGCGCCGCGAGGAGGGGTACTTCGTGCGTTGCCTGGAGGAAAACCGCAGCGGCGTTCGGGTGACGCTGCTCGGATACGGCGACGGCCGGATCGCCGGCTGCGCGCATCTGCTTATGGTGTCCGCCTACCCGCTGTTCGCGGATAACGGCATTCCGGAGATCAACGATTTGAACGTATTCCCGGAATTTCGCCGCCAAGGCATCGCCGGCGCGATGCTGGACGAGTTCGAAGTGATCGCGACCGCAAGGGGATGCGCCCGAATCGGCATCGGCGTCGGGCTGTACAAAGACTACGGCAGCGCCCAGCGGCTCTACTGCCGCAAAGGATACATCCCCGACGGCACCGGCGTGAAATACGCCAACCGGGATGTGCCGCCGGGCGATAGGGTATGCCTTGACGATGATCTTGTGCTTTACTCCATTAAGGAGCTGGGATGAGTTACATCCAAAACCATCTGCAAGTTAGCCGGCCTCAGGTGATTTGACTCGCTTAACCCCCCGTGTGCCGCCGCAGAAATTCGGCGACTTCCTCCCGGTTTGGCACGGAGGCTTGAGCCCCTTCCCGCGTCACCGCAATGGCTGCGGCAGCCGATGCGAAACGGAGCGCTTCTTCCACCGGCGTCCCGGCCGTGACGGAAGCGGCGTATGCGCCGATAAACGTATCGCCCGCGGCCGTCGTATCGACAGGCTTCACGGGGAATATCGGCGTCCGGATCGTCGCGGCTCCGTCGACATAGATGGAGCCGCGCTCGCCGAGCGTAATAATGACCGCCCGCACGCCGCAAGCGAGCAGCCCTTTGGCTACATGCTCCGCCTGCTCCATGCTGCCAACCGATTCGCCGCTGACCGCCTCGGCTTCGGTTTCATTAAGCACAAGCGTATGGATCAGGCCGAGAACTTCTTGCGGGATGCGAACCGCCGGCGCCGGGTTCACGATCGACACGATGCCTTTGGCATGCGTGTATTCGATCACATGCTGCGTGACGACCCACGGAATTTCGTTTTGCAGCAGTACCGCATCGGCGCGAGCCAGCTCCGCTTCCGCCGCATCGACGTCGTCCGCCGTCAATTTTCCATTGGCGCCCGACGACAAAATGATGCTGTTCTGCCCCTTCGCATCCACCATGATAAACGCAAGTCCCGAGGATCCTTCCTTGCGGCACACCGAGGAGGTGCGCACCCCATACTTCGCGAGCGACTCCAGCAGCTCCGGACCGAAGCCGTCCGTCCCGACGGCCGCGATCATCGCAACATCCGCCCCCGAAAGCGATGCGGCAACCGCTTGGTTCGCACCTTTGCCGCCCGGCGAATAAGAGGTTCCGTATCCATGTATCGTTTCGCCAGGCAGTACGTGCTTTTCCACAGCGTTCACGATGTCCATATTTACGCTTCCCACAACAACAATTGAACTCATTGACAAATCCTCCATTGTTCAAACAATGATTTCTTTCCAGCAGTATACAATGCCAGCACATCATCTGCAATTCACTGTACGGAAAAACAAAAAAAAGAAACAGGAACATTCCTGCTTCTTCGCGGTTACATAGCCGCTTAACGACTGGTCGTGAACTTCAGCTCCAGCATAATATCGTTTGTCGAGTTTCCGGTGCCGAACGGCGTATAGGAGGCTTTGTAAGAACGCAGGCTCGGAACGGCCTCGAACAGCTGCTCCAAATCTTCGGCTAACGAATCGCCGCGCAAATAACGCACCTTCACGCTTGTTTCTCCCCGCTTGATCGCTTGCTTCACCTTGGCGGCAAGCTGTTCGAACGTAGCGGCCTTATTCTCGTCCTGCAAATATGGATAGCCGAGGTCCTTTTCCAGCTTGGCGTAGAAGGCGGCTTTATCCTTGGATGTCTCCTTCTTTATTAATGCCGTTAACGTTTCAGAATATGAAGTCGTGGCAGACGGATACGTTTTGGTCCAGGCATGGTCCTTCCTTAACTGCTTATCGGTGACGAGGTAATAGTTGTACGTCGTCCGGCCTTTTTTGTCGGGTACCGGATCGTCCCAAGTCGTGTCCAGATGGTACCACTTGCCGTCCAATTGGACAAGATTCCACGCATGTGCTCCGGTGCGAACCGTGCCTTCGGCGATTCGGGTCGGGATACCGGCTTCGTTAAGCATCTTGTAAGCGAGCAGCGAATAGCCCTGGCAGACGGTTTTCCCGCTCGTGAGCGCTTCGTATGCGGAGTAGGCTTGAAGCGATTCGTCGTAAGCGACGTTTAGCACGATCCAGTCGTGGATCGCTTTCACCTTCTGATGCGCGTTCATGCCGGGAGTGATGATCGTTTTGAGCGTTGCGGTCACTTTTTTGTTGACGTAATCGGTTTGCGCTTTATTTTCTTGATATTGCACCGTATAACGGACCGTCGCCGTTTTGCTCGTATAATTCGAGGAGTATCGATAGCTTTTTAAAATATAGGCCAAATAATCATCGGTATCGAGCGTTTCTGTCGTTAGCTTGGACAAGTTCTTGACGAGTTCGCTCGTATTGCCTTTGTAGGTAATCGTGAACGACTCGCTGCGTTTCTTCAATTGCGTTAGCAGCTGCTGCTTAAAATCGCTTTGCGACTGGGCCGCCCCGTCCGAGGAAGCTGCCGCCACTTCCACCGCCGCCGCCCAAGGCTCATTGCGCAGAAACGCCACAGCGGCAATCGAGCCGGCAACCAGGCAGCCGGCAATGACCAGTTTCACCGTCGTTGATGCTTTTGCGGTCATGCAAGCCACTCCTTTACTTCGGTATAAAACCATTATTGGCAGGGGGTGAGACAAGTGTCAATCCGACTTAGGACCTTTGCAGCGCCCTGACGTCTTTCCAGGAAATGCGTCGAATCTGCTCCCTTCGAAGCACTTGCTGGATCTGCGCATCCTGCAGCAACCAAAACTCAAGCTCCCTTTGCCTGTAATGAGGCGTTAAAGCTCTCGTCTCCTCGGCAGCCATTGCCGGGTGGGCGACAAGCTGCGTAATGCCGGGCTCCAGGTTTGCAAGCTGCTCTATAAGACGCTCTCTCGCCTCTTCAAAAGTCACATCCGGCTCCATGTCGTACGGAAGCCCGCATATGGCGTCAATCAGCACAATCCCGCGTTTTCCCGCGCTATCGATTCGTTTTTGAAACAACGCCTTCTGGCTCGCTGTAAAAAAAGGCTGCCGAACGATTTGCTTCGGCAAGTTGAACGGGAGCGCATACTTCTCGCATAAATCGAATACGACCTCCAAGAAGTCGCGCCCGGCATGCAGACCTAAGATGCTGCCTCCGTGACTGTCGAGATGCGTAGGATCAACGCCATAGGCAATGGCCGTCTGAATTTGCGCATCCAGCTCCAGCTTTACTTGTTCTGGATCGGCATGGATTTCAACGTGCGCCCCGTCGTGCGGAAAATTCCCGTTCTCCGTCGTCAGACTGCGCAGCGCGGACTTCCTGTACACCGGAATATAAGCCATCCGTTCGGAGCTAGTCAATGTCAAATGAATGCCAACGCTAGCCTCGGGATGATCCTTGCCGAACATGGCCGCTTCCATCGCAGCGGGACAAGGCATCATTAGCGATGCCGACGTAATGCAGCCGTTCCCGAACAGCTGCATGATCGCTTGATTGCCGGCATGCGAAATGCCAAAGTCGTCCGCGTTGATGATCAAGTATCGTTCTTTGCCCAGGTGCTGCAGGTTAAGTGTCATAATGCTCCTCCTCATCGGATCGAGAAATTCGGACAAAACAAAGGGGACGCACCATCACCGAAGTGATCGTACGTCCCGTGTCGCCCAAGTTTATTTACTAAGATTATTTATTGGGATTATATCTCTGAAATTATAAATGTCAACCATTCGGATTCAAAATTATAATCAAAATAAAATAATTGTTGCATAACCTGTCCAATCCGTGCTATTATACTTCTTGTGTCCTTGGAGCTGTGGTGTAGAGGCCTAACATGCCTGCCTGTCACGCAGGAGACCGCGGGTTCGAATCCCGTCAGCTCCGCCATTACTTCCCTTGATTAGGGATGAGGACCATTTGGGTTCGTCGAAGCATAAGCTTCGATTGCACTACTTCGCAGTCGCGTAACGTAGTGAAGCGTATCCCGTCAGCTTGAACTTGAACTTATTTATTAATATCGATCAACGAGCAGAGACAACGTCTCTGCTCGTTTTGGCATATTGCTACAATTTCGCAAGAAAGCTGGTGAACGCCTATGAAACGCGGCCGTTTTGCCCCGACGCCGTCCGGACGCATGCATATCGGCAACGCCCTGTCCGCCGTGCTGGCTTGGCTCCAAATGCGCAGCCAAGGGGGCGTATTCGTGCTGCGCATCGAAGATATCGACAAGCCGCGCTCCCGCCCGGAATTCATTCGGCAGATCATCGACGATCTGCGCTGGCTCGGGCTCGACTGGGACGAGGGGCCGGATGTCGGCGGTCCGTACGGCCCGTACGAGCAAAGCGACCGCGGCGAGCTCTACGAAGCGGCGCTGTCGCGTCTGGCTGCCAGCGATCGGCTTTACCCGTGCTACTGCAGCCGAGCCGAGCTGATGGCGATCGCCAGCGCGCCGCACGGGCTCGCCGCGGAGGGGCCGGCTTACCCCGGCACGTGCCGGGGCCTGACGCCGGAGGAGCGCGCCGCCAAAGCAGCCGCCAAAACGCCGTCGCTCCGCTTCGCCATGCCGGACCGGCCGATCGGCTTCGACGATCTCGTGCACGGGCCGCAGCTCGCCCCGCCTGGAACTGGCGGAGACTTCGTCGTACAGCGCGCCGACGGCATCGTCGGTTACCAGCTCGCCGTCGTCGTCGACGACGACGCGATGAAAATCACCGACGTCCTGCGCGGCGCCGACCTGCTCGACTCCACGCCCCGCCAGCTCGCCCTGTACGAAGCGCTCGGCATGACGCCGCCGCGATTCGCCCACGTCCCGCTGCTGCATGCCCCCGACGGGCAGCGGCTGTCGAAGCGGCACAGCGCGCTCGCGCTTGCCGAAATGCGCGCCGCAGGCGTCAGCGCCGAGCAAGCAATCGGCAGGATCGCGCACTTCGCCGGGCTCATCGACCGTCCCGAGCCGGTCCGTGCAGCGGACTTGGTTGCCGATTTCGACCTAGCGAAGGTGCCGCATGAGCCGATCACAATCGGCGCTTCCGTATGGGAGCGTATGACTGGCGGGTAACCGTAGAACTTAGCAAGAAAAAATGTTCCCTGCCCGCCGCCACAGCCTCAAGCTCGGCTGCAGCATACCGGTGGGAAGGGCTACGAAGGAACTCGAAACACAAAAAGAGCCCATGCATAGTTACGCATAGGCTTCCCGACAAAATGCTGCATCATATCGCATCGATTTGTTCCAGCGAAATGACGGCTTGCTCCAGCATCATCGGGATTTCTTCGATGTCGGCTTCATCGATTTTGCCGCGGAATGACAAAATGATTTTCGCAAACTGGCGCTCCGACAAGCTGCCTTGAGCGATGCCAAACTTCCCGGCGGGCTCGTCCGTGCGGCGTTCGCCGCCTTCCCGCGCCTCCGGAATAATAATCGTAGCGAGCTCAAGCGCAATCTCCGCCGCTTCGTTCCAATCGTCCGCAATGACAGCATGCGCCGCGCTAACGACTTCCAGCTTGCTCTCCGGCAGCTCGAACATAAGCTGCAAATGCGCCCCCGGAGCCGATGCCGCATCCGCGATCCGCAGCGTGCGCAGCTCGCCCGCGAAGTCGTCCAGCTCGCTGCGCAGCGTCACTTCCCCGGCGCAAACGCCTTCCGGCCGTCGAAACCGCATCCGAAACGTTCGCCCCATGCTGGCGAGATCGACTAGATCCTCGCGGCCGATCACCGACAGCGCCCCTTCCCGGTCGAGATCGTATAACGCCCCTTCCAGAGAAACCTTCAAATTATCGAATATCGTCGGATCAAACAACGCCCTATCCTCCATTATGTTTCAAATATGACTTCTCCGGTTAAAGACAGGTCATACCCGCCGATCGAGCTCAGCTCCGACCGAAACGCATCCGACCGCAAAATATCGCGGACCGCCGCGATCCATTCCAGCCGGTGCGGCTCTTTCAGCATCACCAAATCATATCTTTCCTGAATGAGCGGTATAAAATCAACGCCTACGATAAACGCCGCCTTATCCGTCCCGACGCCGACATCCGCTTCCCCGCTCGCCACCTTGCCGGCTACGCCAAGATGGCTTGTCTCCTCGGCCTCGTATCCGTTCACCCGCTCCGCATCGATTCCGTGCAGCCGCAGCTGCTCGTCGAGCAGCACGCGCGCGCCGGAGCCTTTCTCGCGGCTCGCCAGCCGGATACCGTCCATCGCCAGATCACTCCAGCCCGCGATCCCCTTCGGGTTCCCTTTTTGCACATACAGCCCGGCGGGACGAGAGAGCATATTCATCACGACATACCGGTGTCCTGTTAATATTTTCCGAATATAAGGCACGTTATACGTCCCCGTATCTCCGTCAAGCAAGTGAGTGCTGACGACATCGGATTGCCCCTGCACCATCGCGATGAGGCTTTCCAAACTGCCCGCGTGCGAACGGAGCGGCCTGGCCTCCGGCAGCTTCTTTTCCATATATTTTGCCAAAATATCCAAGCTGACATCCTGCCCCGTGATGACGACCGGTCTCATCCCCGACGGCCTAGGAATCCCGGCGACGCCTGCAAAATGAACCCCCGCTACCGATGCCGATGCCGCGATAACTCCAGCTTCCGCACCCGTAGGATTACTCAAGCTTGCAGCTTCCTGCCCAAGAACCGCCGCATTCCTTAGGTCCGCCGCCGCTCCCCTTGCGGATGCCGCAGCCCCCTCGCGCTTCGCCTTCGCCTTGTACGCTTCCAGATCGTCCGCATCGATCCGCATCTGTTTGCCGACCCGATACGCCGTCAGCTCGCCCTTTTTAATGAGATCGTACACCGTCAGCTTCGAAACCCTTAACAATCCGGCAACTTCCTCCGTCGTATACGAGACGTGCTCCGCCATGCCAATCGCTCCCTACCCGTTGCATTCTTTCCTAATGCATTTTATCATATCAGGTTTTCCGATTTCATTAAACCAAACCGATCCATACCACACTAGTTATAACTATTTATATTTAATCATAACGAAACATAACGAAAACTATATATTCAACAAAGCTTCTATGTTAAAATATTTCACAAAAACGAGCTCGGACGGAGGGATTTTCGATGACTCAAAAAAAATGGCTGATCGCCGCCATTACTTTGCTTGCAGCACTTATCGTTACGATTGCCGTAGTGCAATTCATAGCCAAGCCCAGCAAAACAACGCTCACCGTTTCAGCCGCGGCCAGCTTGAAAGATAGCTTAGACCAAATCCAACCGTTGTTCGAAGCGAAGTACCCCGACATTCAACTGACATTCAACTACGGAGCGTCAGGCGCACTGCAGCAGCAGATCGAGCAAGGCGCGCCCGCAGATTTGTTTATCTCGGCGGGCCAAAAGCAGATGCAGGCATTAGTCGACCAATCGCTGATCGATCCGGCCAAGCAGCATCCGCTTCTTGCGAACGAGCTTGTCGTTGTTGTGCCCGGCGATTCCGGGACGTCTCTTTCGTCGGTTGCCGAGCTGACTGGCTCGGGCATAAAAAAGATCGCGGTCGGAGAGCCGGAGTCGGTTCCAGCCGGTACATACGCGCAGCAGTCGTTGACGGCCGGCGGCATATGGGATACATTGAAGGATAAGCTTGTGTTCGCCAAAGACGTCAGGCAGGTGCTGACTTACGTCGAAACCGGCAATGCCGATGCGGGCTTCGTGTACCGGACGGACGCGATGACCTCGGATAAAGTTCACATCGCATTCGGCATCCCTGACGATACGCATAAACCGATCGTGTATCCGGTCGGCATTCTGAAGCAATCGGAGCATGCCAAGGAGGCCGAAGATTTGTATACCTATTTATCCGCCCAGGAGGCGCAGCATATTTTCAGCCAAAACGGCTTCAAACTACCGGCCAAATAAATCGTATGAACATGATCGAATGGAACGAGTTTTTCCGCCCTATTGCGTTATCGCTTAAAATATCCCTTGTGGCGAGCGTCATCGTGTTTCTGCTCGGCACCTTTGCGGCGAAGCTGATGGCCCGGGCCCGATTCCGCGGCAAAACGGCCGTGGAGACGATCCTGTTATTGCCGCTCGTGCTGCCCCCTACCGTCGTCGGTTTTTTGCTGCTCGTCTGGCTCGGCCGGCGAAGCTGGATCGGTAAAGCCTTCGAGTGGCTGTCCGGCCAGCCGATCATCTTCTCGTGGGGAGCGGCGGTGATCGCGGCCGTTACGGTCGCGTTTCCGCTCGTCTACAAAACGGCCAAAGTGGGCTTTGCTTCCGTGGATGCACATCTGGAGGATTCGGCGCGTTCGATGGGAGCGAGCGAATGGCAGGTCATGCGCTACATTTCGATTCCGCTGTCTTACCGTTCGCTCTTGTCGGGTTATATTCTCGGCTTCGCGCGAGCGCTCGGCGAATTCGGCGCAACGCTCATGATCGCGGGCAACATCCCCGGCAGGACGCAGACGGTTCCGACCGCGATTTACGTCGCCGTCGATTCCGGGAATATGAGTCTCGCCTGGTGGTGGACCGGGTCGATTATCGTCATTTCTTTTGCGATGCTTCTGTTTGCGGGGAAGAAGCTGTAGCGGCTATGCCTCTCGGACCGCACGCGGTGCAATGCGCTCAACCCTCTCACCGTGGCACGGCACCCGGGCGAATAAATGTCGATATGCTTTCAGCATCGAAGTCCCGGCAGTTCAGCGCTCGACCATATCGCGATTACAACTAGACCCTACAGAACGGTGTCCGGCCGCATCGCTGCAACTTCAAAGCCCCGCGAAACGGACCTCTCGGCCGGTATCGCGGGGCTTCTTGTGTTGGTTTGGCGGCACAGCCACATAATGAATATTTAGCGCGGATGACGCAACCTTCGCCCATTTCCTTCCGCCTGCGCTATCCTTTCGCGCGCGAAGACGATCGCATCAGCCATAAGAAATACGGCGCGCCAAGCACGGCAACGACTAGCCCGGATGGAATATCCTTCGGAATGAGGATGATCCGGCCGACCACATCGGCCAGCACGAGCAGACAGGCGCCGAGCAGTGCCGACAGAATGACCAGGCGGCGATGGTTATGCCCCGCAAGCATGCGCGCAGCATGCGGTGCGAGCAAACCGACGAAGCCGACGGTCCCGACCGTCGCTACCGATGCGGCCGCCAAAGCGACGCCGATGACGCCGCCCACCAACCGCGTACGGTTCACCTGCAGCCCGAGATTCGTGGCGACTTCGTCGCCGAAGCCCGACACGTCCAGCTTGCGCGCGTAATACCAAGCAAGCGGGAGCAGCAGTGCCGGCCATAGAAGCAGCCGGGACAGCTCCTCCCAGCCTCGTGCATACGTCGTGCCTGACAGCCAGGCCAACGCCGCGGCGGCGAACATCTGAGCCTTAATGACAAGCAGCTGAATGCCGGCCGAACCGAACGCGGATACGGCGATCCCCACCAGTGCGAGTACGGCAGGCTGCAGCCCGGTCCGCCACGCGATCATGTAGACGATGGCGGCGGCAAGCACAGCTCCGACGAATGCGCCGATCGGCAGCATCACGACAGGCAGCTCCGGCCAAACCACGATCATCAAGAGCGCCCCGCAGCCGGCACCCGCCGTCACGCCGACGATCGACGGATCGGCCAGAGGATTGCGGACGACGCCTTGCAGCAGCAGCCCGCTCACAGCCAGCGAGGCTCCCGCGAACGCGGCAACGAGCAGGCGAGGCAGCCTCAGGTCCATTATGATGTTCCTCGCCATATCGGGCCCGCTTCCGAAGAACACGGCGAATAATTCCGAGACGCTGATCTTGATGCCGCCGAGAGCTAATCCGGCAATGACGGCAACGACAAGCAGAACGCCGCAGGCCGCGACCAAAACCGGGAACGGGACTTTGCGCGACAGGGCCCCCGTGGACGCACCGGACGACTTCGGCACGTCCTTGCCACTCCGTCCGGCGCGATAGGCAAGCCAGATCAGCCACGGTGCACCGATAGCGGCGGTCATGGCGCCTACGGGCATCTCGCCGACAAGGTTCGTAAACATCCGGGCCAGCGCATCGGCGCCCACGACGACGATGGCCCCCCAGATCGCCGCGGCAGGGATGAGCTTCAGATGGCGGCGATACCCCAGAAGCCGCATCAGATGCGGCGCGATCAAGCCGACGAAGCCGATCGGCCCGACAACGCTGACCGTAATGCCGGCGAGCAGCACGGCAAGCCCAAGGCCCGCGAACCGGGTTCGGCCGACACGCTGCCCAAGCGAGCTGGCCACCTCCTCGCCCAGTTCCATTAAATCAAGTGCCCGCGAGAGGAAGACGGACAGCAGGATGCCACCCGCGACCCAAGGCCATGCGAACGTGACGCCGCTCCAATCGTTCTGCACGAGAGAACCCGCACCAAACAGGAACAGCTTGCTCGTTTCGTTCGAGAACATCATTTGCAGCGCTCCCGTGAACGCGGATAATGCCATGCCGACAACGGTTCCGGCCAGCGCCATCCGGACAGGGGTCGCCCATTTGCCTCCGGCAAGCGCATACGACAGCAGCGCCGCGGCGATACCCCCGGCCAACGCGAGCAACACGGAATAACCGGAAGCCAGCTTCGGCGCAAAAATAACGGCGGCAACCACCATAAAATAAGCCCCCGCATTAATGCCAAGCGTTCCTGCCGACGACAGCGGATTGCGCGTCACCGTCTGGAGCAGCACCCCGGAAACGGCCAGCGCGGCGCCCGCGATAACGCCGATCACCGCACGAGGCATGCGGAGCGTCCGGACGATATGATGCTCCGCCAGGTCCGCGGGAGCAAACACGGCATCGACGACCGTGCTGAACTTCAAGCCAGCTTCCCCCTGCGTAATATGAATCATCATGAGCAGCAGAAGGAGAGCGATACCTCCGCCGTATATCAATAACCCCGATAACCAAAAGGGAAGCCAGGCCGACTTGGCGTCAACCTGGCTTTTTACGGAACTCATCATGTGAAAGGCCCTCCAAAACGTAATATCTATGCGTTCGCGGCGACCGGCGCGCGGTCGTCCTGTTTATTCGTTGTTGCAGTTGCCGCGGCAGCCACGCCGGATTTGCCGTCTTCCTTAGCCGCTTCTTGCTTCGCCCGATCGCTTGCCAATCCGTACGGAATGCACAGCGGCATTCCCGTCCGCGGGTCCGGCACGATATCGGCCTCGACATTGAATACCTCGCGAAGCAGCTCGTGCGTCAACACGTTCTGCGGAGCGCCTTCGCCGCACACGACACCTCGCTTGATCGCAACGATATGGTGGGCGTATTGGGAGGCATGGTTCAAATCGTGAACGACCATCACGATCGTGCGGCCTTCTTCTTCGTTCAGCTTGCGGAGCAGCTTCAAAACCTCGAATTGATGCGCCATATCAAGGAAAGTCGTCGGTTCGTCCAGGAACAAAATGTCCGTTTGCTGGGCGAGTGCCATTGCGATCCAGGCCCGTTGACGCTGGCCGCCGGACAGCTGGTCGGCCGGGCGATCGGCAAAATCGCTCATCCCGGTTACCTCAAGCGCCCATCTTACGATATCTTTATCTTCCGGCTTCAGCGTGCCGAAGCCGCGCTGATGCGGGAACCGCCCATACGATACAAGCTCGCTGACCGTGAGTCCGTCGGGTGCGACCGGATTTTGCGGCAGAATCGCCAAGCTTTTCGCCACATCGCGGGTCGATTGCTGATGAATCGATTTGCCGTCGAGGAAGACGCCGCCGCCCTTCGGCTTCATGATGCGGGCCATCGTCTTCAGGATCGTCGATTTACCGGACCCGTTCGCGCCGACTAGCGCGGTGATCCGATGATCTGGAATGGATACGTTCAGATCCTGGACGATCAAGCGTTCTTCATAAGCAATATCCAACTGTTTCGTATGTAAACGACTCATGTCGCTTCCCCCTCTGGACGCCGGACAGCATGTTCCGGCACGATAATGATAACGATTATCAATGATTAACTATAGTAATGATAATCGTTATCAGTGACAATGTCAATGGAGAAACAGCTATTTTTTCGTTATCGCAGCAGCAGCCTTCTCAGCCAAAACTTCCGCCGAAAGCGGACCGCCGAACGTCCAAGTATCGCCGCCCAGAGCGTAAGTCCGGTTTTCTTTGACAAAATCAAGGCCTTTCCATACCGGGTTATCCTTCAATTGATTTTCGAATACGTTGTCGTCGTCCTGCACGATGTACAGCAGGCTTGCTTTTTGCACGGCAGGCAAAGCTTCGACCGTCGTCGTGGTAAATCCGTATTGCTCGAACTTATCGGACGTGTACGCGTTCTTCAGACCGATTTTGTTCAGAACTTGCGCGGTAACCGCATTGTCCAGGAACAACCGCAAGCCTACGGCGTTATTGTACGTAAAAGCTTGGGTCAATACGTATTCCATGCCTTCTTTGCCGGCGGCCTTCAGTTCTTCTTTCGCCTTATCGAACGCCGCATTCATCCGGTCCAGCGCCTTCTGGGCGGCATCCGGCATGTTCAAAGCCTCGGCCGTCAGCTTCAGGTCGCGTTCCATCGTTTCGAACTGATTCGTTCCGGCTTGCTTCGGGAACATCTCCGTCATGACCGTCGGAGCAATGCCGCTTAATTTATCGTAAATCGCTTTGTTTGTATCGATATCCGTCAGGATGAGGTCCGGCTTGAGCGCCATAATCGCTTCGAGGTTAGGCTCCTGGCGCGTTCCGATGTCGGTTACGTCGGCCGCCAATTCCGTCTTCGTATTCACCCATTTTTTAAACCCGGCGATATCGGCCGCGCCGACCGGCTGAACGCCAAGCGCAAGCACATATTCAATATTGGACCATTCGATCGCTACGATACGTTTTGGCGTTCCTTTGATTTTCGCTTCGCCGCCGACATGTTTCACGACCCGAACCGTATCCTCGGATGCGGCATTCGTTTCGGTTGTTCCGTCCGTTTTTACGGTCGAATCGCCCGTTTCGGTTTTTGGATCCGTTCCCGAAGTGTCTTGACCGGATTCCGATTTGCCGCAGCCGGTAACGGCGACCAGCATGCAGACAATGATCAGCATGAACCATTTTGATGACAAACGTCTCATAATAACTTCCTCCAATGATGTACGGCTCCATCAACCGTTTTATTGATAATGATTATCATTAACTGTGAAAAATCATAACCAAGCGACGCGCGATTGTCAATGATAATCATTATCGTTCACATCATTGTCAATGTTTCATCTTCACCATTGTCATCGATTCGCCTTCCTCCCGCGGAATAGCAGGAATAAGAAAAACGGTGCCCCGATGCCTGCCGTAAATACGCCTGCCGGAATGTCGAGCGGTTCGAACAGCAACCGGCCCAGCAAGTCCGCGGTTACGAGGATGAGGCTTCCGATAATCGCGGATACCGGGAGCAGGATGCCGTGCGTCGGACCAACGAGCTTGCGCGCCATATGCGGCGCCATGAGTCCGATAAACGAAATCGTGCCGGCTATGCCGACGGAAGCGCCGGAGAGCGCTACGCAATATACGATAAGCAGCAGCCTGCTGCTCTGGATTGCGCTGCCGAGTCCAATCGCGGCGCTATCGCCCAAGGCTTGAACGTTCAGTTCTCTGGAACGCGACATCGCAAGCGGAATAAACAATGCGACCCACGGAGCTAGTGCCGCTACATGCTTCCACGAAGTGCCGTAAACGGTACCGGTCATCCAGCCGAGCAACTGGGATGCCAAATAAGACGGGCCGCTGATCAGTATAAACGTAGTTAGCGCGCCCATCGCGGTCGAGATGCCGATTCCGATCAATACGAGCCGGTACGGGGAAACGCCTCTCTTCCAAGCAAGCGAGTAGATCGTAAATGCCGCGACAAAGGCCCCTGCGATCGCAAGGAACGGTACGAAGTGAATGCTGAATCGTCCTGCGAACAGCGTCATGAATCCCAATGCGGCGACCGAAGCTCCTCCGGAAATGCCCAGCAGATCGGGCGAAGCGAGCGGGTTGCGGATAACGCCTTGCAGAACGGCGCCGGAAACGGCCAAAGCCGCCCCGACGAGTATCGCCGCAACGATTCGCGGCAGCCTTAGATCGATCACGATCAGCCGGTATGTATCCTCCCCCCCGCCAACAAGGATGCGAACAAGCTCGCCGGCGGGAATACGGATGCTGCCAAGCGACGCGCTTGTTGCCGCCAAGCCGATTAACAGCATGAACAATATGAAGGCGATGGCAATACGACGATTTTTCATATTAATCATGGCTTCTCCTTCTGGCGACATGAACGAGGAACGGCACGCCGAGCAATGCGGTCATCACGCCGACGGGAACTTCCTTCGGCATCAGGATAAAACGCGACGCGGTATCCGCCGCCACAAGCAATACGGCTCCCGCTACGGCACAATACGGAAGCAGCCACCGGTGGTCGCCGCCCACAATAAACCGGCAAAGATGCGGGATGATGACTCCGACAAAAGCGATCGGCCCGGCAACGGACACGGAAGCTCCCGCCAGCAGCACGACCGATACGGCCACCCCCGCCTTGACAAGCAAAGTCCGCTGGCCCAGTCCTCTTGAAATATCGTCGCCCATCGCGAGCAAATTCACGGATCTCGCCAGCAGCATGGCGATGAGCAAACCCGCGAGCATGTAGAGGACGACAGATTGCAAATGACCGGCCTCCCGGCCGGAGATCGACCCGACCAGCCAATACAATGCTTTTTCAAGAGAGCTGTTGTCCAGCAGCATGAGACAAGAAGTAACGGCTGAAGCAAACGCCGCTACGGCGGAACCGGCGAGCGTCAGCTTGATCGGCGTAAAGCCGTCTTTGCCGACGGCGCTTAACCCGAAAACGAGCAATGCCGTTAATCCCGCACCGGCAAAAGCAAGCCAAACCATCCCCGACATGCTTAGCCTTGCTCCCGCGATGGCAATGCCCAGGACGATGAACATCACCGCGCCGGCGTTGACCCCGAATACGGAAGGCGACGCCAGCGGATTTCGCGTCAACGCCTGCATCAATGCGCCTGCGACCGCAAGACATGCGCCGACGGCAGAAGCGATCATCGCCCGCGGAACGCGTGAAGTCGTCACGATAATATGTTCGTTGGACCCGTCAAATTGCGTATAGGCCTCCCATAACATCCTCAATTCAATTCGGCTATAACCGAACCAAGCACTCGCAAGCATACAACCGAGAAGCAGAACGAATCCTGCGGTCAGTACGACCGACTTGCTTCTGTTCGTATGCAATAATTGGACCACAACAGCTCCCCCTCCCTGAATTCAGTATCATTGTAGGGAGAATTGCAATCTTTTGTCAACGATATTGATATTCATTATCATAAAATGATTGACAAACGAAAAATACGTAAGGTAGAATATGGCTGCGGGTTTGTGATAATCATTATCATTATCATTTATCGGCATGAACGTTTTATGCTATTAATACATACCGATCGGGGAGGAAACAAGAAACCATGCTGCGCTTCAAACGATTCACGCTAATTATGGCATTGATTGCTCTGTCTGCCTTTATTGCCGCAGGCTGCGGAGCGAAGAACGCGGAGGATAATAAAGAGCCCGCCGGCACCGGGGAGAAGAAAACGGAGGCAGCCGCGGAAAATACGGGTAGTCAAGGCGAAACCGGGGAAATGCGTAAAATCAAGCACGCGATGGGCGAGCAGGACATTCAAGGAACGCCGCAACGCGTCGTCATCCTGACGAACGAAGGAACGGAAGCGCTTCTGGCGCTCGGCGTGAAGCCTGTCGGCGCGGTGAATTCCTGGGTGGGCGATCCTTGGTACGATCATATTAAGGACGATATGAAGGATGTCATTCCTCTCGGGGAAGAAACGCAGCCGAACATCGAATTGATCGCAAGCCTCAAGCCCGATCTGATTATCGGCAACAAAGTACGCCATGAAAAAATATACGAGCAGCTGAAAAATATCGCTCCTACCGTATTCTCGGAGGATTTGGCCGGCAAGTGGAGAGTCAATTTCGAGCTTTATGCCGATGCGCTGAACAAAAAATCCGAAGGCGAAAAACTGCTCCAACAATTCGATCAACGCGTCGAAGAAGCGAAAACGAAGCTCGGCGACAAAACAAAAGCCAAAGTGTCGGTTGTCCGTTTTTCGGCGAAGGACGTGCGGATTTACCAGAAGGATACGTTCAGCGGGCTTCTGCTGAACCAGCTTGGATTCGCCCGGCCTGCCTCGCAGGATAAAGACCAGTTCATGGAGGCGCTCGGCAAGGAACGTATTCCGGACATGGACGGCGATATGATGTTCTACTTCGTCTCTTCCACGCCGGGCAACTCCGATGCGGACAACATCGCCAAAGAATGGCTCGACGATCCGCTGTTCAAAAATTTGAACGTTGCCAAAACGAACAAAGTCGTTCAAGTGAACGAAGTCATTTGGAATATCGCGGGCGGCTACAAAGCGGCGAACATGCTGCTGGACGATATTTTGAAACAATTCAACGCTTAGCCTGTAGAAAAGGAGAGGCCGGATGATCCCATCCCCTCTCCTTTTTGGCGTTGTAATGATGCTCCGCAAACATCCGCTTGGCGATCATCATCAGCTCGCACGCCAAAAACGGATCTCAAGCGAGATCCGTTTTGCGCAAAGTTAGCTTTACTTTTATTTGATGCTCAGCACGATCAGCAGCACGATACCCGAAGAAGCCGCCGCAGTCAGCGAAGCCCATACTTGGGCTTGCCGAAGCTGCTTGAGCCGCGGACGCAGCCGTTTGTACACGAACCAGACGATAAGCAGCGGCGCGATAACGCACAACCCTTTCAGTATATACCCCAGGATGTAGCCCTCAAAGTGCTTGAACTCTGGGCCTATAAAATAACCGAGCGCCAGAAACGTGCCTACCCATATCGCCGCGCCGCTGTATGCATACAAAGCGAACTGACGGTACGACACGCCCATAATGCCGGATAAGTATCCCGTAAAATGCCGTACGCCGGGAATGAAATAAGCGATAAGCAACACCTTGTTGCCGTATTTTTCAAACCAGCGGGTCGTCTTCTTCATCTTCTCCGGACCAAGCAAAAACTTGGACCCGTGTTTTTCGATGAACGGACTCCCTAATTTTTTGCCTAGCACGAACGTAATCGTCATGCCGATCATCGTGCCGCTGCCCGCGAGCAGCGTGCACAAAATCCAATTCAGCTGGCCTTCATTGGACAAAAAACCGGCGTAACTCAAAACAAGCTCACCGGGAAAAGGCATAAATACGTACTCCAGTAAAAGTCCGACGAATAACACGATATAACCGTAGTTTTCGAATAATAGCGATACTTTCTCCACTTGCTTCACCCTCTCCAAGCCTTCTCTATATACCATCTTACCTTATTTCAGTCATACTGTAGTAGTGACTGTCGTCAGTAAATTCAGTCATATTCTTTTATGACTGTGCGCTTGTATATATAGACGACGAGAACCGGGGTTAAGCCTTCACCATTTTTCAAAAATTCCGCTTGCCGCGCAAAAAAAAGCTGCCTTTGATTTCAGGCAGCTTATTATCTGTTAATCTTATGACAAACGGATCATCGTTCTTGTTTCGCTGGATCGGATGATCGCATCCAGCACTTCCTGGTTCCGGTAGCCGTCCATAAAACCGGGCAGCCCATCCGGCGCGGCGCCGTCCAGCAGCGCCAGAAAGTCCGAATGCTGCGAAACTTTGCACCGTTCCGGCACTTGGAGTATCGTTCGCGAGCGCTGGCCCGGTTTTTCCTCGCGGATCCAAACAAGCTGGTCCGGCTCGCACGTCGAAGCGTGGATCGTGCCCGTGTCTCCGTAAATCGAAACTTCGTGCTGATTGTCCGACCCGACCGCGTTGCGCGTTGTTTGGAAAACGCCCATGACATCCCCCGTCATCCGCGCAAGGAAGCTTGCGAAGTCATCGACTTCCACTTTGACCGGCTCCCCCGTTATCGGATCCGGCCGCTCCGGTACGATCGTGCGCAGCTGAGCGGACAGCTCCTCGAATTCGCCGAACAGGAATCGAGCCATGTCGATCATATGCGAGCCGAGGTCACCGAGCGTACCCGTTCCGGAAATCTCCTTATCGAACCGCCACACATAAGGAGTTCCGCAATGCGCCGCTCCCCAACCTTGCAAGTACTGGATTGAGAAGCTTCTTACCGTACCCAGCCTACCCTCGCGCACCAGCTCCCTCGCGTAACGGAATGCCGGCGTATAACGGTAGCTAAAGCCGACCATGGCCGGTACCGGTTGCCGCTCGTACATGTCCAGCAGCGATACGGCCTCCTGGAACACGCGCGTGAACGGTTTTTCGGCCATAAACGGCTTGTTCGCCTGCAGGCACGCCCGGATAATACCGGCATGAATATGATTCGGGGTGACGGACACGACCGCATCGACGTCCGGATCATGAATCAACCTCGTAAAATCGGTATATCGTTTGCCCGCGGCGATCCCGAGCTGATCCCCGACTTTGGCCAGCGCGGCTTCGTTTACATCACTCGCTGCGATCACCTCGAAGCGGCCTTCGGCGGCCATCCCCCGGATATGCGCTTGCGCCATCCCGCCTAGCCCAATCAAACCGATGCGATACTTGTTCATGTTCCGTTTTCTCCTTTCGATGATGCCGATGGATCTCAGCGTAATTTTTCCAATGGCTGCGCATTTCCATATACCGGACGATTGCGCTTAACAGGCTGCGCCCATTTCACGGCATTTACGATGACACGCTGGATATCCTTATTATAATAAGTCGGATACGTCTCATGACCCGGCCGGAAATAAAAAACTTTCCCGTTCCCCCGCGTATAGGTGCAGCCGCTGCGGAACACTTCGCCTCCGGCGAACCAGCTTGTAAAGACGAGCTCCTCCGGAGCAGGGATATCAAAATGCTCGCCGTACATTTCTTCTTTCTCCAAATCGATACACTCCCCGATGCCTTCCGCGATCGGATGACCCGGAGCAACGACCCACAATCGTTCGTTTTCGTCGGCTTCGCGCCATTTGAGATCGCAGCTTGTGCCCATGAGCGTTTTGAAAATTTTCGAGAAGTGGCCGGAGTGAAGGACAATCAGCCCCATCCCGTCAAGCACCCGCTGCTGCACCTTTTGAACAACCTCATCCCGGACTTCCCCATGGGCGAGATGGCCCCACCAAATGAGTACATCCGTAGACTGCAGTACTTCATCCGTCAAACCATGCTCAGGCTCGTCCAAGGTCGCCGTCCGCACTTCGAATCCCGCTTCGCCCAAAAACCCGGCAATCGCGCCGTGAATGCCGGCCGGATAGATGTCCCGTACGACCGGGTTTTGCCGCTCATGGCGGTTTTCATTCCATACCGTTACTTTCAACATTTGAACAACACTCCTTATGATGTAGGCGCGGCGCTTTATTCGCCGGTAATGCCCGATTTATCGATGCTTTCCACAAACCATCTCTGAACGACAAAATACATGGCCGTCAGCGGGATAATGGATAACAACGTCCCCGCAAACGCCTTCGCTTCCGTATAGCTCAAATTCGGATTTTTGCTAACATCGCCCGCCTTGCTGGCCGTAACCGCCGAGCCGAACGAGTCCTGCAAATTGCCGAGCAGCATCGGAATCGTCTGGATTTTGCCGTCCAAGTAAAATGAGGTCAAAAACGTTTCATTCCAATAGATCGAAAACCCGTATACGCCAACGATAATAAAAGCGGGCCCGACCATCGGAATCGCAATTTTCCAAAAGGTCCTTATCGCCCCCGCTCCGTCCATGTAGGCCGCTTCCTCCAGCGACTTCGGAATCATTTTGAAAAATTGATAGAAGATCAGGATAAATAGCGATGCCTGCTCCGCCTGTCCGGTTAACGCCGGGACAAGCAGCGCCCCGATATTGCCCTTCAGCCCGAGCTCCATGAAGATTTGAAATCTCGGGATGAAAAATAACGTTTTCGGGACGATGTACGTAAATAGGAGCAAGATTAACACGATATTTTTGCCTTTGAACTGGAAGCGCGCCAAGCCGTACCCGACCAGCATGGAGGACAGGATAACGCACAGCAGCGTAGCCCCCGCCACCGCGATCGACGTCACGTAAGAGCCGGGCAGCTTCAGCGCTTTCCACGTCATTTCATAGTTAAACGTATACAGGCCGGACGGCAGCCATTCGACGGTCGTATCGGCCAAGTCCAGGTTGGACATGAAGCTGGTCGAGAGCATATACAGCAGCGGAAACAAGAACACGAATCCGAATACGGTCAAAATCGCATAAGCCGCCGCATGATACACCAGGCCATCGCTGATCTGCATCCCGAAAAATACTCTTTTCACTGACGGGGTATATTTAAAAACTTGCTGCCTGACGCGGCTATAGATCACGTTCATCGGAATCACCTCCCTTTTTCGTTTCTGCTGCGGGTTGCGTAATAGAGGACGGCGATCATTACGATCTGCACGGCCGAATACAGGATGGAAAGCGCGGAGGCATATCCTTCGCGCCGGGAGCCGTCATACTTGGACGCCATAATGATGCCGTTGATCGGATTGGCTTCGAAATTCGCCAGGAAAACGACCAAATAGATGACGCATAGGCTGATCATCGGGTAGATGGTCGGCAACGTGATTTTCCAGAACGAAGTCCAAGGCGAAGCCCCGTCGATCGATGCGGCCTCGTACATGTCTTTGCCGATCTTCTGCAGCGCCGCCAGGAAGATTAGAATCGGAACGGCGCTGTACCATAACAGCTCAACGATCAGCCCGAACAGATTGCCGATGAGCAGCACGACATTGTCCGACGGAATGACGGCCCGCATCGTTTCCATGATGAAATGGTTGGCCGTAATCGACATGCCCCCGTACGTGTTCATGTTTTCCATCAGCTCGCCGTTCAAAATGACGATAGGCAAAAAGAACAGCAAACGGAAAAATGCCTTTCCCCGTAATTTCTGGTTCAGCAGCACGGCGATAATCATCGACAACGCAATAATGACGGGAACATTCAGCAGCGTGCCGACGACAAAATTTTGCGCTTCGATGACGAAGTCGGTATCCTCGGACAGTATTCTTTTGTAGTTTTCCGCGCCGACCCACTCGTATCTCCAGCCGGACTTGAACCCGAAGGAAACGTTATAGAAGCTCATGAAGACGGTCCGATACAGCGGATAGGCGACAAAAGCCAAAAACCCGATAATCCAAGGGCTGATAAAAAGCACGCCGGTCCACGCTTGTTTGTTCTTCATAACATCTCAAACCCTTTTGGTTTAATTTTCACATTCCCGACGTCGTACGGTTCGTTATTGTAATTGATCACGATCGTTTTGCCGTTCGCATATTGAACCCGAACGACACCCTTCGCCAAGATCGTGTGGCCCACCATTTCGCTGTCCGACACTTCATGCAAAGCTTGGTTGACCGAGGCGTACAAAAAGTCGATGCGATCCTTCAAGTAAGGATATTCGGACGCATAGACGTCGTTTGATGCGGTCCGCTTAATGTCATAAGTCGATTCGCCCGTCAATACGAAGGACGGAAACACCCCGAACTCGATCATTCGCAGCATGGAGTCGGTGTCGTTGGACGAAAAGTTCATATAAGGCGAAAACATGTCCGCATAACCGCTCAATACTAGCGGAATGAGCGGAACGGTCGCGTCGATAAACACAAGATCCGAAGAAACGATCGGCGTATTGTAATACTCGCTGACGTATTTATAGAGGTAAGCATCCGGCGAATAAATGCCCGTTCTGATGCCGTTATCGTTCAAATACCGGATCGCGTGTGCCGCATAAGCCATTCCGTCGTTTGCGTAGCCGATCGTTCCGTGATCGTAATGCGTAAACAAAGTTTCCGTTAGCCCGTCCAAAGCGAGCGAATCGATGTTGATCTTTTTGAATGCGTCCAAGTCCCGCTCCGCCAAATATTGAACGTATTTCGGATTGTTCAGGTAGTTGTACAGCGATTTGTTCTCGTTCAGCACCTGGATATCCTGCCGGTTTAACTTGCTTGCCGTATACTTCGTTTTTTCATAATAGGACCTGGCATAATCGACATAATAGCTGAACTTCACGTTGCGGGAAGCGAAATCGGCGATCGCTTCTTGAAAAGCGTCTTCTCCCCCCAGGTCATCCATGACCTTGAACCGGTAGCCGTAATCTTCTTGGACAAACGTCTTGAAGGCAACGTCCAAATTCCGATAGCCTTTGTCGGTGAACGTCTTGACCAGCTCCTGTGCTTGCTTATACTTCGTCGCGGGCACATTTTCGGTGCCGAGCGTCCCCATCGTCACTTCATTGTTGATAAAATCGATTTTCATCGGAATTTGGTCGCGGGCGGCTTCCGATTTTTTCTTTAGGCCGTCTTTTTTGGCCAAATAATCGCGGAACCCTTTGGCCACGCCGACATAATCCGCTTTGGGGCCTCTTAGGAAAACATAGCGCTGGACGAGATCGAATTGATTCGGCCGCTCCTGAAAGCCGAGCACGTATTGACCCTTATTCACCCGACTTTGCGTCTGGGCGTAAGCCGTTCGGTAGTTATAGGTGAAATACGATTGATAATCGCTCGTCTGCAAATTTTTCGACACGTAATTGTAGGTCGCATACCCGGCTCCGTCTTCCGCGATGACGAGCAGGCCGGCATGGCCCGCATCATGAATCAAACCGTAAATCGGCAAGGATACTCTTTCCAAAGGTTTGATCGCCATCCGTTTCGGATTCAGCGCGGCGGTCGTTTCATAACCGTAATCTTGGCCATATACGGGAGCCGAATACCCTGTTGCATATTTCGGGGTTTCGTCCAGCCTTACGATTGCTCCGGAGCCGTCGGGAATGACGACGTAGCCGTTTTGCTTGTGCGTAACGCTGCCGAAAAACGGATAGACGATCATCTCGCTAAGCAAAATATCGTTGTTTCCCGGCTTCCATAAAGCCGGATTGTATTCTTGAATGCTTTCGCGAGGGACCTCGACGATTAAATCCCCTTGCTTAAGGGTAACCACGACGTCGAATTTAAGCTGCACTTTCGTAAAATCGATCGTCGCAGTAAAACCGTCGTCCCGAAATTGATATGTCTTCTTCGCTTGATCGCCGAGTATCGTACGCCGGCCCGGCTTGAACTTGTCATAGGTGACGATCGAAATCCCCGACTTGATGTATCCGATAATATCCGGGCTGTACCCGGCCTTCTCCATATCCAAATCGACATCGTAGGAAAACCAGGCGTAACCGTTGCACTTGTCTTTGACCGCAATGGCGACGCTATCTTCTTCGAGATACAGCTCCAGTTGGCCGTTCTCGGCCACCTTTCCGAACGTACTCGGAATTGCGGTGCCGGCGGCTTGTTCGGCGCATGGGCCCGGAGAATCGTTAACCACGATGATTTTGGAGTTGCTTTGTGCTGCGGCAATGCCGTATTCCACCTTCTCCGCCCGGCTGAACAACAGGTACACGCCTAATGCGGCGACAATTAGAACGGCAATTGCGAGTTTTATTCTTTTTACGACCATCTTTTCCCAGCCTCCGTCACGATATCATGCACGAAACCAAGCAGTTGGTAGCCGATCGAATACAGGACGAACAGGAACAAGCCGATGATCAGCATCGTAAACGCGCTTCGGACAATAACGCCAACCGTTTCGCCCACTTCGTAATTTTGGATGTCCTTGATTTTGAAAAATAGTAATACGACGATCCAGACCGTCATCGCTTGAACCGGCAAATGGTAGAACACCGCTTGCTCTAGCGTTAACGCGTTGCTGAATATGATCAGCAGCGGCATAATGACGATCATCGGGCTCAAGGAATAAGCCGTCGCGTTGTATACGTCTCTGAATTTTCCTTCGCCGTCCGCGATGGAGCAGACCAGGTAGTTGGACAGCACCCACAACACGGCAAACCCAACGATGATCGACAATTCGAACAGGAAGTACCCCTGCCCGGAAACGAACAGCCGGCTGGCGTATTCATATTGCAAAATCAGCATCACGACGGCCAAGACATAGATGACCGTAGACGATACTCTTGAAACCCGGTTCTCGTACTGAATTTGATAAAATCCCTCCAGCGGCCGCCTCAAGAAAGTAAACATATAAAGCAAATCGTCGATAAGTTTCACTTTTCTGACGACGGCAAGCTTCCGTCTGACGACGGCCCCGTATCCGTATTTTCCGTTGAGGAACCTATGCAAATAACCTAAAACGACAAGAGCAAGGAAAATCGGAAAAATAATATCCAGGTTATCGGTCAGCCAGTTTTGGCGAATTTCCCAATAAGCTTCCGACATGCCGGTTTTATATCGGGCATCCGTATATTCTTGATAAGCGCCCGCAGCATCCCCATCCCGAAGCAGGGCGTCGCCTAAGCCGATATGCGCTTTGTCGAAGATCGAATTAAATTTCAGCGTATATTCCCACAGCTTTTGGCTTTTATCGTAATCGCCGTCCTGATACGCATCCATCGCCTGATGAACCGTATTGGCGAATTCGGTCGAACGGTACGTCTGGATCAGCTTCATCCCTTGGTCGACGACAATCAACTCGTCGGCGGAATTTGAGGCGATGCTGACGGGACGGTTCAACAGACCGAGACGGCTGGAGTTGAAGTCTTTGCCCCCGAACAAAAACAATAAGTTCCCGTTTGCGTCGTACTCGAAGATCCAGCCGTCGGTATTGAGGGCGTAAACGTTGTTATGCCGTCCGCTCCATACGCTTTCCATGGCGAACGTCCCGACGATTTTGTCCGGGAAATAATTTCTTCCCGATACGTTAAATTTCTTGATCGGATTCGTTTCGACGGACGAAGTTACCGTATAAATAAATCCTTTGCGGTCGATCGCGATATTGCTCGGGACATCGGGCATTACTTTTTCAATCTTGGATTGCTGGGCTTCGGTCAAAAAAACGGACCGCAATTGGTCGATCAACGGGACCTTCATCGGGTTGGCGCCGAAGAACGTAATGAATTCCCCTTCCCGGTTGAGCATGATCAAGCCGTTGACGGACCCCGTGCCCCGAACATACAAATTGCCTCGAACATCGACCGCAATATGCGTCGGGCTGAATTCGTACCCTTCGGCAAAAATCGGCGAGTCCGGTTTGCCGATTTCCTGCACCGGCTCGAAGGTGATCTTGTCGAATACGAAGATTTCATTTTTGGACGTGTCCACGACATAAATGAATTGGTCCGTGACGAACGTGCTTTTGACGGCGGCAAACTTGTCGCTCGCCAGTTCTTTGACAAAGCGGTAGTTCCGGTCCAGCACAAAAACTTTGTTCAAGGCGCTGTCGGTAATGTACACGTCGTCCCGGTCATCGACAAAGACGTGCTCGGGCGTGTTCAGCTTCTGGCCGTTAATTTCGCTGATTTGCACGGCCGGTATATAAGAGGTTTGCGTTCGGATCGTATTCCCTTCGCTGTCGCTCGTGTAGGTGAAATAAGGCGTCTCCGCCTCCGCCACGGCGTGCGCCGCAAGGAAATACAGCAGCACCAAAGCCGCAAAACAGCGAAGCGGTTTCGGTATTCCCCGTTTTTTCATATCATTTGATCCCCGTATGAGCCATGGAGTCCATGACTTTATTTTGTAAAATAACGAACAAAACCAAATTCGGAACAAACATGATCAAACCGACCACGGCGGACAAACCCGCACCGGCTACGATGTTGCCCGATTGCCCGATGAGCGTGTTCATGTAAAAAGGCAATGTCCTGAGCGACTCGTCATCCATAAAGATGGATGAGCCCTCCGTGTTGCCCCAGCTTGCCTGAAACGTCAAGATCGCGACCGTCGCGAGCGCAGGTTTGACGAGCGGCAGCATCACGTTCCAATACACCCGCCAGTTGCCGCCCCCATCCATCTTCGACGCTTCGATCAGATCGTCCGGAATTTGGTCCATAAATTGCTTCAGCAGGAAGATGCCGATCGGCATCGCCAGCATGGGGATAATATGGGCGAGATACGTGTTGTATATGCCGAGCTGTTCGATGATCAAAAACCGCGGAATCGCTACGGCGATCGGAACGAACATCAAGGCGAGCGTATTGATTTTGTTGAACGCATGCTTGCCTTTGAAATGCAATTTCGATAAGGCGAACGCCGCCAGGGAGCTGATGAGCAGCGTCAGCACAATGACGATCGTTGTCGTGAACAAGCTGTTGAACAAATATCTCGACATCGGAATTCCCGACTCCGAAGAAAATTGAAGCAGCATTCGGAAATTTTCCAATGTCGGCGTCTTCACGATAAACGTCGGCGGATACGCAAACAGCTCCGTAAACGGCTTAAACGCATGGTTCGCGATAAACAAGATGGGCAAGGTCAAAAACAGCGACATCAAGAGCAATACGAGATGGAAGCCGAGTTGATCCTTATGAAATTTAATCGGGTTGATTTTAACCAATCATCTCACCACACGGCATATAGTGCGGAGACTACTTGTCTCCGAATAGTTTGTAGCTGATCTTGTTGAATAAAACGACGATATAGAGCAGGACGACGGTCACCGCGGACGCGTACCCCATTTCGTACCGGACGAACCCGAAGTCGTTGGCGTGGTCGACGATCAACCAGCCTGCGTATTGAGGCGGGGGCGAACCTCCGCTAAGCGCCGACGCCACACCCGACGCATTGAAGGTGCCGATGATCGCCATGACCGCGCCGAACAGCATTTGAGGTTTCATGGACGGAATCGTAATATAGAAAATTTCCTGCCAACGATTGCGAATGCCGTCGATATAAGCCGCCTCGTACATCGATTTGTCGATGTTCAGCAGCCCTGCCAGCATGGCCAAAAATCCTACGCCCATGCTCCCCCACAAAGCGATGAAGATCATGATCGGCACGAGCAGGTTCGGCGACTGCAGCCATTGCAGCGGCTCCTCGATGATGCCCATATTCATGAGCCAATAGTTCAAGTAGCCTTTGCGATCCCCGCTGAACAACACCTTCCATACGACCGCCATCATGATTCCGCCCGTCACGGACGGAGAATAAATGATGACCGTATAGACGGTTCTGATCTTATGGGGGACCTGCGACAGCATCCACGCCAGGAAAAACGCGAGCATGTAGCCGACAGGCCCTACGGCGACCGCATATAACAGCGTATTGGATACCGCGTACTGTAAAAACACGGTATCCCCCGTAAACAAATCGATATAATTTTGAAAGCCAACAAAACTCGGAAACTCGACCGTATTAAAGTAAGTAAACGACATCGCCATTGCGACCACGACCGGCAGCACAATCAATAGGGTAAACATCGCCGCATAAGGCAATATGAACAAATACGGGGAATCCGCCAGCCTTTTCAGTTTATAAATCAATCCGTTTTCACCCAATTCTCCATATTTTCGATCGTTGGCACGATATAAGGCTTGATCGACTTCCCGTCCTTCACGTAACCGAACTCCTTTAATTTCCGTTCCAGTTCCCTATTCGTTGTTTTTACGGCATTTTCAATGGCAACCCGCGGATTTTCTTTGCCGAACACGACCTTGTTCCAGGCATTGCTGATTTCGCGTTCCAGCACGTAATCTCCGGGCACTCTGCCGGTCGCCTGAATCCATTTCCACTGTTCCAGAATGGCGTCCTTGGAATCGGAAGGCCAGGCGCTTTTCTTGAATCCTTCGAGGTTTGCCGTCATGTACAAAAATTTGTCGCCTAAGGCGCCTTTAATATTGAACGAAAACGCGCTTTGCGTTTCGGCGCTTGCCCACCATTTGATAAAGGTCCACGCCTGCTGCTTTTTTGCGCTGCTCTTGAAGATGACGCTGGAGCTTCCGTACGTCGGGTCCCACCGCTCGATGACGCCGTCTTTATTCGCAACGCCGGGAATCGGAAGGATGCCCCACTGGCCGGCCAGCTCGGGCGCAGCATACTTTAATTGGATATAAGTATTCGCATCGCCGATTCCTACCGGTGTCATGCCGTTGCGGAAGCTCTGGAAAAATTCCGAGGTCGTGATCGGCATATTGTAGACGGTGAACAGATCGGTCATAAATTCAAACGCCTTATACGCCCCATCGGTATTGACGACGGCTTTGCTTCCCGTCTCGTCATATAACCGGCCGCCGAATTGGTAAATAAACGGCGTCGTGCTGTCGAAGCCTTTGTACGCATTGTTCGACCCGAGCGGCGTATAAAAATTCATGTCGTATCTTTGCAGCATCGGCACAAGGCCTACGACATCGTCCCACGTCTGAGGCGGCTCTTCCCCGAGAAACTTCAAAATGTCCTTGCGGTAAAACAACAATTTGACGTCCTGCGTTTCCGGAAAACCGTAGATGCCCTTGTCATAAATCGCAGAGATAAACGAACCGGGATTGTACTCTTTCGCAAGCTCATGGAACCCTTCGTACGGTTCAAGATTTTCGACGATTCCCCGGAGCGCGAGTTCAAACGGCTTTCCGTAGCCGATTCCCATGGCCGCATCCGGCGTACTGCCCGCTGCGTTCGATAGCACGATTTTGTTTTCGTCAGGCAAGACGGATAAATTGATTTTGATGCCTGTTGATGGCGTAAACTCCTCGTCGATCATCCGCTGCATGACGTCGACGTATAATCGGGATTGATTCACCCAAACCTCGACGGAATCCGGTTCCGCCCCTCCCGATCTGCTGTATCTTTTATTGAAAAAAGAGTACAGGAACGCCTTGGCGCTTTCCACGGTGCTCGAGACGAAGCCGGCTTTGGGCGCCGGTACGTTGCCGCCTTGGTGAACGTAGATTTTGTCGAGATGCATCGGGTTATAAATGAGCATCGGGAGCACCGATTTGATTTTCCCGTAGGCGGAGGAATCCCCTTCGCTGAATTTGCTCATATAATGCGGCAATTCCTCCGGATCGTCGATAAATTCGCGCACCAGCTGCTCGGCCGTTGCGAGCTCTCCGATCGCGGGTAAATCCTCGTTCCGGGTTTGCCCGACCAAGGCATCCTTCTGTTCCGCGAGCTTGCCTGCGATTCCGGACAAATAGGTCGTAATGTCCGGGATATATTTTGCGATTCTCCATTTCCGTTTTTTGTCGACGAGGCCCCCGGTCAGCCGATTAATATCTTGAGCGATGGAATCGATCGTTTGTGTCGTCGCCAGCAGCTCGTGGTAAATGTCTCGCATATTGGCATTGTCGATGGAAAGCGTGAGCGTATGGCTGCCTTTGTCCAAGTAGATTTCATAAGGTACGCCGCTTGGATCGTGAAGCGTTTCGTTCGCCCACCCGCCGGAGTAGTCGAAATTGTAGCTCGCCAGCTCCTGAAAAGGGACTTTGCCGTCGATTTCGATTCTTCGATGCGTCGGCATGCCGTTATTGGCATTCTGCGAATATTTAAACGTCAGATTGTACAATCCGCTTTCTTCGATATCGAATGAATAGGAGACGCTGTCTCCGCTTTCCCCGAAGGAATAACCGTCCAGAACGTTCAGCACCCGCTGTTTGTAATCGTACGGAGTCACCTGCGGATCTCTCATATATTTCGCGCGAATGCTTTGCTTGCTTTTCACGGAAACATGCTCGGCTTCGATCGTCTCGATCCGGTTGCCCGAATCGCCTTGCGACGATCCTTTGCTGCTCTTGCGATAATCTTCATAAGGTACAGCGGTGCTGTCGGTGTTGGTGAGCGCTATATTTCCGATCAGAACCGCCCCTTCGCGAAGCGCGATGCGGACCTGATTGTTTCCTTTCTTCAACTGAAATTTCAGCGGCTCGGCGAAAAAATAATTGGGATCGGCGAGGCCCGACTTTTTCCAGGAAGAAACAATGACCGATTTCGGAGCCAATTCGTCGCCAAAACGATCGACCTTGCGGTTCTCCTCGCTCTTCCAATCGATCGGGAGATTTAATTCGTTCATTTCGTTGTATTGCTTCGCGCCGTTGACTTCGACGGCAAGCTCCGGGTTGATCGCCGATTGCGGCAGCACGCAATATTCAAGCCAAATTTCATAAAGTCCCTCGTCTTCGACGTTCAAATCGAAAGTTAACGTATCCTTCGATTCCAGGTAAACGACATCGCTCCCATAACCGTTGCTTCGTGACTTATCGTAAACTTTGCCGCCGCCAAGCTGCGCCAAGGGGATGTCGATCCGCCGTTTCGGAACAGGCATTTTTGCCGCTTCCCACTTCTTCATGACACTGTAGTAACTGCCGTCCTCGTCGTAACTCTTCGTATAGGCCTCCATCTTCGCGATATTGCGTTCAAGCTCGGCTTTGGACAATACTTGTTCGGAAGCATGGTTCGAGTTAAGACTTGCTACAATCAAGCAGGCAGCAATCGCGATCGCGAAAATACCGGCAATGATATAGGCCCTGTTCTTTTTTGCCGTCACTTGACCACAACCTCATATCATCAAAATTTTGCCGAACAAATCAATAGTTCCTAATTATTTCTAACTAGAAACTATTGATTGCTCGTGTTATATGGTTTTATTTTTTGTTGTACTCGCGCATGTAATCATCCAGCGTTTTGTTCATAAGTGCATCCCATTCCGGAGCGATGTCGCTATATTTTTTGCCTTCGTCCCGAATTTGGTTGCGGATTTTCCATGGATCGAGCGTTCCGTAAGCTTTCGCTACGGCAGGAATATTTCTCGGGAACGGAACCGGGTTCGAGAGCATTTGCTGGAATTCGACGTTTTGGAAAGCCGGGAAGTTAAAGACGGCCAATTCGCTGCCTTCTTTAAACCCTTTGACAAGCGGATGGTTTTTGAGTACTTCGGGATCGGTCGTAACCGGCCAGCCTTGAATAAAGTCCATCAACTTGTCTTCCGCTCTAAGCGGTGCGTCCTCGGGGAGTCCGGTATACTCGTCGATTAACGCCCAACGGGATTTTAATCCTTCCACGCCGTAGGTCAGCCATTTGAGCAATTGGAAAGCTGCTTCCGCTTTCACTTGATCATTCGCGAGCGCGCTGGATAGGCTTAACGTATCGTAATAACCGTGCAAGCTGGTCGTGCCGCCTTCCGGCGCTTTTGGCATCGGGTAAATATCGATATTCATTTTCCGTTTTTTGACCAGTTCATTCACGTCCGAGCTTAACGCATACATCCAAACATTGCTGACCGCTTCCAAGCCGTCGCCCCACGGCCATCCCAGCTCTCCTACTTTCTTCTTCCGGTCCTCTTCCTTGAGGTCCCAGAAATGCAGGCCCTCTTTGCCTTCTTTGGAAACAAGGTCAAGCCATTCGCCGAATTTTTTGCTGTTCGTATAATCGAATTTGCGCGTATCGACGTTAAAGCCTTTCCAGCCGTTCGGAATGCTGTCGAAATAATGCGGACCAAACTCGATGAATTCGATCATGCCCGGGAAAATCGGATTGTTCGGCGTCAGCTTGGCAACTTCCTTGCGCAGATGCTCGTAATCTTCATAGGTCCAGTTATAGGGCGGGATCGCGATATTGTTTTCTTTTAACAAGCCCAGGTTCAATGCCGGGAATTGCGATACGGACATCCAAGGGACCCCGTAAATTTCTTTGCCGTCATACGTTTTCATAAAGCTTCTTGCATTTTCGGAAATCCATTTCGATTCCGGATCGGCTTCCAGGAAAGGCGTCAAGTCGAGCGTCAATTCCCTGTCGTAGGCTTCGGCCGATAACGGTGAATAGAAGATGTCGGGCAAATTTCCTTCCATCGCCTTTGCCGTCAAAATTTCAAGCTCATCCGTATCCGGTTGCTCAATGGCTAATTGGCGATCGCGAACGACCGTGATATTCGGATACTTCTCCGTGAATTTTTTAATATTCAGATAGATCGGATTGATTTCGTCATTTTCGCCATAAAAACGCAATGCAAAAGTTAGTTTGATCTGCTTCTCTTGCCAATCGGGCACTCCATTGCCGTCTTCATCGGTTCCGTTCGGCTCGGATGCCTGCTTCGGATCCTCTTGCTTCGAGTCCGTATCGTTTTTCGCCTCGGTCTCGTTCTTCGATTCGGCATCGTTCGATTCCTTGGAGCATGCGGAAAGCAGCAGCGAAATGACCAGCATAATTGAAATGAGTATTGCAAATTTCTTGTTCATTTGACCCTCCATCGAATATTTATCTTGTCGTACACAGGCATAGTATACTAGCAAACTGCATGTTGGCAGGATAGAAAACGGTCTTGTCTTAAGGGGGAGAAATGTTTTTTCTCCTAGTTTTTGTACAGCTGAACATCGTCGATCTGCATGGATGTCGAGCCTGGGGATTTCACATAAAAGCCGATATCCAGCTGGCCGTTGGTTACTTCGATCGTTGAGCTAATCTGCCTCCATACGCCGTCGACCGTCATATCGGTATACGTATCGGTACCGCCGAAGTTGGTCGCTTCCATTCGGACCACGTCGGGAGCGTCTCCGAAAGCCGTCGCCTTTACCCAAGCCTTGATCGTATACGTGCCTTCCGCAAGACCGGTTATCGTCTGGCGCACGCTTTGCTGATACGCGTTGCCATTCCAAAAATAAAGCTTATTGGCTCCGCTGTGATTATCGTTATAATCTACGCCGTAGGAAGCTCCCTCACCGGCTGGATGCCATTCCGTCCAACCGTTAATGTTTCCGGATTCGAATCCCGGGTTTTCCAGATCAATCGGCGCAGGCGAAGATGTTTTGCCGATGTAAACCATATCCCAATACGACAGACTCGGTATTGTGAACGATACGTAATTTCCGTTTGCATCCGAACCTGTTGTATAGCTGAGCGGGAAGCTGCTTCCGTTCTCATAGTCGGGGGAAGCCCACGTCACCGAATTGACCTCTCCCTGAACGTAGTATTTAACGGCGACATTGGTCTGTTCGGTCGGAGCCGGATAATCGGCGTTCGTATCCCGCCAATTGTTCGAGTTCTCTCCCAGCAGATTGATCAAGTGAATCACGTCGTATCCGTTACCTGTTTTCATGAACGTCCAGACCGTGTCGGGCTCCGCCGTTTCGCTAGACGCAATGCCGGCAAGTTCGATCTTGTTCCATATATTGCTGAGACCGCCACGCAATAAATTTTCATAAGCGACAAGGAAGTCATAATAATGGCGCAGCCGTTGTTTTAATGCGTCGGTCATGACCAAGTTACGATTCGGAAAATATTCTTGACTCAGCATTCGGACATCTTCGCCAAGCTCGATGTGTGAGCCACCGCTTGCAAATATCGCCGCATTCGCCAGCAGGACGCCGGGCAAGTTAAAGGTTCCGGGAGCCTGATCGGACTTTATTTTGGAATAATCGTAGTTCATGTAGCCCGCAAGGATAACCGGCTTTGTACCGTTCGTGTTGGCAGCCCCGCCGTCAATGACCCTTTTGATGTCGTAGTACGTTTGTTGTCCGTTGCCTTCCCACATTTCGGTGTACAAGCCGTCGGTTTCGGCCCCTGCCGTTTCGATTTGCCCGTAGTTTCCGACATTGTTGAACAGGATTGTTTTGTTCAGAGCCGCCTTGGCGCTGTTCAGAAAACTTGCAAACGTATCCTTCACTTGCACTGCATTCCCATCGTAATCGTACATCGTCCCCCAATTCCCAAGCTGGTCGATGTGCCATCCGTCAAAGGGATATTCCGCGAATACGTCGCTTTCCTTGGCGTTGATATAATTTTGCCAGCTTGGGTTGCCGGGGTTGAACATATACAGATTGGAAGCAGCCCATCCCCATGGCAAACCGACATTCCATTGATTGCTATGGTTGTTGTCGTAAAATAGCCCCCACTGAGGGTTTACGCCGCTGCCATCCTCTCCGTAACCGTTATAGGCGCCGTACAACAGGTTATAGTTCATGGCCGCCATATTTTTGGAATGCCCTGCCGCAATATAGTCAAGAATGGTTTGACGGTAGGTCGGCCTACTCGCGATATCGCCCCATGAGGCATCCGGGTTCCCCACTGTCCCTGCAAGCGGCACATGATGCTTCCATTGCCAGTCGTAATACTGGATCGCATTAAGGTGGTACTTGTTTAATTGGTTTATATTTTCGCTCGAGACTGCACTCGACTGGCTTGGGAAGTTCCCCAAGTATCCGTAACGCGGAAATTTGGTCCACGTCGAAGATACGTCCACTGCGGTATTCATGCTGTCCAATTCATCGCCCGACGCATTTTTGACCACCGCTTCGACCATATATCCTGTAAAGTCCGTTGCCGGCGGCGTCCATGTAAAGGTTAACGTTGCTTGGTCGCCTTTTTTGAGTTTGAAGGTTTGGGTTGAAGGCACCCCGACCGTTGTTGTCAAATGCTTGTAGGTCAACGTGATCGTTGCTTTGTTGATGTTGAATGTCGTAGGATTCTCAAGCTCGGCATAAATCGTGACGACTTGCCCCGGGCTGTACATCGCCTTATCCGTATAGATATCCTTAATGACGACGCTTCCCTTGTTGGCGGCGCTTACAAATGGAGTCGCAGGAGCGAGCGACGATAGCAGCAGCGTCACGAATACAATTAGAAGAATTGCTCCTCTTCGCATATTTCGCATAAACATCCTCCCTTCCATCATTCGGCCAGATTGACCATCATCATGTCCCAATATTTCAATTTCGGAAGCTTAATCGTAACTTGCCCGTCCTTCTGCTCCATCGGCAATGACACCGGGGAACCGTTGTAATAATCGGGAGAAGCAAACTGAATGTCCTTGACCTTCCGATCCATGCGGAACGACACGGTGACGTCCTGAAGCTCCTTCGGCTCGGCCTGATTCCCTTCATTATCGTTCCAATTCATCGTTGTCGCGTCGGTGAAATTAATGAAGTGGACGATATAGCTGTTGTTTTTCTTCTTCGCAAAAGACCAGATGCTCCCCTGCCTCGCCACGGATGAAATAGCCGGCCCGCCGGTCTCGGTCTCCATGTTTAAATACGTCTCTTCCAAGCCGTCTCGCAGCACGTTCTGGTAGGCGGTCAGGAAATCGTAATAACGAATCAGCTGCGCCTCCAATTTCGGCGAAACGAACAATTTTTTATACGGGAAGTACTCTTTGGAGAGCATATTTTCCCCTAGTTCCAGATGGGCGCCACCCGAGGCGAAGATGACCGCATTCGCCAGCAAAACTCCCGGGGCATTGAACTTGACTCCGGAATTGGAATAATCGTAATTAACGTAGGCGGCAAGTACCGTATTGAGCCGGTTTCCGCTTAAGTCTCTGTTCCGATCGATAATTTCCTTCAGACTGCGATACTCCGGATAGTCCGACCATACCTCGGTATACAGGAAGTCAAGCGGTGCCATCGACGCGAGCAATCCTTGCCCGAATTGACTGACCGCATTCATGACATAATGAACGTCCAATTGCTGCTTGGCCGCTTTAAGGAACGAAACATAGGCTTGCGGCAGCTCTACGGCCTCCCCCGCCGCATTCCATAGCGTCCCCCGTCCGCCGAGCTGGTCGACGTGCCACCCGTCAAAAGGCAGGTGCCGGAATACGCCTTTTTCTTTGTCGATCAAGTAATTTTGCCATTCGGGGTTTGCCGGATCGTACAGCATAATATCGCTCGCCCATCCGGGAAGAGGATGCTTATCCTGCTCCGCCAAATCGCGGTCCTTGAACAATCCCCACTCCTTCTTCACGCCGTCTTTGTCCGCATCCGCGTAAGCGCCGAACAGGAGATTGTAGTTCATCGCTTTTATATTTTTGCTGTGGGCCAAATCGATATAACCCTTCACCGTATCGAACGAAACCGGCCGATTCGCGATGTCCTTCCATGCCGCCGCCGGCTTGTCGCCGTCCATCTTAAGCGGATCATGATGCTTGTATTGCCAGTCGTAAAATTGAATGCCGTTAATATGATACCGGTTCAGACGTTCGATGACTTCCGTCATTTGCTCCCGGCCAAGCCTCGGGAAATCGGCCAAATACCCATAGCGCGGAAATTTGCTCCAATCCGAGGAAACGTCTACGGCGATATTCAGGTGGTCCACGACGTTTTCCTTGCTCGAAACGAATGCTTCGGCCATATAACCCGTAAAATCGCCGGACGGCGGGGTCCATTCCCAGACTGCTTTGTTCCCGTCCACCTTCACTTCCCGGTCTTCGATATTTTCGCCAAGATGCCGATACCGGACATAAACGTTCATGTCGTCTGCGGCTTCTTTGAACTGAAGCGAAAATTTCACGATCTCGCCCGGGCGATAGGCGGCTTTGTCGGTTGCAATCGATTCCGCAACGCCTTGGCTTGTCACCTCGTCTGCCCGAATCTCCTTCTTGTCTTTGCATCCGGTTGCAAAAACAGTCATCCAGCAGGCCAAAACAATGGCCATGCATTTCAATTTCGTCAGATGAATTTCCCCCTTTAATCCAATTGCCGCAATAATAAGCCTACAACGAATGTATGCCGTCCGGGGATAGGAATCGGTTGCGAGTTAAGGTAGGCATTTGTCCGCTGATTTGTAACCATGCGACATTTCTCCCCGCCATCTTCGTACATTTCTCTACCCGGGAGGGTGCGATTTCGGGTACACAAAAACCGACCCCGGAACGGGAATCGGTTGCGTTTCATGAAGACGGATCGAATCGATTCGTGGTGCCGGTCTTCTTATGGATTTGCTCCGTGACTTCAGCCGTAATTTGCTCGCCGCCTTGTTCTTTCCAGGCGATGACCCACCGGTCAAACGCTTCAAGCGGAGCGATTCCCATCATGATTTGCGTGAATACGTCGTTCTCCGCGTCCATAAGATGCTTCCATTCGGTTTCCATCGTTGGCGTAAAGGCATTATAGAGGCTGGGTACGCGATGAAGCTTCGGATCGAGCAAATTCCTTCCGCCAACCAAGAGCGAATAAGCCCTTTTGAAATTTTTATCTCGCGAGTTCCAGTAAGGAATGTCGGTATTATCGTAAGGAGGCAGCTTCGTATCGCGTATGGAAGCCAGATCGTTCGCGAGCAGCGTATATTCGTCCGTATCGGCAAAATCTTCGGTCTTCCGGGTTCCCGCCAGCACGTCAGATATCGCTTTCGACGAAAACGATATCTCGTGACGCGGAGCGAACGGATTGCGCAGCGGCTGAAATTCCGTCCCGTACTTGTACTCGTCCCTCAAGATCAAATTCGCCACTTGAATGGCAGCCTCCGGATGCTCGTAGCCTTTCCGGACGACAATATACGATTGCGTTCGCTTAAAAACTTTGGCGTTAAACTTGCCGTCCGCACCTAACGGGAGCGCGTAAGCCTGCCAGTTTGCCCTTGGGTTGTTCTTCAGCGCCTCCGGCACCGGCCAATACCCTCCGGTAGACGGAGCGAAAAATATGCCGGCTTTTCCGTTGATCACGACTTCTGCGGCAGACTCGCGAATGCCCATTTCCTGATCGATCCATCCATTCGCGTACAAATCGCGAAGCTTGGCCAGCGCAGCTTTGACTTCCGGCTGTATAGAGCCATACACCGCTTTTCCGTCGCCATCCTTTAGCCAAAAACCCGGGTAAGCGTCGTAAGCGGAAAAAATCGGATTCAAATTAAAGTTGCCGGGACCGTCTTGAAAATCGTCATAAAGCGAGGAGCCTGCCGCTATGCCGATCGTATCCGCCCGGCCGTTGCCGTCGGGATCTTGTTCGACGAACGCCTTCGCCGTCCGTTCCAATTCGTCCATCGTAGCCGGCGGCTGCAAACCGAGCCGGTCCAGCCAATCTTTGCGTATCCACATCATGCTGATGTCTTCCGCATCTACCGATGGCAGCGCAAGCAGTTTCCCGTCAACAACGGCTTCCCGAAACGCCTCTCCGCCCGCTCCTTCAATAATGCGTTTCATGACGGGCGATGCATAATCGCGATACACCTCGGTCAAATCGGCAAGCTCATCGGCCCGGATCATCTGTTTCAGCTGGAACGGCGAAACAACCATCGCGTCGGGCAGCGTATTGCTCGTAATCGCTAAATCCATTTTCTGATCCATATTCTGATTGGTCACAATCCAAGCAATCTTGATGTCGACATTCAATTCATCTTTAATCGCCCCGACCCAAGGATTGTTTGCGGGGGTTTCGCCCGTATACGTCTTGAAGCTGGGGTCAACCCCCATTCCGACTCTTAAAGCGACCGGCTGCTTGAATTTCCCGAATGAAAGCGGTTCGTTTCGCTCCTTGGCGGAATCGGAATCGAACAGGGCTGATCGTCCGCATATGGCGACCAGAAGCAACAATACGGCAATCGATATGATGATGCTTTTGTTCAACATGCCTACTCCTCGTTTTTTCGCCATCGTTATGGGTTCGCCCGTTTCAGAGACCTGTATTCGCTGGGCAGCATTCCGGTTTGGGCGCGAAACGTCCGGCTAAAATACTTTTCGTCCATATACCCGATATGTTCCGCAATCCATTGAATCGTTTTGTTCGTGCTGAGCAAATATTGCTTGGCCTTATCCATTCGAATGTTCCGGATATATTCGTTAAACGTCATGCCGATGAGATCCTTGAAGCATTGGCTGAAATAACTGCGGCTCATATTCATTCTTGCCGCTACTTCGGCTGCGGTCAGCTGTCGCTCCAACTCGGCGCGCATCAATTTTTCGGCTTGCAGGATGCAACGAATGATTTCTTCCGAATAATTGGCTTTTTCGGCGGATAGCCGTGCCATTCCGCGAAGATCCTCCTTCATCCACCGCTCGATTTGAAACCAGGAATGGATTGGCTGGATGAGCTTGATCTCTCCCAGCGTCGTTTGCGAGAAGATACTGTTCCACTCGCCCACAAAGGCATACAACAGCCCAATAAGCCTCGTTTGCGGCATGCGCAGCCATTTTAATTCCCGGACGAGCCTGGCGAACAACGCATCGCTATAAAGCCACTCCGCAGACATCCATAAATCTTTAATCGGATTCATATTTTCTTCGGCAGGCTCACGCTGCTCCCGATAATCCCGATGTATGCAAACCCAGATGAATTTGTTGTCCGGCTGATAATCATAAAATAATTCCCTTTCCGTAAAATCTCTCATCCAGCGCCGTATGTCATCTCGCGTCAATCCATTTATATCCGATATTTCGACCAGCACGCCATGCGATAAAGCGTCCACTTTGTCGGAAAGGGCTTGAACAAATGAACGGTCATGATCCGCCTCGGAAAAAAATAACCAGCTGCTTCGATCGACCTCCATGACCTCAACGTCCGCAGGCAGCTTCAAATCCGCGCCCCAATCGCCATAAGAAATGGGCTCCAAACAAATGACGGCGTATCCTTGGTTCCATGCTGCCGCGTTATGCGGATTGTGCCGAACCGGGCTATCCTTCGTTTTCTCCCGGATCCGTGCGGCGATTCTTCCGAGGACCTCTTCCATTTGGTCCTTCTCAAGCTCCACCTTGGCAATATAATCGATGGCCCCCAAGCGAAGCGCTTCTTGTATGTATGCGAAATCTTGGTGCAAGGTCAGCACGACGATATGGAGTTCCGGAAACCGCTCGCGGGCGATCCGCATCAGTTCAATGCCGGACATGACCGGCATCGCAAGATCGGTAAGCAATAGATCGACGGCATGCGCTTCCAGCAGCTCCAGCGCTTTTTCCCCGTTGTTCGCTTCGCCGACAACCTGCATGTCGAATTGCTGCCAAGGCAAAACCGAAATAATGCCTTTCCGCACCAGCTTATCGTCATCCACAACTAGCACATTGATCATCCTTCGTTCCCTCCTCTTCGATCGGCAAGGTTAAATAGATGCTTGTCCCCTGCCCGATCTTGCTTTTGATTTCCAGCTTAGCCTTGTCTCCGTATCGCGATTCCAGCGTACGTTTCACATAATTCATGCCGATGCCCATGCCAATCTTCTGCTGTTCGCCGCCTTGACCATTGAGCAATTGATGAATCGTTTCCTCCGGAATTCCGGAACCGTTGTCATAAATCGCGATCTCGATGCCCTGTTTCAACTTGACCTCCACCAAGATGTATCCTTCATCGCTTAATCCGTGATACAGCGAGTTTTCCACAAGCGGCTGAAGAATGAAACGAGGGACCTCGTTCTTCAATACAACCTCATCGACATGGATTCGAACGTCAAAATGATAATCGTAACGAATTTGCTGCAGCATCAAATATTGTCTTGTCGCTTCGATTTCCTCTTCGATCGTCGAAGGGCGGCCCAGTTTCCCCAAATTATAATACAGTAGTTTATTGAGCGACTGCACAAGGCGATCGATTTCGTGCTGCCCGTTCATGACGGCCAGCCAATGCGCGGTATCGAGCGTATTCATCAGGAAGTGGGGGTTAATTTGATAGAGCAGCTTTTCCACTTCAAGATCGACCCGCTGCTTCTCCTTTTCGCTGATTTCGTCAAACAAGTCCCAAATCTGTTTCTTCATTTGCTGAAAACGGTACAACAAATGATCGAATTCCGGAATGTTCGTCCGTTCCGGGTTCGCTTTCGTCTGCGTATTCGTGATCATTTTGATTTCGGTTTGGAACCGATTGAGAGGCTTGTACACCATCTTCCATAGAAGCCAGGCCAGCAGCAAGGTCAGGCCTACAAAAAACAAGGAGAAAAACGAGATTTGAAGGAACCAGCTGTTTTTTTCTTTGTTGAAATCCGCTTCCGCGATGACGGACACAATGCTCCAGCCTTGGCTGCTCGTCTGCTTGAACCAGTAATAACCGTGATTGTATCCGGATGTGGCTCCATTCAAAAATTCGGCAGAAGGAGCGCCGTTTCGAAAACGCGGAACTTCGCTATAAGCGATCCTGCCGTTATTATCCAATATGATATGAGCAAGGTTACTTTCAAGCTGATCGCTGTCCAGCATATTTTGAACCAATTGAAATTCGGATTCCATATAGACATACACATCGTCACGGCCCGGGAAGTTGACTTTTCTTAATGCCGATAACACAAGCTTGTTGTCCAGCCGGTTAAAGCTTTCATGAGGTCCGTAATAAGAAATTCCGTAAAATTGTGAAAAAAGTGGAAGTTTTTCTGGCGAGAAACTAAATTTTACCGGCAAATTTTCGAATCGGTACGTTTGATCCTTTTTAAAATAATACAGCATAAGTCCGATATCCGGGTTCGTAAAGGTGACCAAGTTTAACGTGCCTTTGAACTGATGCTGCAATTTCATCCGGCGAAAGGGCTCCTTGGCCTTCATAAGCTCATCGAGTTCCCTTACGACATTCCCTTCATACGCTGATTGCTGAGAAATATGGTTGAGGTTGTTGATGGAATTTTCCAAAGACAAATTGACTTGCTTGAGGTTGCTGCGGATTCCCGTTTCGATTTTATTGGACAAAATGGAGTTGATCGTATAGTACGATATAATGCCGATACAAGTAAACGGAACGAGCGAGCTAAATAAAAAGATCATAAAAATTCTTTTTTTCAAAGTCATTTCGATTACCTCATGATTATTCGACTCTTGGAATGAATCGAAAATGGATGACCTTTTTTGCGATATCTTTCCAGTTGTAACCGTTTTAATCTATTTTATATGGTCGCAAGATGAACCGCAATGGCAAAAAAGTCATGGAAAACTTCCCGTTGTGACGAACATGCGGGCGAAAGGAAGACCCGCGAATGAAGGCTTCGCGGGTCTTTCTTCCGGTTTAATCGAGCAATTGAAGCTCCTTGGCCTGGGCGATCGCTTTCGTGCGCCGGTTCACTTTCAGTTTGGTGAAAATGTTCTTGACGTGGACCTTCACCGTACCGACGGCGACGACCAGCCGTTCGGCGATTTCCTTGTTGGACAACCCGGCTGCCATGAGTGCGAGAACTTCCGTCTCTCGATCCGTAAGCGGCTCCTCCATCGGCTGAGGCGTTTTTTTCGCCTCTTTCTCTCCATCCGGCTCGCCGCCGGAATGTCCCAGAGAGCGCTGCAGCTCGCAAATATATACGCCCTGCGAAGCCATCGCGTGCAGGATTCGGAGCCGTTCCGGCGCGACGATGCCGGATGCCGCCGCGTTCTCCAAATAGAGCACTCCCGCCGCCGCACCGTGAACGATGACCGGCAAACATACGGCCGACTGCGGGCGAAATTTGGCGATATACGGATTATGGCTCAGCCAGCTGTCCTCCGTTCCGTCATATTGAACGGATTCGCTCGTTCTTGCGACATAACGTACGATGCCGGCCGGCAGCAGCTCGCTGTCACCCAGCTCCGCCGGCTCGGCCAAAATGCTCACCTCGGCTTCCGCACGTGCTCGAATGTACAGCTCGTCTGCACTTCCCGTTAGGATCGCGCCTTTGTCCGCCCCGGCGTAATGCATGATCGCGCTCATGATCTCCGCCAGCACGGCGTCCAAATCCACCTGGTTCGTCAGCGCCTGTACGGCTTTCAGAATCGCGGCAAGATCGACCCCGTTGATGCCGTCGGCCTCCTGACCGGTAACGGAAGGAAGCGATTCGGCCTCCGCCGCGGAAGGGGCTGTCTCCCGCTTCGTCTCCTCCGCGGCGGGAGCCGCCTCCGCCATGCCTCCCCAAGAAGCGATCCATGCTTCCATTTGCCGCGCTTTAATGTCGGCTCCCCACCGCTTGTAGCCGTCGCATGCGGATTCCAGATAGGAAAGGGCCGCCCTCTCTTTCCCTTGCTCGTAATAATACCGGGCCGCTAGTTCGCAAGCGATGCTCTCCACCTGGAGATTGTCCTGCTCGCGGGCTTCCCGAATGGCCTTGTCATATCCGGCCTCGACGGCAGAGTATCGGTTCGTTGCCCGAGCCAGCTCCGCCTCGATCAAATAAAGCTTGGCGCGGAATTTCTCCGCGTTCCACTGCGACCATTTGCGAAAGCGGCGAAGATTGCGTTCGATGCGCGCAAGCCGGACGCTCCGCTTATGCGGAGTCGCTGCGCAAATGGACGAAAGGGCCAGCGCTTCGTAGAACAGACATTCCGGCAAATGGGATATGGCGTGCGCCGTGAACGTTTCGGCTTGGTGCGCCCATAGCTCCGCTTCCTCGTTTTTACCCGCCAAGTAACTAAGCTGCGCTTTATAGCTGTTATATTGGAACAAGGTCGTCGCGTAGGTCTCTTTGCCGTAGATGCGCTCCAGAAACCGCTTGTCGTCGAAATCCTCGCTGTCGAACGAGCAGGCGTCGGCTGTTTTCCCCTGCAGCGCCATCACGAATTGGCGGAGCAGATGAAGATTCTGCAGTACGAATTCATCCTTCGTTTCCGCAAGCACGATCAAATATTCCCGGATCGTCCTCGACAGCTCGTGCAGCGACGCTCGCGTATACAGCGAGTTGGCATGCGCCCCCATCGCGTAGCTTGAAAAGCTGTAATCCTTGGACTCCAGGCCGAAGCGCAGCGCCTCTTTCAAATAATGATCGCCTTCGCGCGCATTCCCGACATACTGGCAGAGCACGCCCCCGAAGATCATGTACGTTTTGCTTTTGATCGAAGTGATGTTATAGCGTTCGGAAAGCTGGACCGCAACTTTGGCGATCTCGTAGCCCCGCACGTACCTCCGGAGCGCGACGCCCAGAAATACGCCGTACGCCGAATAAAAAGCGGCGGAAACCGGCGCGTTTCCGTGCCTCAACGATAGTTGAATCGCCTTGCAAATAAGAAGAATATAAACTTTTTTGTTCGCAAAAAAAGAAGACTCCAAAATCGCGAAGATCATGTGGATGGCGGCGAGCCGGTCCGGGTCCGCCATCGCCGGCAGCTGAACGAGCTTCTTGAAAGGCGGACGGAGCATGAGTTCGACACGCCCGACCTCGAATGCGATCGTCCCGTCTAGGGGCCTTGGCGAAATCGAGATTTGGAACTCCTTCAAGCTGTTCAGGCCGATCGCCGTCGCTTCAATATGTTTGCCCAGCTTGATGCATTGATCGATCCGGATTTTTTGCACCCTTGCCCGTTCGACCGGATTGCGTGCTCTCGGCAGCAGCTCGCCCGCCAATCGCTCCGCGATCTCGTGGTTGCCGCACAAGGACTCGCATACGGCTCGTTCCGCATGCAGTTCGAACAGCAGCGCAAAATGCCGGTCCCAATCTTCCTCGGCCATCAGCTCCACGCCTTTGCGATAATAGACGAGCGCAATATCGTAAGCCGTTGACGCTTTTGCCTCGTTCCCGGCAGTCAGGTTCATCTCGGCGAGCCGGCGCAATTCGTCCCGCCCGCTCATGCATGCCGAGCCGATATTGAGGTTGTTCACCGCTTCGAACAAGCTCTCGGGTTGTTCTAGGCCGGCCTCCATGAGCCGCCTGCCGATCGCCAGATGTGCCAGCCGTCTCGTTCCTTCGTCCATTCCGCTATAAACGATTTTTTGGATGCTGTCGTGCACAAACCGATGCTTGTCCGAAGCAAGCGGCGAGACGAAGCCTTCCTCGGCCACGGCGGACAAAATGGCCACGACTTCAGCCACGGCCCGACCGGATACGTTCGCGATCAGCTCGGGCGGGAACGCGCTGCCGACGCACGCCGCAATTTGCAGAAGCTCGCGTGCATCGCGGGAGAGGCGCTGCAGCTTGCGGGCCATCAGCTCGCCGACGGCGAAGTCCGATTCCTTCTCGAGCATGTGCCCGAGATTCCACTGCCATCGCCCGCTTTCGGCGTTATAGGTTAGGAGACGGTCATCGTACAGCCGCTGAAGCATTTGCTTGAAATGAAGCGGGTTGCCGCCTGACTTGTGAAACAAAAATTCCGTCAGCGGCATCGCTTCGGCGGCGTCGCAGCGGACGGTATCCGTCACGACGCGGTTCAGCTGTTCCATGGTCGGCACGCGAAGACGGATATGGCGGACAATCACCTCTTCGGTCACGCGTCCGTCTTCCGCATAGCCGGGGAGCCTGAGCGAGCCGATTTCGGCATCGCGGTAAGCGCCCGCGAACATGAGGTACTGGCTTTCCGGATCGCACAGCATCGCGTGGATCAGCTGCAGCGAGGACGTGTCCGCCCATTGCAAATCGTCAATGAACAGCACGAGCGGATGTTCTTTGGAGGCGATCGCTTGCGCCAATCGGCAAAAGGCGTGAATAAACCGTTTTTTCGACTCGTCCGGCGGCAGCTCCTCGGCAGCGGCCATCTCGCCGACGAGCAGCCCCAGCTCCGGAATCATCGAGGCCAGTACGGCCTCGTGCGGGCGCAAAGCGGCCCTCAGCTTGGCTCCCCAGGCATCGACCTTGTCCGGGCTCTCGCCGAGCAGATGCCGCATCAATCCGCGAAACGCCTGGACGATCGGATGATACGGGCTGTCCTTGGCGATTTGCTCGAACTTGCCCGTGATATAGAACGGGCTTCGCGCATGGCGCCGCTCTTTGCGGAACTTTTCCTCCAGCAGGCTCGTTTTCCCGATTCCAGCCGCACCCGAAACGTATACGACTTCCGTTGACCCGAAGCAGGTTTGTTGATATGCCTCGTCAAGGAGGTCCATGTCGTGCTCTCTGCCGTATAAGCCGTCGTTGATCACGAATGGATGCCGCAGCTCGCCCGCTTGATCCAGATCGGCGAGCAAAGCGTCGCAGCTGGGGCGGCGATTGTCGGCATCCTTCTCCAGCAGCTTTATGACGATGTCCGCCAGAGCCGAAGTGATCGTCCCTTCGCCGCGGCTTGGGAGCGGCAGCGGATCTTGCGCCAAATGGGCGTGAATCCACTCCAGCGGCTCTTCGGCTTGAAAGGGCAAATGTCCGGTCAACATCTCGTAGAATATGACGCCGATTGCGTACAGGTCACTTCGTTCATCTACGGATCGCCTGATTCGCCCGCTTTGCTCCGGCGAAATGTAAGGAAGCCGGTCTCGATGGATGAAGAGGGATACGCCATCTGCGTTGTCTTCCGGACCGGCAGTCGTCCATTGCGCGTGGCCCAGTCCGATCAGTCGTATCTCCCGTGTCTCCGGGTGTATGAGGATGTTGTCCGGCCTCAAATCGAGATGGAGGACACCGACTTCGTGAAGCTTCCCGACAATGTGGGCCAGTGCCTTGGCCAGCGGCATAAATTCACCCTGGTCCAGGGGCTTGTCCCTGTCCATGTACGCTCTCAAGGAGATGCTTCCGTCATCCTCATATACGAGGGCGGCCGACGGACCGAATGTTCTGCAAGCGATCGGCTTTGCGATCCCTTCGCCCGGAAGCCTCCGCGCAAGCTCGAGCTCGCGAATAAAATCGGCTTCATCCCGGGCCGAAGCGCCTTCCTCCTCCTTGGCGATCTGGATGAGCACAGAATTGCTTTCGCCGCCGTCCTCTAGCGCCGCGCGGCAAAGCTTCGTCCGGCTGTCTTCGCTGATGGTGCATAAGGTTTGATACGTAGGGCTGTGGCTCATATTGTGCACCTCTATGTCAATAAATCGTAAGCAGTCCAAAAACTTCTACGTTTAACAGTGTACCGGAACCCCGCGAGATTTGCATCAGTCAACTTGACGATCATTCCGCGGATATAGCAAAACAGGGGCGTCATGCGCATCGCTGATGCGCGGACGACCCCTGCTCCGGTTAGCCTGTCCCGGCGCATTAATCCAGCAATTGAAGCTCCTTCGCCTGGGCGATCGCTTTCGTGCGCCGATTGACCTTTAATTTCGTAAAAATATTTTTGACGTGCACCTTGACCGTGCCGACAGCAACGACAAGCCGTTCGGCGATTTCCTTGTTGGACAGACCCGCCGCCAGCAGCGCCAGCACCTCCATCTCGCGGTCCGTCAGCGGCTCTTCGATGGCGGCCGGCATTCTGCCGATCTCTTTCTCCATATCCGGATCGCTCTCATGCCGGCTTAGCGAACGCAACAGTTCGATAATATATACGCCTTGCGAAGCCATTGCATGGAGGATATGGACGCGATCCGCGGACAAAAAGCTCGCTGCCGCGTAATCCTCGAGATACAATACCCCAACCGCCGACCCGTGAACGGTCACCGGCATGCATAAGGCCGACTGCGGCCGATGCTTCGCCATATAAGGATTGTGGCGCAGCCAGCTGTCATCGTCCTCGGCATAACGGACCGCTTCTTGCGTTCTGGCGACATAACGGGCGATGCCGCCGGGCAGAAGCCTGTCGTCCTCGTGCGGCTCCGGCTCGGCAAGGACATGAACCTCGGCGTCCGCCCAGGCCTGCACGTACAGCTCGCCGCGGTTTTCCGTCAGCAGCACGCTTTTGCGCGCTCCCGCGTAGCTCTTCAGGGTGCTCATGATTTCTGCCAGCACGGCATCCAGATCCATATTGTTCGTGAGCGCCTGCGACGCTTTCAGGATCGCGGCAAGGTCCACCGCGTCGGCCGCGCCCGTTTCCCTACGGACTTCCGCCGAATGCGATTCGGCTGCCGCGGCGGTTTCGCTTGCCGCCTGCTGCTCTCCCCACTGCAACGCACCCGTTTCGCGAAGGCTTCCTAACGAAGCCAGCCGCTCCTCGATTTGCCGCACTTTCAGGTTTGCGCCCCATCGCGCATAGCCGTCGCATGCAGATTGCAGGTAACGGAGCGCAACCTTCTCCTTGCCCGTACCGGCATAATAAAGGCCCGCAAGCTCGCTTGCGACGCTCTCGACCTGAACGTTATCCTGCTCTCGCGCTTCCCGGATCGCCCGGTCATATCCCGCCTCGGCCGCGTCGAAGCGCCGGGTGACCCGCGCAAGCTCGGCTTCGATCAAAACCAGCTTCGCCTGGAAATTGCCCGGGCTGCCTTTTGCCCATTTCCGAAGCCGGCGCAGATTGCGTTGTAAACGTCGAAGCCGTTCTCGCGGGAGCGAAGCCCTCCCGTTCCCATTGACGGACAAAATCGCCAGTGATTCGTAATACAGACATTCCGGCAAATGGGGCAAATGCGTAGCATACGCCGTATACGCCTCCGCTTCCTCCGCCCAGCGGACCGCCTCCTCGTATTTTCCGTTCAAATAACAGAGCTGCGTCTTGTAGGCGTTGTATTGAAACAGTGTCGTCGCGGAGGTTTCTTCGCCGCCGATATGCTCGAGAAACCGTTTCTCCGCAAAATCCGGGCTGTCGAACGTGCAGGGCCCGTCCGTTTTTCCTTGCAGCGCCATCTCGAACCTGCGGTACAAGTGAAAGTTTTGCAGCACGAATTCATCCTTCGTCTCCGCCAGCACGGCCATATACGCCGCAATCGCCCGAGACATTACGCCTAGCGGTGCCCGTGCGTACAACGAATTCACATGGGCCCCCATCGCATAGCTCGCAAACACGTAATCTCCCGATTCCATGCCGTAGCGAACCGCCTTTTCCAGATAAACGTCGCCTTCGCCCGCGTTTCCTACGAATTGGCACATCACTCCGGCAAACATGACATGTGTTTTGCATTTGATGGAAGGCACGTCGTACCGCTCGGACAGCTCAAGGCCGACTTTCGCCAGCTCGTAGCCTCTCTTGTATTTTCCAAGAGCGATGCCGAGAAACATGCCATAGGCCGAATAAACGGCAGCGGACACCGGAGTGTTCCCGTATTTGAGCGATAGCTGTACGGATTTGCACACGAGCAGGAAAAAAACCTTTTTATTCGTAAAAAATGTCGAGGACACGATCGAAAATATCGTATGAATGGCGGCAATCCGGTTTTTATCCGTCATTTCCGGCAAGTCGGCAATCCGGCGAATCCGGTTGCGGAGCAATGCTTCCACCCGCAATACTTCAGATGTGATCGTTGCTTTCATCGGAGCCGGGGAAACGCGGATGCGAAATTCCTTTAGGCTGTTCAAGCCCAGCATCGTCGCTTCCGCATATTTTCCCAAGTTAATGCATTGCGTGATCCGAATCCTCTGGACCCTGGCCCGTTCGATCGCATTGCGGGCTCTGCACAGCAAATAGTCGACCAGCCGCTCCGTATCTTCATGATGCCCGCACAGGTACTCGCATTCGGCGCGTTCCGCATGCAGCTCGAAGCTTATATCGAAATGGCGGTCCCAAGCGTCCGCCGGCAGCAGCTCCACCCCTTTGCGGTAATAGAGCAGCGCAATATCGTAAGCTGCCGACGCTTTAGCCCGATGCCCGGCATGGAGGTTCATCCCGATCAACTCGTGCAGCTCCTGTTCGTCGTGGATGCCGGACGATCCGATATTGAGATGGTTCACCGCTTCGAACAGTTTCTCAGGCTGTTCGGGAACGGATTCCTTCCGACGTCTGCCGATCGCAAGATGCGTCCGTCGCCTCGTTTCGTCGTCCATCAAGCCATACATCGTCTTTTGGATGCTGTCATGCAAAAACCGGAATTTGTCCGAACCCAAAGGTATAATGAAGCCTTCATCGGCGGCGGCGGATAAATCGGCCCCTATCTCCGCGGCCGTCCTGCCCGTTACATTCGCGATCCCCCCGGGCTCGAACTCGCTTCCCAAGCAAGCGGCAACCCGGAGCGTGTCTTGCACGGCGCCGGAAAGGCGCATCAGCTTGCGCGCCACAAGATCGTTCACGGCAAAGTCCGATCCCCGTTCGAGCATATCCCCCAAGTTCCACTGCCACTTCCGGCTCCCGGCGTCATAGGCCAACAAACGATCGTCCAGCAAACGCCTTAGGATTTGCTTGAAATGAAACGGATTGCCCCCCGATTGGGGATACAGCACTTCCGCGAGCAGCACCGCTTCTTCGGCACCGCAGATTAGGGTATCCATCACGATCGGGCTCATCTGTTCGAGTGTCAGCTCCCGAAGGCGGATATGGCGCACGTTGACCTCCGCCTCGATGCTTCCGTCCTCCATGCAGCCGGGCAGCTTGCTCCGCTCGATCTCGCCGTCGCGATAAGCGCCGACGAACATGACATATTGGCTCTCCGGATCGCTCAGCAGCACGTGCAGCAGCTGCAGCGACGACCCATCCGCCCATTGCAGGTCGTCGATGAACAACACGAGCGGATGCTCCTTGGACGCCAGTGCCTGCACGAATTTGCGAAACGCGTAGACAAACCGTTTCTTCGCTTCGTCCGGCGGCAGCTCCCAGGCAGCGGGGATATCGCCGAGCAGCAGCCTTACTTCGGGAATGATGGCCGCTATGACCGCTTCGTTCGAGCGCAGAGCGGCCCGCAGCATGCGGCACCAGGCGTCCACCTTGTCCGAGCTTTCGCCGAGCAGATGTCGCATATATCCGCGAAATGCCTGAACAACCGGGTAATACGGGCTGTCCTTCGGGATTTGCTCGAACTTGCCTGCAAGGTAAATCGGGGTTCGCGAGTGGCGCTGCTCTTGGCGGAAAACTTGTTCGAGAAGGCTTGTTTTCCCGATTCCCATCGCACCTGAGACGTACACGATTTCGGCGGACCCGAAGCAGGTCGATTGGTACGCTTGGGAGAGCAGCGCTTTTTCATGCTCCCGGCCGTACAGCTGGCCCTGCTTGTCGAACGATGGATGCAGTCTATCGCTGCCTATCGCCGTTTCCGCGTTTTTGGCGATTTGTTCCGGCTCGATCGTCTCGGGGGTTGCTTCAGAGCTTGCGGGGTTGCCTTCGGGAAAGATCGCCAGGCTGCTTAACGTTTGTTGTGAAAATTTGCGATTCATATAAGGCACCTCGGTGGCGACGAATCAAAAGTTGTGTCAGTCGGCGTTACAAAAAACGACAAATATATAACTTTATTATAATGCACGAACGAACTCAAACAAGCCCCCGGGCCGCTTGATCCATGCGGTTACGGAGGCTCGTTCACGCAAAATTCGACTTTAGCCATGGTTTACATGATGATGAATACTCCCGCCACTTACCTCTGCTCTCGCTTCGGTTGAAGTGGGGGTTTCTGATGTCTCAACCTGTTTTTTCAGGATGCTTAACCTCAGTGGAGTTGACACGTTGATGGCCGGGTTGCCATCCAACCCCTCTATCCCATTCGCTTCTTGTGCGGAGACGTTTGGGAATACTTTGCGCATAATGTTCGCCGCTCCATTTACATCGGCATTTATTAGGCCTTTCGCGCTCTGGTACAGTCCGCGGCAGATTCGCTTTCCGAGGAAAGAACCTGGCCTCGCTTCGTCATAACGCGGTAAGGGATCTTGGTCCAAGAAGCTCGCTTTCGAGGTGTAAGCTTCTTCGGTCAGGATGACCGCTATCCCCTGTTCTTCCGCTTTATACCGGATCATGCTGATCAGCATCTGATGCGGGATATGACAGAACGACTGATTGTTTCGCCTTCCCATAACGGCTTCTTGCTTCCATCCGTCGTTATGACCGATGACGATGGTGCTCACCTGTTGTTCCACGGCCATTTTGACGATGTGATGACTGGCTTTGTGAAACAAGTCTTTGATCCGGCGATGGCGCCTCAGATGCAATCGTTCCAATCGTTTGGACGTATGCACGCCTTCTCGTGGTTTCTTGCCGTGACGGAGAATCCCGGTATAGTGCGCTTTCATCTTGTTATAATATTGATTGATCGCTTTGACGATCTTGCCCTTCACGACCATCGGTTTCGAACCGGTTGTCGTGACGATGGTTGCAAGATTGTCAACGCCCAAATCAATCGCCAGCACATGTTCTTGCGCTGCTTCCTTTTTCTCCCTCGGGCAAGCGAAAATCATTTCGACCACATAATGTCCATGGCTGGGCACTACACGCACCTGCATCAACTGGCCGACGATCCGGCCTAGCTTGCCGATGCCCAGCTGCAGTTTGGTCTTAGGAAGCTTTAAAAATCTTCCTCCTTTGATCACACAGTCCTGATTGGAGAACACGACTTCTTTCGCTCTGCCCCGTGCATAACCCGGAATATGAGGTTTTCCCGTGTACTTCTCTGGATGCTTTCGGTAATCCTTCATGCTGGAGAAGAACGCCTTCCAGTTTTGGAATACGACCTTCATGATGCCTTGACTGCTCTGCGTGGGGAGTGCGCGATAATCGGATTGCTCCATCACTTTGAACAATGCGTCCAGGAGGGGATAAGACACAAAAGGCTGCTCCTGCGAAGGCAGATCAAACGGACGGGAACGATTCTTCTCGCTCCGTCGTTCGTTCATCGCACCGATATGCGCTGCCAGCGTGTCCATGACTTGTTGCTGCAATGGCTGTAATCCCTCTTGCTTCTTCCATGCAGTAAAAACCTGCCGGATATAAAAGTTCGTCGTGTTATACAGGTTTTTGGCGTTCTGACACGCTTCATCCAGGTAAGTAAACAATCGATGACCCGGCTTGACACACACTTGATAGGTCCTGTACAGTGACTTGGCATCTGGCATGACTTTCACCTCCTCCCCCATTTGAAATGCGAATATACGTTCCCTTTTATTATATCGCTACTAAGGGAGGAAGGAAAGAACATCTTGCTGGTGTATTCAAGAAGTCGCCGATTCACCTCGCCACTTGCAGAAGTGGGAGTACTCCCGAGAAATTGATAGAAAAGGTTCGTTACTTTACGTTCGAGCGGCTCCAAATCTTGAACCCACGACGCCGCTTCCCTATCATCTGTTTCGCCTTTGGAAGAACAAGCAAGGTAGCCGATGCGCTCCAGAGAGCCGGCATGCGTACCTGTGTCCGTGCCTGTGTCCGTATCCTTGTCCATTTCACGGTTCAACACGCTTTCTGCCGGATTGCCCCATTCTTCTTCCGGTTCACTCATCCATTCTTCCTTGAACGATAGGTAGAGGTTATCGACGGTTCCCTCAGGTTCAGGTTCATTCCCGGTCAATAGCTTGGCGGCATATTCATGGAAACAAACGCCGACTCCCTCCATTTTGCGCAAAGCAGCCGCCACATGCATTCCACCCGCTAACTCGCCTGCCTGCCGATCCGCCAGCAATTCCTGCACTTGGCTTATCTTCATGTCCTTTCGATGGAACCACGACATGTACCCCTGCATCATCAGCAGCGGAGCCATTAGCGGAAGCACGGATACGGAATATTTGTCATGGCAGTGATCCAGTTCCTCGTGAATGCCCGCAATTGCCGTCCCGATTATGGAATATACGGGCATAACCTTTCGCATGTATCTCAAATCCCCGCCGGCCACATGAGCGAGCTCATGATGGATGACGGCACGCAATTCGCTTGTTGTCAGATATCGGAGCATCGGAAGGCTGATGATTAGGCATATGCCGGATACGGTGCCGTTCAAAAGGCGCAGCGGACTGTCCGTCACCATAAATTCGCTGGTCGCGTGAAGGGCCACCCTGTCCGGCATCGGGCAGCGCGCCTCCCGGCAGCATTCACGGATGAGCCCGAATAGTCCCGGCTGATATTCCTCATCGATCAGCAAAGCCGGTTCCGTCTCGGGAATCGGGCGGAACGTCAGATAGACTCCATGGCAGATCATGCAGGCCCCGACATACAATCCACGGCCAAGTCCCCATGACATGTAGATCACCAAGACTGGAATCAGGTCAATGGAACAATAAAACAATACAATCCATATACCCGCCGCCCCGATAAGCAGCAACAACAGCGAGGCCGGCATGATCACATAAACACCAAGTGCATAAATCGCTGCAGTCCGTCTTTGTGAATGAAGCGTCGATCGATCCGGATTCATACATCACCGTTTTTTAAATTTTACAATTTATTATATTAAAAATAATTATTGACATTTTTTCATTAATATACTATATTGAAATCGCGGCACATAACGATACACAACAAAGGAGGTTACTTCTTATGACAATGTCTGTACCTGCAGGGCCAACATCTGGCGGAGGAGTCAGAAGGTTTTTCACTGCCAAGAAAGCGGTTATCGCCAAGAAATAAGATTGGCCTCGAACACCCGAGCTCCTCGGGTGTTTTTTACTGAAGTTTTTTATTTTGCACGCACCCCGGTTCGGGCATTGATGTTTTCGAATCGTCTGCGGAAATCTTGAAACAACGCGACATAGGACCAATGCGCGCCGTATTCGTTCCGAAACTCGCTAGTTGTCTGCGCGAATCTGCCGTACATGCGATTCAAATACTCGTTATCCTTCAATGCGTGGAAATGCATGTGGGTTACCGGAACCTCTGCGGCATTTAATTCCTCGATCAACGCCTTCCAGCCCGAATAAAACAGCTTGCCGAATCGGAACTGATCGAGCAGGATCACGGAACCGACGAACGCGTCCGACGGATTGTCGAATTGGCGGTCCGGGGTACCGATGCAATAACCGAGTACACATACGATCTGTCCGCGCGCTTCCCCGTACAGGACCCCGCCGTTTTCTTTGTAGGTCAATATCTCCAGCAGGATCGACGAAGGATGGAGAAGCGGATTCATCATATTGCCGTGCCGGACGAAAAATTCGGAGATCCGGTACCACTGCTCGTCCGTTTCACACTTTTGGATTGGAATGGACATGCTCTTTTCTCCCCAGTCTACGAATCGTCTGCGCATAACGAATCAGGTCGCTTGCCGAAACGCGGTATACATCGAGCATCCCGCAAGCCCTCTCCACCGTCTCCTCGCGGCCGGCGAACTTGCCGAACAATTTGCGGTAAGTGGCCTTCGGCGAGGCGTAAAACGTAACTTGGCGCACTCCGGCATCTATGGCCCTGTCCGCCAAACGAACCAAACCGTCCGCGAACAACCGGCTGCCGCGATGCTCCTGGGTGCAAAAGGCGAGCAGCACTTCCATGTTCTCCACATCCGTATACTCGCCGGTGTCGGTGCCGAGCGTGCTCACAATAACGGCAATAGGCCGATTGTCAGCATCCCGGCAAAGCAGCGTATCTCCCTGCTCGATGGCGAGATACATTGAACCGATGACCGTCTCAAACGCATAAGGCAAGCCGAGTTCATGGCGGTGGCTCAAAATAAATAAAATCGCTTCCGTCCAATCCTCATCGGATTCGCCGCAAAGCTTCCAAGTAAACATCGAACGCTCTCCTTCCTTTCATGCACAGAATAAACCCGATATGCCGATCGAGCCATACCTAAAAAGAGGTATTTATTCGGTGATATGCTTATACACGCCGATCGAAAGCAACAACCAAGAAGCGCCTGCGAGCATGCCGCCGAGTACGTCACTCGGGTAATGAAGCCCCATATAGATACGGCTTACTCCGATGCATGCAACGAGCAACACGGCTGCCGCCACAACCGCGATTTTGCTTGCCCGGCTCCGCAGATATTTCCAAAGCGCGTATGCAACCGCACCGTACAAAGCAACCGCCGCGACGGAAGACGAGCTTGGGAAAGAAAATCCGGCCTCCTCGGCCAACCTGTGAATGTCCGGCCTTTCCCGGCCGAACGCCGATTTCGAAGTATAACCGATCACCGTGGAGCCCCCGACAACGGCGATGAATAGAAACAATTGTTTCCGATGGCCGAAAAAAACATAAAACAGGACGATCGCCGCTAGCGAAAGCACGACAACCGGTACTGTGGAGCCGATCCAGCCGAAGCCCTCCATCACGCGGGTCCATCCCGGCGATTCCCAACGCTGGACAAGCGAAATGACGTTTTCGTCGAACGCGGACAGCAAATTCCCTTGGATAGCAAGCGCGACAAGGCCAAACCCGGAGGCGGCCAGCAAGCTAAACACATAGATGCGCAACAGTTTCAATAGATGCACATTCATAACATTCATCCTTTCATCCTTAGTCATAAGAAACGGACTCTCTGTACCCCAGGAGTCCGTTCCGCTAAAAACTTATTCCAAACCTTGCGGGTCGATCAGTCAATCAGCTTGGCTTTTATTAGCAAACGCTGCACAATAGCGGCCGTTTCCGCTCTTGTGATGTCGCTCTTCGGCAGAAGCCCCGCTGCGGAACCTTGAACCAGCCCGGCCTTAACCGCCGCCGCGAAGGCTTCCTTTGCCCATGCGCTCACCGCCGCTCCATCCGGGAAGCCGGCCAATACAGCTGCTGCATCCACGCTTTCCAGGCTCGTCTGCATGCCCGCCGTCTTTGCCGCCCGCATGATCATCGCAGTCGCTTCTTCTCGCGTGATCGTCTGCACTGGACGGAACGTGCCGTCCTCGTAGCCGCCCACGATCCCGTACTCGCGGGCTTTCGCCACCGCGCCGGCATACCAGTCGGCAGCCTTCACGTCCGTAAAGTCCGCGTTCACTTCTGCTCCGTTATCGCCCAGTCCGAGCGCGCGGACGAGAATCGCCGCGAATTCCGCCCGCGAAATGGCGTTGTCCGGTTGATAGCGGCCGTCGTCGGTTCCGTTGACGACCATCCGCGAAGCCATGCCGTTCACGGCGTCCTTCGCCCAATGTCCTTCAACGTCCGCGAAGGCGGCTGAGCGACCGATCAGCGCAAACGTGCCGTTCGTCAAGCTGCTCACAATCGCAACCGGCTTCCCGTCGCGCATGACGATCCGCGTGGGCACATGGTGAACCTTCCCGTTCGCGTCCAATAAAACCGCGGTCGTCACCTTGCTGCGATCCGTGCCTTCCGGCAGCGGAATTTCCCGCTCCGTGTAAGAGGCGAATTTGTCCGCTATCGCCGTTTTGTCGCCGTGCGAAGGCGCCGAAGCGGTAATCCGCATATCGACGGTCGCCGCCGTCACAACGGAGAAGTTACCTTGCTTCGAAGCCGCGTCCAGGAGCGCGGTCTCCGCTGCATCGCCCTTCGCTACTTCGATGCGAATGACCACATCCGCAAGCGGCACGTTCGCCCCGAGCTGCCCGGCCAACCGCTCGATCCCGATCTCCGCCGCGGGCAGCATAACAGCCCCGTCAGGCGTCCGAATTTCGAGGACGGCCTGCTTGTTCGCCAGCGCCTTCACGGTGTCTCCGGCGAGCGCCGCCGTTACATTGTCCGCGCTGCGCGTAGCGATGACGGCGACGAGCGGCTTGTCCTTCTCCAGGGCAAGCTGCGTAGCTAATTTGGCTGCGTCCACGGTTACCGTGAACGTATGGCGCCCGTTCTCCTCGACAGCGGCCGAGACGCCCATTCGCTCCTGCTCCTTGCCGTTGATCAGGATGCGAAACTCCTGGGGTTTGACCGCGCTGCTCGGGGGATTGCTAGGCGGCGAGCTATTGGCCGCGGAAGGCGGTGTCGGCGAATACGTGCCGGAATCCCGCGTTACCGTCACCGTATACGTCTTGGTTGTTATGCCGTCGTGCGCCGTTACCGTCAACTGCACCGTGTTGCTGCCCACGGCGAGCGGCAGCGGCGGGGATGCCGCGCCGTTCGTCAGTACGTGCGGGCCGCCCGTCGTCGTCCCGTTCAAGTATACGCTGGCCGTCACCGTAGCGTTGGCGTCCGCCGGCATCGGCGCCGCCGTAATGGAGCTCACGCTGTTCGGCACATTCGCCGTGTACGCGGTCGTCTCCGGCGCAAACGCCGGGTGTAGCGTGACACCCGGCAGCGTCAGGCCGCCCAGGCTCGCATTCGTACCAATCCACTCGGCGTAAAGCGTCACGTCCTCGGCTTTCATCGTCACTTTGGCGCCCGGAGCATAGTGCGTTCCTTTGCCGTCCTTCCGCGTATTCCACCCGCCGAAATTATATCCCGTCCTGACCAGATTACGCGTGTTTTCCTGAATCACAACTTCGTTGTCGGGATCGTACGCTCCATTGTCCTCCGGTACGTTCCCCCCTGTGCCGCTGTTGCCGTCATACGTGACTGTGTATTTCAGGGGGGACTTCAAAATCGTGCCCCTATTCCCTACAATGACGAAACTTCCTTTGCCGAAGGCGATTCCCTGAAAACCTCTCGCCATCCCCGCCGATGACGCGGTCCAGTTTGTCCCGTCGGTTGAAATGAATATCTTATTAAAATCGATCGCCGCAAATGTCCCGTTGCCATAAGCTATGGCATAGGGCGAGTCATCGATATGCTGCGCTTCCCACTTTGCCCCGTCCTTGGAGAGCGCCATGATTCCTCCTACGTTATCCGGCAAAGACCCCAATGCCACATACATGCCGTTACCGTAGGCAACTCCAGATAGCTGGCCGCTATCGATTTTTACTGCATCCCATTCATTTGAGTTATTAGGAGTTACAACATAAGCAGAAAATTCATATTCCCCAACAGCCACATACCTGCCGTCAGCCCCATAAGCAACGCCGGAAAAACCGTAGCCTGCCAACGACTGCGATTCCCATACCGCACCGTCGCGGGATGACAAGACGACTCCCCTTCCCCCTACGGCCGTAAATGTTCCTCCGCCATAGGCGACGCCGGTTAAATAAACATTGTCATCCACCGTATGATCCTTCCAGATTTCCCCGTCCACAGAGGTCAAGATCGCACCCTCGTCTCCAACCGCCACGAACATCCCTCCGCTCGAAGGTCCGCCGTAAGCGACTGCTCTAAGATAACGATCGGTCCCCGAAAGTTGATCCTTCCAATCCGTCCCGTCATCGGACGTCATAATGATTCCGTCCGCGCCAACCGCAACGAACTTGCCGTTGCCATAAGCAACGCCGAACAGGTCGCCCCTTTCCTCAGCCCCTTCCTGGATGCTCCATTCCGTCAAATCGGCAAGAACGCCGGCTGAAGCATACGCAGGCAGAAGTCCCGCAAGAAATACAAGTATCGATACGATCGTCATCCAACGTCTAAATTTCATGTTTTCACCGCTCCTTATGATTGAATAAGCTCCGCCCGGACGCGCGCATCCGCGATCATTTCCCATTTGGGACAGCCGTAATAGGCGATTTGTTTTTGCGTCATCGGGTAACGCCCGCAATTGAAATAACGCCAAAACTTCGAATCGTAGCTCATGCATCTTCCCGTATCTCGGTCGAGCAACGGACAATGAATGGCCGTGCAGCAGCGCGAGCACGTATTGCAATCCTGGGCGCCGGTCTCCCACGCTTTTGTTAGGCGCACGATCCCGGTGTCCGGGCCCGACATCGGACGGGCCGTAAACGGCACCGTAAACATGCCCCTGTAATTCTTATCCGTGAGCCAGCGGAAGCAAAGGGAGTAGAAGTGGAACGTCCCCTGAAAAAACTGCTTTTGGTACTTCCAAAAACGCCAATCGCGGAAATAAAAATAACTGATCAAAGGTCCGACGATATAGCCGCTTAACCCCAAAGTAAGCGGGAGCGACAGCGAGACAGCAAGAATGACGAACCGCGCGAGCGCCCAGCGCAGACGAAGTATCATATGATTTCCTCCGAATCGATTTACGATAGATTCCAAAATCCGAGCAGCCCGGCCCAGTTTCCAATCAAAAAATGGGAGAGGCTGACGCCGAGTAAATTGCGGTGCCGCGTATACATCCAACCCCACAGCCAACTGGTTGCCAGCGCGGCGACGCCAAGAGCGACGGACGTGTGCAGGTGCATCGCGCCGAACAGCAGCGAGGTCACGATCACCGCCCAGAAGGAGCGGCGGCGTCCGGGAAGCAAACGGTCGATCGAGCTTTGCACGACTCCTCTCGCAATGAACTCTTGAAGCGGAGCGACCAATAGATAAGTGACATAAGTCCAATCGAACAGGCCGAAGTCTATCCATTCCGTTCCGCCGAACCCGCCGTAGCCGCTTCGGACCCAGAGCCATTTTCCGGCTGTCATGAGTCCGATGGCGGCAAGCGAAATCCATATGCCGCTTGCGAACGCCCGCCGGCTTCCGGCAAGCGTAAGGCCGAATTGGGCCAGCGACTGCTTGCTTCGATAGATCATGCCGAAAATAACGCCGATTGCGATGGCCTCAATGCCGCGAGTTACGAGGAAGTTAGTTTCCGCAAGCTGCGAACCTTGCAGAAAGTTGCCGTGAAACAACCGAATCGCGAACGCGTACAAGCTGATGACCACAACCGTGCTGATAAAAATAAAGCCGAGCCCGCTGCGAATCTTGTTGGTTGCCCGGAGCTCCTCGTTTGTGCGCTCCAAATCCCGGTAGGACATTTGCAGCCGATCATACAGCTTGGTCAGCAGCACACCGAACAGATCGGGAAACCGATGCGTCAGCTCGTCGAACTCCCGCTCACGCAATCGGAACAACACCGTATGTCCGCATGCTTTCGCCGCCGCCGAACGGGGCTTGCTCATCAAGAGCGCCAGCTCCCCGAAATAATCGCCTTCGCCCAGACGGGCGAGGAGCGCGCCGCCTTGGCTTTCCTTCACGATATCGACATGCCCTTGGTCGATCAGATAAAACGAATCGCCCATTTCCCCTTCGGAAAAAATCGTCTCGCCATCCGCATACTCCTTGCGCGCGACCCGTTCGAGAAAAACGTGCAAATCGCGGCGCTCGGAGATCGGAGTACCGCCATCCACCGACAAAAACAAACGTAAAGCGCGACTTTCCAGATAGGGATGGGATATCGCTTGAGCACCCATAAGAAATCACTCATCCTCGCAACGTGCATGATGAGTCAGCATAAACGATAAACGACCGCCGCATCCATACCCAAAAAGGGGTATTTTCCGAATCAATGCGGCTTCCAGGCTACCGACGACAGGGGCGGTCGTGACAGTCGTATAGTTGACCGCGCTCCCAGCATTGACCCCGCTCGACTCGCTTTCGGCTTCATGGAAAACGGACTCCCATCGTTTGAGAGTCCGTTTCCCGGAAGTAAAGCCTAATTCGGATCTTGTTCGTCCGTGAACTGCACATGTCGCAGAAGATTACTGATCATCATTACCGTTTCCGCGCGATTGGTTAATGCCTGCGGACGGAACGTCCGATCGCCGTAGCCCTTCATCAACCCAGCCTGGAGCACGGCGTCGAGCGCCTTCCGTGCATAACCGCTGATTTGGCCCTGATCCGCCAAACCTGCCGAAGACAAACCTTCGGCGCTGGCGCCGTTTTCCGATTGTACGTATGCCAAAGCTCTGGCCAGCATGACGGCCGCTTCTTCGCGGGTGATGTTCCGATTGCCCCGGAACGTCCCGTCCGTATATCCGGTGATGATCTTGGCTTGCATCATCGGAGCGATATACCCCAAGTACCAGGCGTTGTCGCTAACATCCGCATAGCCGGAGCCCTCCGCTCCTTGTGCAGCCATGCCGAGCGATCTCGCCAGAATCGCAACGAACTCCGCGCGCGTTACGTTATCCGACGGACGGAAGCTGCCGTCCGGGTAACCGGAAACGATCATCCGGGTACCTAACCGGCGAATCTCGGCATTCGCCCAGGAACGGGCGATGTCGTTAAAATCGGCGGCTTTCGCGGCGACGACCGTCAAGATCGCCTGATGATCTGTTTGCACAATTGCGGCTTTTTTGCCGTTCGCTGCGATAATTCGGGTAGGGACCGGGTACAGCTTGCCGTCTTTGCCGACGGCAACGCCAACCGCAAGGTTAGCGTCCACGGATCCCGGAATTTCGATCGCTTGCTTCAAGTAAGTGCCGTACAGCCGATCGAGGCTGTAGGTTTTGCCGGCAATCTCCGCTTTCATGGAAACTTCGATCGGCGATGTGACGGCATTCGGAATCCGAATATCTTTTCTCTCCGCAAGCTCCACCCATAGCTTCCCTGCCTCCACGTCCTGAACGAGAAGGCCAAGCGAGTCCGCAATCATGCCCGGCGTGAACCGCTTCAAGGGCAACTCCAGGTCCAATCCTTCCGCCGCCAAGCCAAAGCCGTTGCCCGGATGATCCGAACGAATCCGGCTCAGCAAGGCCATGCTTAGCTCCACGCGGGTTTTCCCGCCGTCGACCGCGACGGGAACGATGTAGACAAGGGCTGTTTGCGCCGAGTTTAACATCTTGGCGATGTCCTCCTCGTTCACGCGAACGATTCGCGCCCCGCCTGACTCCTCCGTTTGGACGGAAACGCCGGCGATGCCGGTTTGTCCGCCCGACAACGGAACCCGCCAGGAGACTTGCGGTTGTTGCGGCTCTTGCGGTTTCACTTCGCTTCCCGGTGCCGGCTTGGATGGAGCGGCCGGGCCGATGTTTGAATTTCCGCTGCCCGCTCCGGGATCTGGATTCGGGATGAATGCCCGCTTCGTCACGTTCAGCTTGTACGTCCGCTTGTGCTCTCCATCAGGCGCCGTTATTTGAATCAAGATTACATTGCCGCCCATTGTCAGCGCCAATTCGGCCGAGGCTGAGCCAGAAGCCGGCGCCGCTTGCCCGATCTGAACGATCGCATCGGCATCCGCCGCAGATGCTGAAACCAACAGCTTATCGACGCCCGAGCCTACCGTCATGTCGTAGTTCATCGTATCCGGCTCCACCCGGATATTGCCTTCGCTTGTCGTCAGAGCTCCTAACGAGGCGTCGGCGCTCAGCTTGACGGTTACCCGCGCTTGTACTGAATGATTTTCGTAGGTAACGGTAATATCGCTCACCCCGACGCCTATCGCCTCCACCTTGCCTTGCTCGTCCACAACCGCAACGGCAAGGTTCGAAGAAGCATAATGTGCGGCTGCCGTGACGTCCCGCCGGTCGTCGGCGCCATAAACCGCGGTTACGACTGTGGAGTGGGAACCCCCTGGCTTCAAGGTATACTCGTAAGCGTCAAGCTCCAAAGTCGACACGGGATCGTATACTTGCACAAGCGTGCTTGAGCTGCTGCCTTCGTATAACGAATTCCCCGCGTAGCTGGTCGTAATCGTGTAGCTGCCGATCGGCATAGGCCCGATCTCGACGGCGGCTTCGCCGGAAGCGTTCAGAGAAACCGTCTGCTGAAGCTCAAGGTTCTGATCGCCGCGGAATTCGAGGTCTCCCGCAGGCACGCCTTGTCCCGGCGCTTTCGCCTCAACCTTCGCCGTAACCGTAAACGGTTGGCCGTAGACCACCCTGGTCACGGACGGCAGAACGGTCGCTGTTTGTGCTTTATTTACCGTAACGTCAACTCGGTTGGACTGGCCGGGCTGGTTCATATCGTCACCTGAGTACACGGCGGTGAAGGTATATTCTCCGAGAGGCAGCAGTTCTACCGTATACTCGGCCTCGCTGTTCCCGTTTAACGGAACCGTTCCGATCGCTTCGTCGTCGCCATTCTTAAACGTCACTTCGCCTGTCGGCGCATCGTCGGAAACGATTGTGGCTTTCAATACAACCGGTTGCCCGTATACCGCTTCGGTCACCGAGCCAGTTAAAGTAAATGCAGCCGTATGCTGAATAATCGCCAAACGATGCTCCGGCGAAACGCTGCCGCGAAACGAATCGCCACCCCTGTATTCCGCCGTTATGTTGTGATCCCCAAGCGATAGCGACTTTGTTTTGAAGCTTGCTCTGCCGCCGGCATCCAGGCGCTCAATGCCTAACTCCGCGTCGTCAGCCTTGAAGACAACTTCCCCCGCGGGCACTCCGCTCCCCGGGGCCTGCACCGTTACGGTTGCCACAAGCGTTACTTCTTTCGTGTACACGGCGGACGGCGCGGTCCCCGACAAAGTAATTTCCGTGTCCGCCTGAACTACCGCCAATTCGGCCGCTTGCTCGGCTGCGCTCGCTTCATGGCTGGCGCTGCCGACGTATTCCGCCGTAACGCTATAGACATTGACGGCCAGATCGGACCGACGGATCGTCGCCGTGCCGCTTACCAGCTCGGCCGTCCCCAGCACATCGGCGCCGCTCTTGAAAGTGACCGTGCCCGCAGGCGTGCCGCCACCGGGCGCCGCCGCCGTTACCATGGCCGTTAGCGCAACGGTTTCGCCGTAAGCGTACGATGGGGCGGAGGCGACAATAATCGTGCGCGTCGCCGCTTGACGGACGTCGACCGATGCCGAGGCTGCCGAAACGCCGGCTCCATAACGACCGTCAGACGTATATTCCGTAATTACGTTATGGGACCCAACCGCCAAGTCCGAGATGGTCAACGAAGCCTCGCCTCCGCTCAACTCGCCGGTCCCCAGCACCGTCGAACCCTCCTTGAACGTGATCGCGCCGGTCGGCGTACCGGTGGCGGGCGCCACGGCCGTCACCTTCGCCGTGAACGTCACCGGCTCGCCATAAACAGCCGCGGATGCCGAAGCGGATATCTCCGTCTCGGTTGACGCTTGCCCGACGGTCACCGTTACGGACTCCGCCGTCTCGCTAGCGGCATAACCGTCGTTGCCGGCGTAGGCCGCGCTGACTTTGGCGGTGCCGACCGGCAAGCTCGTCAGCGTCAGCGTCGCATTGCCGCTGCCGTCGACGATCGCGGTGCCGAGCACGGTATCGCCGTCCTTGAACGCGACGGTCCCCACAGGCGGCGCGCTGTCCGGGTCGATTGCCGCGACGGCGGCCTTGAACGTCACCGGCTCGCCATAGACGCTAGCAGTCGCCGATCCGCTCAGCGAAACGGACGTCCGGACCTTGCTGACGTCATGCTGCCAGACGTTCGACACGCTGGAGGCATGGTCCTGACTACCGTTGTATACCGCGGTGAGGCTGTGCGTATCCGCCGTCAAGGCTGACGTCGTCAGCTCAGCCGTGCCGTTCGACAAGGTTGCCGAGCCAAGCGTTACCGCGCCGTCCTTGAACGTCACGGTACCCACCGGCGTCCCGAAGCCCGGGGCCACGACCGTCACGGCGGCCGTCAGCGTCACCGGCTGACCGAAGACGCTCGCATGCGCCGAACCGGTCAGCGCCGTAGTCGTCGCCGCGGCATGCACCTTCTGGATGAGCGCCTGCGATACGCTGGCCGCAAATTCGCCGCTGCCGCTGTACTCGGCGATGATGCTGCGATCACCTGCGGGCAGAGCGGCCGTTTCGAGCGTCGCCGTGCCGTCGTCGCCCAGACTGGCCGTACCCAACTCCGCGGCGCCGTCCTTGAATGTGACCATGCCGGTCGGCTTGCCGCTGCCCGGTGCCGGCACGGTCACCGTCGCGGTGAAGGTAACGGATTCGCCGTTGTCGCTCGGATTGTTCAAGCTGGTCACCTGGATTGCGGTCGCCGCGGCATTCACAGTCTGGCTGAGCGCGCTTGAAGCGTCGGCTTCAAAATCGTTGTCGCCTCCATACTCCGCGGTGATCCGGTGCATGCCGACCGCAAGGCCGGGCAGCTCGATTGCAGCCGTCCCATGCTCCAGCTCCGCTGTACCCAGCACGGCGCCACCTTCCGTGAACGTCACCGTCCCGCTTGGCGTCCCGCTGCCCGGCTCCTTCGCGGTCACATTCGCGGTCAGCGTCACCGGCTGGCCCGTTACGCTGGGATTCGCGGAACTGCCCAAACCAACGTTTACCGCCGATTTATTCACCGATTGCGCAAAGTCCGCCGTACTCCCTTTGTAATTCGTACTGCCGCCAAATTCGGCACTGAATTGATGCGGTCCAACCGGCAAGTCCGTCACGGTGAACTCGGCTTTCCCCCCGCTTAAATCCGTTTCGCCAAGCACGGCCGTACCTTCCTTGAACTTGACCGTGCCCGTTGGCGTGCCGCCCCCCGGCGCCACGGCCGTTACCGCTGCCGTCAGCTTAACCAGCTGGCCCGACACGCTTGGATTGGCGGAACTGGTTAGCGTCAATGCGGTCGATGCCGCGCTCACCGTCTGGGAGATCGCATTCGAAGCGCTGGCCCCGTAACCGCTGTTGCCTCCATATTCCGCCGTTATGCTATATGCGCCTACGGGGAGATCCGATACGACAAGCTTCGCTTTGCCGCTGCCGTCCAATACTGCCGTCCCTAGCGAGATCGCGCCGTTCTTGAACGTAATCGTCCCTGACGGCGTTCCGCCCGGCGCCGCGGCCGCGACTTGAGCCGTAATCGTAACGGCTTCCCCGAATACGGTATTGCTGGATGAACTGGAGACGGTAGAAACCGTCGCCGCCACCTCCACCGTTTGCTCCAAAACAGCCGAGGCGCTGGCCACATACGCCGTACTTCCTTCGTAAGTCGCCGTGATCTGATGATTCCCGGTGGCAAGGCCGGATGTGGCGAACGTTGCCGTTCCCCCGTTCAGCACACTCGTCCCCAGCACGTTGGCGCCGTCTATGAATGTCACCGTGCCCGCCGGCGTCCCGCTCCCGGGAGCAACAGGCGCGACCTTCGCGGTGAACGTGACGGACTGCCCGTATTTGCTCGGGTTGGACGAGCCTGTCAATGACGTTGTCGTACCCGAAGCTTGCACCTTATGCACGTAAAGCACCGATGTTCTTGCCGCAAAATTGTCGTCTCCCTTGTAAACCACCGTTAAGGATCGATTGCCCGGATCAAGCGAGCTGACCGCGAACGTTGCCGTACCGCCGCTAAGCATGCTTTCGCCAAACTCCCACATGCCTTCGTTAAGGGTCACTTTGCCCGTTGGCGTTCCGGTCCCCGGTGGTCCCGCGACCGCAACCGATACGTTGACGGACTGGCCGTAAACGGACGGATTCGGGCTCGTTCCGGTAATCGTCACGGTGACCGGTTCTTTATTCACATTCAGCTGGTAATAGCCGATCATCGTGCTTCCAAGATACCCGCCGCCACCGCTATATGTAGCGCTCAAAAACTTGGTGCCCGAACTATGGAAAGTTAAGCTGCAGCTGCCGGCTCCGCCTACCAGCGTCGCCTGGCAGCTTTCAGTCCCGTCGCCGACCGTCACGGTCCCGTTCGGTTTCCCGTTGCTGGGCCACTGCCCGCCGACTTTGACCGACACGTTGACCGATTGCCCCTTGTTCACGGGATTGGCGCTTGCGCCCGTTATGTCGACAAACGTCTCCGCCTTGTTCACGCGATGTGTGCCGAAGGCAGCCGTTGCCGTGTCGAATTCCCAGTTCCCGGAATAAGCCGCCGATACGGGAAAATCCCCGTCCGCAGGGAATGTTATAGTGCAAGTGCCCTTTCCATCGTAGTAAATATACGCTGTGCAGCTCTCCGAACCGGCGTTTATTTGCACGGTCCCCGTGGGATTATCCGATAACCACGACACTCTGGAGGCTACTGTAACATTAAACGTAACATCCTGTCCCGTTATCGACGTGCCGACGCTTTTTTGGATCGAGATGACGGCGTTGCTATCAGGGTATTCATAAGCGCCGATGTCCGGCTTTCCGTCGCGCAAGTATCCTCTCTGGTCGATGTTCGGCACGCCTGTCGTCTTGCCCGCGTCGATCGCCGGACTGCCGGCCGGCAACGCGTGGGTATAGCCTATGCCTTTATTTTCGGCTAGAGGCTTAAGTTGCGGATCCGCCGTCGAAACGATGACGCCGGCTGGAATTCCCTCCGATACCGAAATCATATTGTGGCTTCCGTTTACCGTCGCTCCGCTATTCTTGTTGGCGTCGCCATTGATATTGGAGGCGATTGCGTTATTCGTCAGGTTAGCCGTGCCTTGGTATACATAAAGCGCCCCGCCGCTTGACGAACCGTTCTCGTTGAACGCAACCGTATTGTTGACCAGGGTCGCCGTTCCTTGATACACAAAAATCGCGGCACCAAGACCTGAACCGCCTGCATTGCCCCCAATCGCTTTGTTCGCCGAAAGCGTGCTATTCGTCATCGACACGGTGCCGCTGTATTGGAAGATGGCGCCGCCCATTCCTCCGCCTCCGCCGCCGCGTCCTCCAATATGTAAGCCGGAGGCATCTTTTCCAGGGTTTTGCCCATTGCCGGCTCCGAAGCCGCCGCTGCCCGCAGTGATGGTTTTGGCGCAATATCCGCTCAATTGGGTCGCACCTCCGCCTCCGCCTCCGCCTCCAAAACCGCCGGCACCGCCGTCGCCGCCGCAGCTGTTGGGATTGTCGCCGCCTCCGCCGCCTCCGCCGCCGAACCCCCCGATTCCACCGGGGTATGCGGCAATAGACAGCCCCCACGTCCCGTATCCGCCGAAGCCACCGCCTCCGAAGTCCCCGGCGCGTCCGCTGGACAAGAAGCTGTAATTGTTGGGTAATCCCCCTTTTCCGTACATTCTCGCCGTATTATTGCTCGTGTCCGCCGGAGACATTTCGCCGTCCCCGCCAAGGCCGCCGCCACCGCCGCCTCCGTCATTGCCTGCGTATGTGCCGCCGTCTCCTCCTCTAGCGATGTTATTGGTCATCGTGACCCCGCTTAAGGTGAGATTCCCGGCATTATAGACTGCACCTCCAAGCCCGGCCGCGCCTCCGCCGCGGTTGCCGCCGTTCCCGCCTTTGGCGACGCCGCCGCGCAGCGTAATATTTTTCAAGGACAAGGATCCGCCGCTTTTGACATAAAAAAAACGCATGTTGGCAGCTCCGCTATTGCGCTCGATGACCACTTTCTTGAGCTGCTCTCCGGAAATGGTAATGTTCTTGGTGATGGCAAAAGCTGACGGTCCGACCGAAACGTCACCGACGGTTGCAAGCGAAATCACCTGCCCATCCAGGCTGGAATCGAACGTTATCGTCGTTTGTGCCCCGCCCGAGGCGCAATCGCCGCCCGTACTGTCGCCGCCCGCCTCGGCGTTGCCGATCGCTTCCCGCAAGGTGCATCTGCTATCTCCCGCAACCGCCGAATCGGCCGTACTGTTGACCACGATCGTGCTTGCCGCGAACGCGGGCTTCGCCCATCCTTGCACCGCCCCCAAGCACAATGCGACACAAACGAATACGTGCCCGATCTTACGAAGCAAATGTAATTTCATATCGATTGAAAATCCTCCTTCTGCCGGCGTCGGAAGACACCGATGATGGCTTGACAGGTTAACTTCAACAAGCAAAACATCGCTTCTGCAAGCGATGCTCCATTTGCCCCCGTCCTAAGCCCCCGATTTTGTTAATGCAGTTCATTCTTTATGCTATTAAAAGATAAAATCGATCGTTTCTCCATACCTAAAAAGGGATATTTTCTTTGGTTTTCTAGGTAAAAATACAAAAAAAGAACGTATCCCGCTCGCGGGGGATGCGTTCTTCGGATAAGTATGCAATCTAGCTTGCGGGCAGACATGAGCCGGGCATCGATCGATTGGAAAAATAAAATGATGACGGCGGCTCCGAAATACATGCTTGTCCAGCAGCTTGTATGCAAAATGGAACGGGAGATCGGGAAACAGCCGCTGCACCATCTTTTCGCCGAACAACAGTTGGCTGACCAGCAGCGAAAATAAATAGATGCCGCTGTACAAATACGTTTTTTCCCGTCCTCGCAGGAAGTAGAAGCTGAAATGGTATGTACCGAACATGCCCAAAACGAGTACGGCCGCAATGTCGGTACCGATCTGGATCCCTTCCAGTCTCGCAATATCGCCGTGCAAGCCGAATTGAACGGAGTTGGCGATTCCCCCGGTCACAAACTCGTAATTGGCGACCTGTACGACGATCTCAACCTCGCCGTTGCTTACTTGAAAAAAAGCGACATATGGCGTATTGCCAGGCATATGGGCTTCGTCGGTTGAGGCGGGAGCGCCGCTTCCCCCTTCAACCCGTCCGTTGACGTAAAGCGTATGGGCCATGCGGATGCTTCTTATTTTGATGCCGAAGATCTCTTCCCGTTCGCTGGCCTTCACTTTAAGCCGGTACGTCCCGAAGCCTGTCCTGCTCATTCCTCCACCCGCGTGTTTCCCTTTCCACGTGCCCGGCACGGTAATATAGGAAACCTCCGGATGCTTTCCTTGATGAATCTCGGAAGGAGTCAGCAGCTCGCCCTCGTAAAATTCCCATTCGCCATCCAGATTAACGACACCCTCGTTTCGAAAATCCCATGCGGATAAATCCAATTGGCCGTGCTTGGCCGACGGCATATCCCGGCTTGGTGTCGTTTGGCTATAAAAAAAGGCATAGATCCCGACGGAAAGCACGAAAATGAGGACAATGCCAACTAGCTTGCTGTAATTCACTTGACTCAAAACATAGTCCCCTTCCGCATTTTAAAGCTAACTATATCCTATCATCTTTGTATCACAAAAAACTCACAAGCGGAATGCCATCAACGGACAAGGGCTGTCCCAAAAAGCCATAAGTATGGCTAAGGACAGCCCCATTAACTTCTCCCCGTTAATAGATCGGCATGTTCACGTGCCCGCCTTCCGTTGCGGCCGGGTCCTCCGCCGTAGGAACTCGCACCAACAAGACCTGAGTATTCGGGATAAAATCATCGGCCAACGGGCCGTATAACGTACTGCGGAAGCGGCCTGCGCCCGTTACTTCGAAGAAATAGGTGCCTTCCGTATAATTGTCGCGGCTGCCGGGCAGCCATTCGTGAACGGGAGGGCCTTGAGGAAAGGTACGGCTGGTTAAAACGCCAAGCAGTTCGTCGTCTGTTCCGCTCCAATTCCGTATTTCGTATTCGGCGGAATAAACGTTCAAGCGGTGCTCGAAATCTCGGTAAACATGGGAGGTGGACGGGATGATGCGTACCGGCGGCTGCAGATTGATTTGCTCGTTCAAAGCTTCCACTTTGGCCGCCAATGCCTGTACTTGACCTGACAGTTCGGCAATTTGCGCTGCTTGGGACGCATTTTCCGCGAGAAGGGCGGACAGATCGGGAGAAGTTCCCGCTGGTCCGGCTGGACCTGCGGGACCGGCAGGACCCATCGGGCCTTCGGGGCCAACCAAGCCTATCGGACCTTGGGAGCCAACCGGTCCCATCGGACCTTCCGATCCATCCTTGCCGGCGGGACCTTGCGGTCCAGGGACACCCTGATCGCCTTTGTCTCCTTTCGGTCCGCTGACGTTCCAGCGAAGTACTTGCTCATTTTGCCCGCAGCCTTGTTCATTCATCGGCAGGATTCGGATATCTCCGTTCTTTTTTACGCATGCTAGAACGATGCCGCTCTGATCCTGAGACGACGCGTAGGCTCCCATGCCCGCTATTGCGAGTATAGACGTAACGATCAATGCCGCCGCGATTACTTTATTCCGCAAGCTCCAAATCATTCCAACCACCTCTTCCGTTATTTTCGAAAAAACACCGTAACGCGCTTCTATCGTGAACTATCCTATCGAAAACTACCTTCCACTCTCAATGCCGCTTGAATGCCAAAAGATGAAAGTGTGGATTTCGACAGCTTACGGATGAAATCGCGCATACGGAGTTGTTTTCAAATAGCGGCCGGCCGGAACAACAGCTCCGCAAGCCGGCGTATTCCTTTGCGCAAATAACGGTAATAGGTCGTCATCGGCAAGTTTAACCGGGCTGCAACCGTTTCGTGGGAGCCGATTTTTTGCATGTATGCTAACTGGAGCAACCGGGACTGCTGGCTCTCCGCCTTGCCGCCTTTCGCCATCCAGCCCAGATATTGTTCGACGGCGCGGCGAAAGTCGGCCGCGGAACGTACGGCAATCGGGTCCGCGGCATATAAAGCGATACGGCCCATCAGCTCCGAATGCCGTTCAAGCTCGCCGAACCGCAGCAACGCCTCCTTCAGAAGCGCATCCGTACGCTGCTGCTGGTAATCGCCGGTTCCTTCGATTGCGGCACGATGCTCCTTTGCCTCGCCGGGAACGTAGCGCAAAGCCCTAAAGACAAGCCCTCCGGGGGACGTCCAATCGTACTCGGGCAAGGATCGAAACCCGAACGATTCAAACGCGCCGGAAACTTCCTCGAAAGGCATCATCGTAAACATGCGCTTGGTACGAAGAAGGGGCAATAACGTTCGGCGGACGAAAAATCCGGTCAGCTTCGGATCCATCGGGGGCGAGGTCGCGCCGATCCAGAACGAAACGTCCGCAGGCTGTGCGACCCAGCCTTGCCCCGTCAAATATGGAGCGAACATCGGGTTGTTCAACAGGACCGGAACGGTTCGATGATCCAGCGGCACCAAACAAGTGAATGCGACCGGCCGTCCATACCGGGTGATGACGTTTACCGACTCGGGAGCGGCCTCCCATACGGCTTCCAAATAATCGTGCTGGCGGGAATCGTCGCAACGGTGAGGAGCGAGCATGAGTTGGGCTTCTTCGTACATGTGCCGAAGAAGCGGAAGCTCCTCCCGGGCAGCTCGCCGCAATTCCAGTCCGGTATCGTCGCCCCATAAGAAATAAATGCGCACGAACTCGTTATCCGTCAAATAAAGGCGCTGCGCGTACCATTCCGCCCAACGGCTATCGTCCGGGTTTGGCGGAGCGAGGCGTTCGATCGTTTCCGCAGCGCGGGAAACCCAGGTTCGTACCGGAAAAGAAGGCTTTTCCGCCGCGTTCGACCGCAGCCAGTCCCTTACTCCGTCCACGACGCGCCAGCCGCCGGAAGGCAAGGAACTGACCAGCGAACAGGAGCATAGTTCCCGGAAAACGCCGTCATCCACCTGGGTCCCCATGATTTCGTTCAAAAGCTCGTGATCGAAAGTCCATACGAAGGAAGCCGCGTGCAAAAGCCGCCTGCACGACGAGGACATATTCGCCGATTCCAGCAAACGGCGCTCTATGGACCTGGACAGCGCAGCCCGGCCTGGCTGGGACAACACCTTTTCGCCGTCACGTGCAATCGCGTCTAACACCATGGACAAAGCAAACGGTACGCCGCCGCATATTCGATCGAGCACATTCAAATACGCGGGGTCGCTTACGCCATGCAAGGCGGCCAATTGCAGCCACTCCGACTTGTGCAGCGGACCTAGCGGCTCGTTCAGGACGACCCGCGACCATTCCGGACTCGACAGCCACATTCCCTTGAGGGGCTCTCTACCCGCGCTGCATATTCGGACTTGTTCGGGCAGCTGAGGAAACCACGATTCCAGAAGCCAGCGATGGATCGTTTCCCAGGTTTCCAACCCGTCCAACAATAAAACGACGCGGCCGTTGCGCTGCGAAAGCTCAGAAAGCGCCTTCAAGGAATCCGCCGCCGAGCCGCAAGGCAGATCAAGTCCTGCATGCAGCAAAGCGGACTGAAGAAGGGCCAGGAAAGAAGCTGTGTCGCGGATTCCGGATTGTCCGTCAATATAAAGAGGGACGATTCGTTCGGCCGTTTCGGCGAACCAACGAAGCAAGGTCGTTTTCCCAATGCCGGGAAGACCGTAAACATGCAGCAGCCTCCATTCTGTGCCATCCGGTCCCAACATGTCCTGCATGATCTTGCGTTCCGCCATCCGGCCCGCCAGACCATGAAACCAAGCCGAGCGAAGCAAATGTCCAACTGTCCCCATTCCGATCTCCTCCGATCGAGATTGCTCTCTAAACCGATTTTATCAAAGGCACTTTGACGGCTACAAGAAAAAAGAAAAGGAGAGGCAACTGAGGCCCCTCCTTCGATCTATTTATACCTTCGTTACACAAACACATCCAATAGCAAATCAACCGCCCGATCCGCGAACACGTCGACGCATACTTGAACCGGAGCGCCAACGGCCGGCCTGCGGCGCAAATCTGCGACCGTCATGCCGACGCAAACCTTGCCTTCGCACTCGACCGACAGGTTCATCGTTTGGGTGCGCACGATGCCGGGCTCGACGGCGACGAGCATCGTGAGCGGATCGTGCATCGGCGCGCACGCGTGAAAGGCGTTGGACTCGCGGTAAAAACCGTAATAATATTGCATGGAGCGATTCATAAAGCTCACGATTTCACGGTTTTCCGGCCTGCATGACCGCTCCAGCCAATCAAGCTGGGATTGATGCAGCAGCGTCCGCATCGTGACATCGAGTCCGACCAGCGTGATCGATAGCCCCGATTGGATGACGAAGTCCGCGGCTTCGGGGTCTCCCCAAATGTTGGCTTCGGAAACGGGAGTGACGTTGCCCGGCACCGAAACCGCTCCGCCCATAATATACAGATGCTTGACCTTGGACGGCAGATCGGGGTCTTTCTTTAACGCGTGCGCGATATTGGTCAGCCTTCCCATCGCGACGATGACGAGCTCATTACCGAGCTCGCTTGCCGTGCGGACGATAAAATCTTCGGCCGATTCCGCGATTTTACGTTGCGAAGATGGCGGGAGCTCCACGTCTCCGATGCCGTTATGGCCATGCACGTTCGTCGCAAACCCTTCCAATTCTCGCACAAGCGGCCGCGCCGCTCCCTCGCTGACCGGAATTTCGTGCTCGCGGCCGGCCAGCTTCAAGATGCGGAGCGTATTGTCGGTAGCTTGCTCGACGGGAATGTTGCCGAATACGGTCGTAATTCCGACAATATCGGCTTTGCCGCATTTCAGGCCGAATAGTATCGCTAGCGCATCGTCGATGCCGGTATCGGCGTCGATGATAATTTTCGGATGTTTCATCTAGCAGCTCCTTCGTTCGCAAATGGTGTTACAAACCGTTCCACTTCTTCTTTCGTCGGCATGCCGTCCTGCGCGCCGAACTTCGTCACCGCCAGCGCCGAAACGGCGACGGCGAATCTGACGCCGTTTCCAATTTCCTCTCCCATGGATAGCGAGTAGGCCAATCCGGCGTTGAACGCATCGCCGGCGCCGGTCGTATCGACAACGTCCAGACGGTGGGCACCGATATGTTGCAGGCGTCCGTCCCTCTGCTTCCATGCGGCACCCTTGCTCCCGAGCGTCGCAACGACGAATTCGGGGCCGCGTTCGAGCAGCGCGTCCATCGCCCGCTCCAAACCTTCACCGCTCGGATCGCTCGGATCGATACCGGTAATCGCCAGCAGCTCGGATTGGTTCGGCGTAATATAGCGGACTTTGCGAAGAATGTCCGCGGGAATGTCGCGTGCCGGGGCCGGATTCAGAATGACCGGGATATCGTGCCGGTGCGCGATGTCAACGGCAGCCGCAACGGCTTCCATCGGAATTTCAAGCTGCACGAGCAGGATCGACGCTTCCGAGATAACGCTGCTCCAGGCGTTGATGTCTTCGGCAGTTAACGTTCCGTTCGCGCCCGGGACGACAAGAATCGTGTTATCGTCCGGGGTGAGCGTAATCGAGGCGATGCCGGTTGCCGCGGCGATCGTCTTCTTCATATGCTCGGTACGAACCACGTTTGCTTTCAACGATTCGAGCAGGCTTTGCCCGAAGCTGTCGTCGCCCACGGCGCCAAGCATGACGGTTTCGCGCCCGAGACGGGCGCACGCAACCGCTTGGTTGCCGCCTTTGCCGCCGGGAATAAAATGGACCTCTTGCCCGAACAGCGTTTCGCCGCTTGCCGGAAACCGTGATGACCGAACCACGATGTCCATGTTCAGGCTGCCGACGACAACCACTTTTCCTTGATCCGGCTTCACGACGCATCCTCCTTCAGCAGGCGGCTCATCAATAGCCGGACAAGCCGTTCCGAATCGACGTCGAGACATACATCCACGTTCGCGTCATCGGCGAACGACGCGATCGTTTGTCCCGTCCTTGGCCTATGGTCGTACTCGACCTGCACGCTCATTTTTTTCGTCTTCACGAGACTGCGGTCGATGAGCAGCGATACGGTCAGCGGGTCGTGCATGAACGTATGCTCTTCCTTGGCATAATCGAACCAGCGCTTCATCATGTCCGCAAGCTTCAGATTGAGTGGATCACTCGACCGGATCAGATCTTGTCTTTCCTTCTCGGTAATCCGAACCTTGAGCGTAACGTCCAGCCCGACCATCACGATCGGCGCCCCGCTGCCGAATACGACCGACGCGGCTTCCGGATCACAGGCGATGTTGTGCTCCACGACGCGCAGGTCCGCCCCGTTATCCCCTAGCCGGGTAACGCCGCCCATCAGCACGATTTCTTTGACGTTTTTCGCGACAAGCGGCTCGCGGATGAGGCTAGCGGCGATATTCGTCAGCGGCCCGATCGGGATGATCGTAATTTCGCCGGGATTGCTCATGACCGTATCGATGATAAAATCGACCGCGTGGCGGGAATCGTAGGCAAGCTCCTCGCCCGGCTCGAGCAAACCGTCACCTTCATGGCCCGCCATCCAGACGGGACGATTGCCGAGCAGCGACGGGTTCAGTCCGGCGAGCACCGGCACGTCCTTTCTGCCGGACAGTTGAAGCATCTTGCCAACCATCCTGGCGCGCAGGTCCGAATCGCCGTAAACGGTCGTGACGCCCTCCAATTTCAGCTCCGGAGACCGTAAAGCCAGCGCGATCGCCAAAGCGTCGTCGATATCACTTCCGATATCGGTGTCGATAATGACACGATTCATTATTTCCATGATGTCCATCCTCTCCCGGAATATCCTATATCCTGTATAAGCGGCTCTGCGCTGATTAAGTTTCTGCGAAGTATTCCCGCATCAATTTCGATTTGATCTTTGCCTCGGCGAACGACGCCTCCAACGCATCGCGGTTCATTCGCTTCAACTCGCCTGTCTTAAACCCGAAATGCAGCATCAACCGCTCGTACTCAAGATTCAACGTCGTATTCGAGACCGTCGTGTTGTCCGTGTTTACGGTAACGGCAATGCCTTCGTCGTAATACCTTCGGATCGGGTGCGTTTCCCATGCCGATGCGGCCTTCGTCTGAATATTGCTGCTCAGGCACATCTCCAGCGCGATCCGGTGCTCTCTGACATATCGCAATAAGCTGCGGTCCTGCTCCAGCCTTACGCCGTGCCCGATCCGGCGGGCGTGCAGGCCGAAGACGGCGCTCCGGATGCTGTCCGCCCCCGTGGCTTCGCCCGCATGAATCGTAATCGGAATGTCGAGCCGGAACGCCGCCTCGAAGACGGGCTGGTGCAGCAGCGGCGGATACCCAGCTTCGTCACCGGCCAGGTCGATGCCAACAACCCCTTTGCCCAAAAAGGCTTGCGCCAGCTCGAGCACCTGCCAGCTCATGGCAATCGGATGATTGCGCAGACATATCAAAATGAGGCGGGCTACCGTTCCGAAAGCCTGTTCTCCGGCTTTCATGCCGTCAAGCACCGCCGATACAGCCTCCTCCGGCGACAACCCTTGCCCGACATGCAGCAGCGGAGCGAAGCGGATTTCGATATATTTGACGTTCGTCTTTGCAGCGTCCTCTACCGCTTCATAGGCGGCGCGCTTCAGGTTCACAGCGGTCTGAAGCAGCTGCGCGGGCAATCGGAACTTTTCCAAATATTCGGCTAGACTGGTGCAATCGTCGGCGACGTTCAGAAGCGGCAGCAGCTCTTCCTCGCCGCCAGGAAGGTGCAAGCCGGCTACGGCCGCAAAAGCTCGAACCGTAGACGGCCGCAGTCCCCCATCAAGGTGATAGTGAAGCTCCACCTTGGGAAGCTGCTGAATCTCCGTAATTGTCGTTGTCGTTGTCGTGGTTGTGGTAGTTGTCGTTGTCGTTGTCGTTGTCGTTGTCGTTGTCCCGGCCGTCATCATACGTGGTTTGCTCTCTTCGATTCTGCTTTAGCAAGCTTCCGCTTTTTCACTTTCGCTTCGGTCACCGCATACACGACCAAGCCGATGACCGTTGTCACATAAGGCGTCGTCCCGACCAGCTCGGCCGGTATTTTCAACACCTGCAGCGCATTGGCCAGCGCGTCCGCCGCGCCGAACAGCATGGAAGACAAGAAGGTGCCGATCGTCGTGCTGCGCCCGACCGCTTCCGCCGCGAGGCCGATCCAACCCCTGCCGGCAGTCATGTCGCGCGTAAAGAGCGACAAATACCCCATTGACATATAAGCGCCGCCGAGTGACGCGAAAAATCCGCTGATCAGGAGGGATACGAACTGCACCCGGTTGACCCGAACGCCAACCGATTGGGCGGCATGCGGATTTTCGCCGACGGAGCGGATTTGCAGGCCAAGCGGCGTTTTCGCCAGCAAATAGTAAAGCCCGGCCACGCACGCCAACGATACATAGGTGAGCACGTTATGTCCCGACAGGATCGGGCCCAGAACCGGAATATCCTGCAAGAGCGGAATGTGAACGGAAGGCAGTACTGCGCTCTTGAGCGAGGTCGAAGCCCCTTTATCCCCGCTGACCAAATACAGAATAAACACGGTGCCGCCGGACGCGAACATATTGACCGCGATACCGCCGAGAATAATGTGAGTCTTGAACTTCAGCGTAAAAAAACCAAGCAAAGCCGCAATCCCGACGCCGGCAATCACGGCGACAAGCAATCCGACCCAAGCGCTTCCCGTATAAGCGCTCACAATAACGCCGGTTAACGCGGAGACGAGCATCGTCCCCTCGAGACCGATGTTGACGATGCCGGCTTTATTTGAAATCAAGGCGCCGAGCGCGGCGAACAAAATCGGCGTCATAACGCGAAGAACGGAAAAAGCGAAGTCCGTCGACAACAAAATATCGAAAAAGTTACTCACGGACGCCCGCCTCCTTCAGCAGCATCCGGGTTTTCCAGAACTTCAGGAACTGCTCCGCGGAAATAAGCAAAATAATAACCGCTTGAATAATCGAGATCATTTCCGAAGGCACATCGGACATGCGCGCCATCAAGTCGGCGCCGATCCGAATATAAGCCAGGAACAAGGATGCTCCAATTACGGAGAGCGGATTGTTTTTGGCAAGCAGCGCGACCAAAGCTCCGTCCAATCCGTAGCCGGGCAAGGAGGTCCACTGGAACCGGGTGTACATGCCGAGCACTTCGACCGATCCGCCCATGCCGGCCAGGAAACCCGCGATCAGGTGCACCGCGATGATGACCTTCGTCGTGTTGATGCCGGAATATTCGGCGAAGGAGCGGTTCGAGCCCGTCATCCGAAGCTCGTAGCCCCATTTGGTTTTATACATGTAATAATGAACGGCAAAAATGCACAGCAGCGCCAGGATCAGCCCCGTATGAATGCGCGTCCCGGGCACGATGTGATCCAGCAAGGCGGTCTTCTGCAGCTTGTACGAAGCGTTGGCGAACGCTTGCGGATCCCGCAGCTTGTAGTTGAGCAGGTATAATCCGACGCCGAACAGGATGCTGTTGAACATGAGTGAGGTGACGAGCTCGTTCACGTTCCATTTGGCCTTGAAGTAACCCGGAATTGCGGACAGCAAGGCACCGGTGATCCCTCCGGCGAGAATCGCCACGACCGGGTGCAGCCAATGGCTCAAGGTGAAATGAATCGCGATCGTCGATGCGACGATGCCGGCGAAATAAAACAGTCCTTCCGCGCCGAGATTGAACAAATTCGTCCGGAACAGCAGCACGACGGATAAACCGGTAAACATGAGCGGAATCGACATTTCGATCACATTGCCGATATGCGACACCGAAGAAACGGGCTCGAACAAGAAAACAGATATCGTTCGCACAGGATCTTTGCTGACGATCGCAATGATCAGAAACGTCAGCAGCAAAGCAATGAGAATGACCGCAACCGTCCGGATTTTCTCGAAATGTGCCGCTCTAAACATGAATAGCCCTCCTTACTTCCGCTTCGCTTTGTACGTTGAGGCCTAACATCGCGAAGCCGAGATCTTCTTCCGTCACTTGCCCCGCGTCCGGATAATACGCGACGAATTGTCCGTTATACATGACGAGCAGGCTGTCGCTCACTTCCAATATTTCATTCAAATCAGCCGACAACAGCAAAATGGCGCAGCCTTCCTCCCGCATTTGCAGCAGTCTCTGATGGATCAACTGAGCCGCGCCGATATCGACGCCCCTCGTCGGCTGCTCGGCGATGAGCAATTTCGGGCTAGCCTCGCATTCCCTCGCGACGACGACCTTCTGCATATTGCCGCCGGACAGCATGCCAATCGGCTGCGCCGGACCTTTGCAGCGAACTTTGTAGCGATCGATCTGGTCTTCGGCAAACTTGCCGATTTTTTTCTTGTTCAAAAACAATCCTTTATTCCATTCCTTCATCCTGTAAAACATGGAGATCAGATTGTCCGAGATGCTGGCCTCTTTGGCCACCCCTTGCCGCATCCGGTCTTCCGGGATATACGACACGCCCAAATCGCGGATTTGCTTGATCGAATGCCCGAGGATGACTTGATCGCCGACCGTGACCGTTCCTTGGGCGCCGGGCAGGCCGCCCGTCAGCGCTTTGACAAGCTCCGCTTGCCCGTTGCCTTCGACGCCCGCGATGCCGACGATTTCACCTTCGCGAATCGTAAATCCGATGCTCTGAAGAAGCGGCTTCCGATCTTCGTTCACGTACGAAAGATTGTCCACCCGAAGGACCGCCGAGCCGGGCATGCGGGTTCTTTTGTCATATTTCAGCACGACGTCCCTGCCGACCATCAGCCGCGATATTTCCTGCTCGGACACGTGCGCCGTCTCGTATACGCCTTCCGTCTTGCCGCTGCGCATGATCGTAATCCGGTCGCAAATTTCTTTGACTTCCTTCAGCTTGTGGGAAATAAACACGATCGTATGCCCTTCGCGCTTCAGCGTCTTCAGCTCCCGGAACAGCTCCTCGGTTTCTTGCGGCGTCAGCACCGCCGTCGGTTCGTCGAGAATTAAAATTTTGGCGCCGCGAATGAGCACCTTCAAAATTTCGACCTTCTGCTTCATGCCGACGGACAAATCCTCGACCTTCGCGAGCGGATCGATCGCGAGATTGTATTTGGCGGACAGCTCCTCCGTCATTCGGACGGCTTCCTTATAGTTGATGTTGAAGCCCCTTGTCGGCTCCATGCCGAGAATGATATTTTGCACTACAGTAAACGAAGGGACGAGCATGAAATGCTGATGCACCATGCCGATGCCACTGTCGATCGCATCCTGCGGCGACGCAAACCGCACCTTGCGGCCGGCCAGCAGCATTTCGCCTTCGCTCGGCTCTTCCATGCCGAAAATCATCTTCATGAGCGTCGATTTGCCGGCGCCGTTTTCGCCGACGATCGCGTGGATTTCGCCCTCGGCGAGCGCAAAGTTCACGCCCGAATTCGCGACGACGCCGTTCGGATACACCTTCGTAATGTTTCGCATTTCCAACAAAGGAGTGGACTCCATAACGCGATATCTCCTTTCTTCCGCATGGCGGAACATTGGGAAGGGGATTCCCGGCTTGCAGAATCCCCCTTGCAACTGAATTATGGTTTGACAGACTGGCGGATTTCCTCGATCTTGGCGGTATCCATGCCCATCGCGTTGCTGACCTTGATTTCGCCCGAGGCAAGCTTTTTCTTAAGCTCTTCGATTTTCGTCTTGATCTGTTCCGGAAGAACGCTGTTGTAAACGTCATTCTCGGCAAGGCCTACCCCGTCTTGCTGAAGGCCGGCAACTTGCAGGCTTCCGGTTGCCAGCTTGTCTTCTTTGGCTTGCTTAACCGCGTTAAAGATCACTTCGTCGATTTTTTTGATCGCTGACGTCACAATCAGGTTCGCCTTTTCATCGTCGGTTCCTTGCATCATGGCCGATTGATCGGAGTCTACGCCGATCGCGTATTTTTTCTGCTCCTTGGCGGCGTCGAAAACGCCGAGTCCCGTTCCGCCGGCCACGTTGAATACGACGTCCACACCGGACTTGTATTGAAGCAGCGAAAGCTCTTTGCCTTTACCCGGATTCGCGAAGTCCCCGGCGTAAGAAATCGCGACTTTGATGTCCGGCACGACGTATTTGGCGCCTTCGATGTAGCCGATTAGGAATGCGTTGATGCCCGGAATGTCCATGCCGCCGAGAAAACCGATTTTTTTGTCCGGATTCGCGTTCGGCAAATCGGAGGTCGACACCAGTGCCGCCGTCGCCCCGGCCAAGAAAGATACCTCGTTCGTCGCGTACGATACGGCATAAACGTTCGATGCGGCTTCTTGAATGTCCGTATCGTAGTTAATGAACTTCTTGTCGGGATATTTCTCGGCCGTTGCGTTCATCAGCTCCGTAATTTGCGAGCCGCCGGAAATGATCACGTCCCAATCCTGAGAAGCGACGTCGTTGAACGTCGGTTCCCATTTCGTCTGGTCCGCGCCCATCTCGATCACTTTCGTTTCCGCGCCCAGCGTTTGTTTTACTTTGTTCAATCCCGCGTTGGCCGCGTCGAAAAACGATTTGTCGCCCAGCGTGCCCGGTACAAGCAGCACGACCTTAAAGGCGTCACCGTTATTTGCCGAGCCGGCATTTGATCCGGCGTTGTTGTCGGCAGGCGCGTTTTTGGAGCAAGCGGTTACAAAAACGATAACCATTAAAAAGAGCATGCTTAACGCTTTTTTCATATTGACCCGATCCCTCGTTTCATCGATTTGGAATGATCGGCGACAGCCGTCCATTATTATGATTCGGCTGCCGCTGTGATATAATCGTAGCAAAACACCGTGCATTTTTTTATCCGGATTCGGTCAACATTATTATAGGATTCGGCTAGGATGGAGGTTCGCCTTGAACTCGCTGGACTTTCTGTTTTATTCCAAACGCAAAACGAACAAGTATATTCCGCTGCATGAGCATGATTGCTACGAATTGGTATATTATTTCGGCGGATCGGGCGAGTCGCGAATCGGCTCCAAAATGTTCGCCTTCGGCGACAACCGGTTTGCCGTCATTTCGCCCGGAACGATTCATGACGAGCGGCACAATGCCGAAGGCGACGTGTTGTTCATCGGCTTCCATAGCGATAGTGAGGGGCTGCAAAATATCGACGCCGTGCTGGATGATGACGAAGGCCGCATTCGACCGTTGATCCTGCGCATGAACGAAGAATTTGCGGCCAAAAGGCCCTCTTACACCGAGATGCTCAACTTTATGACCGGTGAACTGGTTATTCAAATCGAACGATTGACGGCGACGAAAAAATCCGAGGAACCGTCATTAAGCCAACTGCAATATGTACGAAATTATTTGGACGAGCATTATAGGCAAAAAATTTCGGTCGAATCGCTCGCCAAAATGTCGGGCTACAGCTATGACCGGTTCCGCCATCTGTTCAAAGAAAAATACGGCATTGCGCCGCTGCAGTATATTTTCAAGAAACGGCTGGAATACGCGAAGCTCATGCTGTATGAAACGAACGAACAAGTTTCGGAAATTGCGCTGACGTCCGGGTTTTCCAGCGAGGCCCAATTTTGCAGCATGTTCAAGCGCGAAACGGGCACGACGGCTAAGGCGTTCCGGCAGCGATCGAAACGTTAAGGGGATTTAACGGAACGGCCTCCTACGTAGAATTGTTTGCCGTATTTGATCAAAACATGCATTGGCAGCCAGCTCTAACTAATTGATCGCATAAAAAAACGTTTTCTTTTTTGTAATCAAATCGTAATGTTGTTTTCATCTTCCGTTAATGAAACGGGCCTATAATAAAAGTCGACCCCCCTTTTTTAATATATAAACTATTAAGACCTACAACCGTTACGGATTGTAGGTCTCTTTCTGTCTACAGCTATAAATGCCGCTGCAGGAAAGGAAGCACATGCTCCCAGAATCGCGGGTCGGTCTCGGAGCTGCTGTGGCCTTCGCTGTCGACGAATAGATGCTCGGGCGGATTCGTAACCCGCTTCAGGACGTAATCCAATTCGGCCCGCGGAATGTAGTCGTCGCCCCGCGAATGGATCATGAGCACAGGCGTATTTTTGCGGTTGTTCAGCGCGGCGACGACCGTATTGCGCCGGAATTCGCCGGCGGAAATGCGGGAGCGGACGAGCCAGATGCGCGGGATCGCGTATGCGAGCGGGAAATGCGGGAAGCGATGGCGGTTCAGCTCGGCCTTCACCATCGTCTCCATATGTACGGGCATCGAGTCGGTGACGATCGCTCGTACCGGGACACCTTGGAGCAACGAGAGCACCGAGCCGAAGGCGCCAAGCGAATGGCCCAGTAAGGCGATGCGGTTCGGATCGACGACAGGACGGCTTCTCGCATATTCGACTGCCGCGATCACGTCGTCACGGAACGAGAGGCCGGACGGCGCATCCATTGCTTCGCTGTCTCCGTGCGACCGCGCGTCGTACATGAGGACGTTATATCCCGCATCGATCAGCGGCGCTGTGTAGCGGAGTACGCGGTACCGGCTCGAGTTCCATCCATGCGCAACGATGACCGTCGGCCGGTTCGCGCCATGCTTGCTCGGAATAAACCAACCGGCCAAGCTATGGCCTTGGCTCGGGAACGCGATTTCTTCATAAGGGGCTTGCGGCTTGGCATCGCTAACCCTCCGTTTCGGCGTCTGCGCTTTGGCCGCGATTTTCCAGACAAGCGCACAAACGGCTAAGATGATTGCAACGGCAACGACGGCAACAATGATCCATGTAATGATGACGGTTCGCCTCCTGTGACGAGGATTTAGTACGTTGTACAGCTTCTATTATTGTAGTTTGTTTTCGGAGACGATACAACGAACCTAGGGGGGTGTAGGGTGCAGCCGGACATGAAAAGCATCGCTTTCATATTTCATTCCGGGTTGGTGGGTTGGCGGTCCTGTCTGTGGATGAAAGTAACCATAACGCTTCGTTTAGATCCGTGGGGACGGCGGATTGACTAGGCGTAATCCAGATAATTCGAAGTGGGTATACGGCTGCATCCGGGACTCGAATCGCGATGACGTATCAATCCAAGGCCTCGTCTCATTGTACTGCATACAATAGAATCACCCTGAATCATCGAAAACAAAACATTTCATTGTAAAACGTACAATGGGAATCACGTCATTTCACGTAAAACAGCGGGTAGAGAGGTTCCCAATTGTACAAAGTACAATAGAATGTATCAAACGAGCACAATACCCAATATCCATTGTACAAAATACAATGAATGAGCGTGGGCCGATTCTACAGCAAATCCATAGCAAGCAAAACCGGGCTCCTTATCCAGGAACCCGGTTTATTTAGCTTACTAGTATGATGAATCAGCTTAATTATTCATACCGCAAAACAACCCCGAACGCGGATGAAGCATCACGTTTCAGCATTTCATACGCCTCGACGGCATCGCCAAGCGCAATTTCGTGCGTGATCATCGGCTCGATCGCGAGGCGCCCGCTCTCCACATTGCGGACAAACTCCACCATGTTGCGGCCTTCCGTCCAGCGCACGTACGATTTCGGATAATCGATGCAATCCTCCTCGTATTGCCTGTCATAGCGGCCCGGACCGGCTCCCCGGGCGATGACGAAATCGGCTTCCTTCGCGAAGAACAAGTCACGCGAAAACTCGATCGGCACGTTGCCGATCAAGGCGAAAGTGCCGCGAAACGCCAGATGCGCCATGCACGTTTCGATCAGCTTAGAAGACGTCGCGTGTGCGACAAGCGCGATGCTGTCGAAGCCGTGGCCGTCCGTGTATGCGGCGATTCGGGCCGCCAGCTCCGGATCGTCGGCGCGGAAGACGTCCTTCACGCCGCAGGCGGACGCAAGCTGAAGCCGCTCGTCCTTCATGTCGGTGGCGAATACGCGGTAGTTGGCCCGGTCGCCCAGCTGCGCGATCAGCAGGCCCAGCACGCCGAGGCCGGCTACCCATACGGTTTCGCCGAACTGCCTGCCGAGTCTGCGCACGCTATGTATGGCCACCGACCCCAGCCCGACGAATGAAGCCGTCCGCAGCGATTCCGGCCCGCTCAGTTTCGCGCAGAGCACTTCAGGGACGGACAAATACTCCGCATGATAGACGTACGGCCCGCCATAAATGGCGACGTAATCTCCCGGCTTCAGTCCTTCCACCGCGGTGCCAACCTCCTCGACGACTCCGGCGGCGCTGTACCCAAGCGCGAAACCGTCCGGTATATTCGGATTGGCTAGCAGACCAAGCTCGGTCCCCGGGCTGATCGAAGAATATTTCACCTTCACGAGCACGCGTTTCGGATGTTCCCCTACGGAAGGAACCGGACGGTCCTCAAGGCGTACGCCGCCTTGGGAAGTGACGATCGTTTTCATGTTTGTTCTCCTCTTTTGGCTTCATGTTATAGTAATCTCGTAAAAAGAGTCTGCGGCTGTAGAGAATAACTGCAATTGTACATTCTTTTGTCAGTCGATTGTCTGCGGTGGGGCGATTGCTGCAAAAATACATCTATTTCACGCACCCGGCTCCAATTGGGTAGCATGAAGCGCCAACAGATGCACATTCGCACTTATTTGCTGCAATTGGACGTTTGTCGCGCTTAAAAACTGCACTTTTGCAGCTATCTTCATATCAACGAATAAGATCGAAAGACGATACGTCCTCTACAATCCATCGGCCACTTGTTCCCCGCCGGGCTGCTGTAAATATTATCTAGTCCATTGCCGGAGTGCCGGTCGGTACCTCTTTCTATTACTCGCACCCCGCATTCGGCTAGGAAACAGCTGCTTAAAATGGCTAAACTAAATCTGCCATATCCCAGCCGACTGCTAACGAAGTACACCCATCATCTTGGTCACACGCCATGCATCATTTTACTCGTTCGAATCTCCCTGATCATACGCACCATCCTGAACGTCCGCATCGTCTTGATCATAAACCTCGTTTTGATCGTATGCGTCATTCCGTTCACCCGCAACCGGCTCATCCGCATCCAGCCCATACGCGTCATCCTGACCGTACGCTCCCAGCGCTTGCGCGTTCGATCCTTTGTACTTGCCTTTGATGTACTCGTAAGTGCGATCGTACACCTCGCGCGCCTCCGGCACTTGCGATTGCGCCGCTTTCCATAACGTTTTGACCTGCTGATAGAAGGCACTGTACGATTTCTTCATATAATTGTGCGTTACGCCGGCATCCAAATACGCATAATAGCGGGCCCTAAGGTTCGCATCCGTCAACACCGCGTCGTTCATCTCGATTTCGACGCCCATGCCGTTATCGTAGGCAGCCTCTGCGATCGTGTCGACGCGTTCGGCGGTCGCGTTCGCATGGAACATGTAGTTCGGCTGCATCACGGCCGAGTCGAACCCATTGTCCTTCCAATCATTCCAGCCCCGGGCAAAATAATACGGGATCCACTGGAACGTAGCGCCCTTCGAGCGAACGTAATCGCCGGTTTGCTTCACAAGCTCGTGGTCGAGCGCGCTTAATTGATGCGCAATGTATTCATTATACCAGTAGAAGGAAACGAGACTCAGATCGCTGTAGTTTTCGGCATTCCAGCGGCGGTACACTTCATCGACGAACCACTTGGTCACCTTCAGCCGGTTTTGCAGCGCCGCCGCTTCGCCGACCTCTTTCGCGTTCAAGTTTTCGCTGACGCCGTCGCCGTCCACGTCGCCGAAATCGCTCTGGTCCGTGCGCGGATACGGAATGGCGATGACAACCTTCGCCTCGTAATTTTTTCTCGGCAGATCGGTTTTCGCTTCCTTCACCGCTTCGTTAAGCGCACCCAGCTCATAGTCGTCGCGGAACAGCCGGTCGAGAAACTTCTCGAAATGCGCTTTATTCGTCGGCTTGCCCGTCGTCGGCCCGTAATTGGCCCCGTCCATCAGAGGAGCATACGGCATGAACAAAAACCCGTCGAACATATAGTCTTTGCGGTTCATGCCGGAATCCATATACGACACATACGGCTTAAAGTCCTCTTTGGTGAACGAAATCCAGTCGCTCGGCTGGTACTGCCACTCTCCCGTGTAGATGAGCACTTCGTCGTGGATGCCCGCCGTTTGCGCGGAGCCCGGGCGCGGGTACCCTTTATCCGGCTTCGGGTCATTCGTCGCTTTCAGCTTCGCGCCCGACTTGTCGCGCGTGCCCAGCACTTCGATTTCATCCATGAACAGCCACGTTTCCACCGGGATTTGCAGCGTCACGTAACGGGCGACGGTGTTCACGCCGGTCTTGGCGATCGTTTGCTTCATCGGGCCTTTTTCCGTTGTCGGTACCGCGCTTGGCACCTTGCCGAGGTCCTTCCAATGCTTGCCGTCATCCGAAATCGAATACGAAATTTCTTCCGGGAAAAAGATGCCGCTCGGCAAATCCTGCAGCGTGCTGACCCGGATCTCCTGAATCGTCGCAAGCTCCCCAAGGTCCAGCTTGAACGTGCGATAGCCTTGCCACAGCCTGCCGACATACGCTTTGTCCGAAAAGGACAGGCTGCCGAATACGCCATCGGTCAGCTGCATCCCGGTATCGTCGGCATGCGTCTGCTCCGTCGGCTTGAAATGGGCGTCAACCGGATACGGCGTCTCTAGCGTATAGGCTTTGTTCAAAGCCAAATTTTCCAAAGATGCGGTCGCTTGCGCTTCCCCGGCCACCGTCGCTTGCGCGGATGCTGCAGGGATAAGCGCACCTCCCCCCAGAACGATCGCGAATAAGGCGGCGGTCATATTCCATCTTTTCTTCATAAGGACTTTCCCTCCGTTGGGTTCGAATAGGTTTGATTCGTTCACCTCATGGATTTCATGTCTCACTTGAAGCCGGTCAGCGTAATGCCTTGAATGAATTGCTTCTGCACGAAGAAATAAAGCGCGATAATCGGCACGGTGAACAGCGTCGCGGCAGCCATGAGCAGCCCCCACGAAACTTTGTATTCCCCGATGAACGACCGGAGGCCGATGGATAACGTCCACTTTTCCGGATCGTTCAAATAGATGAGCGGTCCCAAAAAGTCGCCCCAAGCGTGAAGGAACGTGAACAGGGCAACCGTAAATAACGCCGGACGGGACAAGGGCAATATGATTTGCCAGTAGATGCGAAATTCGGATGCGCCGTCGATTTTGGAAGACTCCGTCAGCTCGTAAGGAATGTTCATAAAAAACTGGCGAAGCAAAAAGATATAAAACGCCGCGCCAAAAAAGTTCGGCAAAATGAGCGGCCAATACGAATCGAGCATGCCCATTTGGTTGAAGAGGACGTACACCGGCACCATCGTTACCTGAAACGGCAGGATCATCGTCCCCATCATGACGAAGAATAGGAAATCCCGGCCGCGGAAAGCGATACGGGAAAAACCGTACGCCACGAGTGGGGAAGCGAGCAACTGTCCGACCACCGACAAAATACATACGAAAAGCGTGTTGAACGTATAGCGCAAAAAAGGAATCGTCTGTACCGCTTGCACATAGTTCGTCCACTGCACTTCGTCCGGCCACCATACCGTCGGCACGGCGGAAATTTCCTGCTCCGTCTTGATGGAGGTTAACACCAGCCAGACAAACGGCGCAAGGAACATCAGTCCGACCAAAGCCAATACGAGATGCGGCAATACCGTTTTGCGAAAATAGTGCTTGTCGCGCCGTTTCCGGGTTCCGGCTCCGGCCGGGGCCGTCAGCGTCTGTGCCATTACCGCTCACCTCCGTAATATACCCAGCGGGCCGACGAGCGGAAAATGACCAGCGTCAAGCCGAGTACGATAACGAATAAAATCCACGCCATGCTGGAGGCGTATCCCATGTTCAAAAACGAAAACGCGTTTTGGTACAAATAGATCGCATAAAACAGCAGCGAATTTTCCGGGCCGCCGACCGATTGGGACGCTTCCGCAAAAATAAGCCCTTGCGTGAAAAATTGAAACGAGCCGATCAAGCCGTTAATGAGCAAAAACAGCGTCACCGGGGAGATCGCCGGCAGTGTGATGTGCCGAAACCGGCTCCAAGCACCCGCCCCGTCGATTTCCGCCGCCTCGTAATACACCTTCGGCACGTCCTGCAATGCGGCGAGGTACATGACCGTCGTCGTGCCGGTGCCCCAGAACCCCATCAGTACGATCGCGGGCTTCGTCCACGCCGGGTCTACGAGCCAATTCGGCTCAATAAGCCCGAGACCCGCCAACAGTTTGTTGACGAGGCCGTATTGCGCATTCAGCAGCCACATCCATAGCAGCGAGCTGGCTACCGCCGGCACGAGCGTCGGCAGGAAATAAATCGTCCGGTATAACGACTGGCCCCGTACGCTCATGTTCAGCAGCATCGCCATCCCGAGTGCAAACGCAAGGTGCGGCAGCAAGCCGAACAACGTAATATAGACCGTGTTGTAGAGCGATAAATAAAATTTACTGTCACCGAACAGCTTCACATAATTATCCAAGCCAACCCATACGGGCGGCTGGAACAAATTATATTCCGATAAGCTGTAATAAAATGACATCACAATGGGATACAACTGAAATATCAGGAATCCCGCGATCCATGGGCTGATGAACAGAAGTCCCGTTACCAAGGCTTTGTTCCGCCGCTGCCGGATGCCGGCTGTGGTGGGGGTTGCGGTACGCGCCACTCCGCCTCACTCCTTCGAGCTGAATGTTGATGTGGTGGGGACGGCGGCGCGTCCCCAGACGATTACTTGCTGAAGGCTTTGTCCGCGAGCGGCTGGATTTTCTCCACGACGCGATCCATCGCCGCCTGCGGCGTTTCCTGTCCTTTCAACGCTTTCTCCGTTTCCTCCGTCAGCGCCTGCAAATATTCGTTGATGTAGACACTGTTCGGGAAACCTTGAAGCGTCTTGCTCTTTGCCCTGTCGTAGAAGTCAAGCATGGTGGTCAGCTTCTCATCCTTGCGCAGCTTCGGATCGTCCAGCGCGGACAGCAAGCTCGGAATCGTTTTGGAATCGATCGAGAAGTCCACTTGCGACTCTTGGCCGATCAAATATTGCATGAACTCCCACGCCTCCTCCGGATGCGGTGCCTTCTTCGGAATAAACACGGCGCGCGGTCCGACGATGCCGGAGCCTTTCAATTCCGGATGATCCGCCGGATACGGGAACGGTGCGATGCCGATCGGGCCGTCAGGCTTGCGTTCTTCGGAGAAGTTATATTCCCAGCCGATCATCATCGCAAGCTTGCCGGTGAGCAGCGGATCGTTCGGCGTTCCGCGCTGCCCCATGCCGGAGCGGAATTTGCCGATTTGGTCGATGCCGAATTCCTCGTAGAACTTGCGCTGGTAAGCAATCGATTTGACGTTCGCCTCTTGGTTCGCCGTCAGCTTCCCGGTGTCGTCGACCCAATTGCCGCCAAAAATAATCGGCCAGAACACGTTGTCGATCCACGGATAATCCGGGATGAACCCGATTTGCGTAATCGTATCGCCGTCGCGCTTCGTCAGCTTCTTCGCGTCTTCGAACAATTGCTCCAGCGTTTCCGGCGGGCTCGTTATGCCTGCGTCCTGGAACGCTTTTTTGTTGTACATCAGCGTGCTTGCCATACTGACCGTGAACGGCAGTGCGTAGTATTGGCCGCCTACCTTCATCCGTTCGAGCGCAGCGGGAATAAAGTTCCCCGTATCGAGCTTGCTTTTTGCGATATTGTCGTCGAGCGACAGTACCGCGCCGGCATGCGCCCACGGACCGATGTTATTCCAATACGTCAGCGCGACGTCAGGCGGATTGCCTCCGGAAATCGCCGTCAGCTGCTTCGTCGCGTCCTGATTGCCCAGCACCTTCACCGTAATGCGATCCTGGCTTTTGTTGAACGCATCCACCCGCGCCGTGATCGGGCCGGAGTCTTTATCCGACCAGACGTGCCAGAACGTGATTTCCACTTTTTCATTGGATTTCCCGGACCCCCCGGAACAACCGACAAGCCCAACCATGAAAGTCAACACAAATGAAGTCATGACGATACCCGCTTTTTTAAACGATCCCATACCTTGCACCTCCATCTTCTCAGTTGCTTCCTCTTCTCCAACCCAAGCTTTCGGTAGCTCATCTCTCTGCGATCGAATGAAAGGCAAATCACCTCCTTTCATGGCATGGCATTATCCTATCTGCCGAACGAAATTGCACGATACGGAACGATGTAGAAAATAGATAAATAATACTATTTTGTTTAAATTTCACAACAAAAATCGATAAAAATCCACCCCCGATACATTGGATTGTAAAATTTTTTCGGAAAATGCTTCGTATATTCAATTAGGTTTCACTTGAATCCTCCGATAACTTGTCGGCTTGCCGCTTCGTTTAATCTGCGGCGTATTGTTGTAGTTTGGCCTCGGACATCCGGCAGCCGATGCCGGCGCCTTCCGGCAGGTCGACCTCTCCTGCGCGAATCGGCCAGTCTCCCTCCACGGGATCGTCCGCCAGGAACATTGGGCCGTTCAAATCGACCGGTTCCTTCAGCTCCAAATATCGGAACAAATGCGCCGAAGCGACCAGCCCGAGCTTCGATTCCGTCAGCCCGCCGCCGAGCAAGCCGAGCCCGCTTTCCCGCGCGATTTCCCCGCACAGCTTCGCGCCGCGGAACCCGCCCATCTTCGTCAGCTTGATGACGATCGTATCGCACGCTTCGCTTCGCAGCGCTTCGAGCACGCCGCTCGGCGACCAGACGCTTTCGTCCAGCGCGATGGGGATGGACACTTTGCGGCGCAGCTCGGCATGGCCGATAAGCTGGCTTGCCGGCAGCGGCTGCTCGAGCACGTCGACGCCGATGCGCTCGAGCGCCTTGGCGAGCGGAATCGCCTGCGCAAGACGGTAAGCCTGGTTTGCGTCGACGCGGAAAAACAGGTTCGGCGCTTCTTGTTTTACCGCGGCCACAATATCCAGATCGGCGGCCGGATTCAGGCCGATCTTCACGTCGACGCCGGCATAACCTCCGGCGACGGCCTCGCGCGCTTTGCGGGCGGCTTCCTGCGGATTGTCCGTGCTGATCAGATACGACAGGCGGACCGGATGGGCGGAGCCCGATTGCCAAAGCGCGGCGATCGGCAGCCCATGGCTTGCGGCGATCAAATCGTGCAGCGCCACGTCGACGGCTGCTTTGGCGATCGGTTGCCCCGGGTGAGTACCCCCGGCAATTTCGCGGTTCATCAGCCGGTGAATGGCCGCCAGATCGTCGGCACGCTGGCCGAGCAGCGCAGGCTTCAAATAATTCGCAACCGTGGTGCATACCGATTCCGGCGTTTCGTAGCTCCAGCGTGGGCTCGGCCGCGCTTCCCCCCATCCGACGGCGCCGTTGTCGCCCGTAATGCGGACATATACGTGCGGAGCTCCGACGGATACTTCGCCCACCGTCCCTTGGGAGATGCGAAACGATTGCTTCATCGGCAGCCGGGTCGGGAATACGTCAATTGCGGTAATGCGGATCATGGTGGACCTCCTTGAGTAGCCATTGTTAATTTCGAAAAAAAAGGTTTACGTATATGAAAAATTTATATATAATGTCGTTAATTTACATATTGAATAATTTGCGAATGATCGAAAATGATGCGAAGAGAGGGATATTATTGAAACCGATTACAGGCACATGGTTTGATTTTTACCACTGCAATCCGTACGAAGGCGACACGTGGAATGCGGCGACGCAGCAGTTCACGGCTCACGATTGGGAGTTGAAAATGACGGAGATGGCGGAAGCCGGCATGGATACGTTCGTACTGCTAAGCGTGGCGCTGCACGGCAAAGCATTTTATCCGTCGGAAGTGATGCCTTTGCGATGGGACACCGTTTGCCCCGATCCGCTCGAAGCGGTTCTAGCCGCCGGAGATAAGCTGAACGTGTCGCTATACCTCGGACTCGGCTTCTTTACAACGCCGATTATGGGCCATCTCTCCACTGAAGGCGATTATTCCGGCCTGCGTCTCGACATTGCAAGGGAGCTGGCGGACAAATACGGCCACCACCCTTCCTTCGCCGGATGGTATTTCCCGGTCGAAGCGGCGATCCGCGATTATTATCCGGAGCCGTACATCGCTTACGCGAACGACCTGGCGAATCTGTGCCGCAAGATCGGACCGGACAAGGTGCTGATCGCCCCGTACGGGACGCGCTCGGTCAAGGCCGACGACAAGTTCGTGGGGCAACTTCGCTCCCTTGAGGTCGATTACATCGCCTACCAGGACGAGATCGGCGTCAACCGGACCTCCCTTGAAGAGGTGGAACGCACCTTTGCCGGCTTGCGCGAAGCGCACGATCGGGCGGGCAAGCCGCTGTGGGCCGATGTCGAGCTGTTCCGCTTTCAAGGCAAAGTGCTATATCCGCCCGCATTCGAGCGAATTGAGCAACAGCTGCGGACGGTATCGCCGCTCGTGGACAAAGTGCTCGGCTACCAGTATCTCGGGATGATGAACAAGCCGGGCAGCCCGGTTCACGCGGGACATCCGTCGTCCGTCAAGCTGTACGAGGATTACATGGCTTTCCTTGACCGTAACGGCCTGCGTTCGTCGCGGTAGATGCCGCAGCCAGTAGATAGCATCCTCGCACTGCGCGCTGTCCCAGCGCGCAGTGTGGCGTTGCATGCTGCTGTACCGGATATGCATACGGCAGACCGCATGGGATTAGTGTGTCAGCGTTCCTTATGGCAGGCCGCATACGATTAAAATGCCACGTTCCGTACGGCAAAAATAATGTTGCACCGGGTACAACTTCCTTCCATTGAGCCGGTCTGCCGAGCCTAATTGTTGTACACCGTGCAGGAATTTGGCGATAATCGTGACTTTTTGGCCTCTATTCCTGCATGAAATACAACAATAACGCATAATCGACGGGTTCCCTTTGCAAATTGTTGTACCGGATGCAACTTTCGCGCCGTTCATCGTTCATCGGTCAAGTTCAATCCGGCTACTTCCGATTGAAAAGGGGTACGAATTGGCTTCATTCCGTTCAGCCTTTTTAGTAGGTTATGTTAGCTAACAAATATAACCGCCATTCTAACAACCTCGTAAGATACGCCGCTTTGGAACCTTAGCCTTCCTTTCACGGTATTGTTTCGCCTATTTATATACTGTCTTGAGACTCGGCATCGCTTAGCGCCATGGACGCCAGCGTGCCGGCGAACGTCGCCGCTTTGCGGAAGGTCGTGCTGACCGGCGCTCTTTCCGGGTCGCGCTGCAGCCCTTGCGGCGTGAATACGGACCAACCCTCGCGCTGCAGTCTCTCGTTCAAAGCATTCAACCTTCCTGCCGCATAGTCTCGCGCTTCGGGAATGTGCGCATACCGGGTGAACGCAAGGTCGATCTCCCATACGTTGCTCCAATCCCTGCACCACCACGGCGCTTCATTGCCGTCATGCGGGCCTTCCTTCATCGAAGCGAGCATTCGCCGCACGGCTGCTTCCGCGACTTCGTTCCACTGCTGCCGAAGTCCCGGCGGAAGCAGCGGCAGCGCCGTGGCCGCAAAAGCGACAATGATGCCCTGATAGCTGACGCTGTTGCCCATGACAACATTGCCGTTCCAATCCTCGATATACGGCCACCAATCGGGTTCATGCCTTCCGAATCGGTCGATCAAATGCCGGAACGTAAGAGCCGTTTGCTCCAACAGCTTTTCATGGCCGTTAAGTTCGTACGCCCGTGCGAACGTATGGGCTGCGTACATATCTCCGTTAAGCACATCGTGTTGGCGTGCGTTCGGATTTTTATAGACGGCCCCTGGCTGCTCCGACGCGACTTCTGCAAGCAAATAATTGGCGGAACATATTAGGCTTTCCTTTGCCTCCGTAGAATCCGCATAGCGGGACAGCAAATATAGACTGTTCGCTACGGCCCCGATCTCGGCGATATCCACAGTCTCCTGATCGCCGTGCTTCACATAATAGGGCTGCCCGAACGCTCCGTCGGGCCGCTGGCGGAGAAGCACATTTTTCGCCAGTCCCGAAGCGACGGAGAGCCCGTCACCCCCATGCAGGCGATGATCCAATACGAAGAATGCGGCGACCTGACCCGTTGTGCAGCAGCTCGCCAAGGCGCCGAGCTCGTCGTCCCGGATGCCTAGACTTCCGTCGGCTTGTTGCTCCAGCAGCCGGGTAAAATGCGGCTTTAATTGTTGAACCAATGATGAAGCGATGGAATCCATAGCTTTTTCTCCCCTGATTGCTTATTGACATCAGATTGCTTTTTCTCCACTGATTGCTTTGCACCTCTGTATTATCGGCAATGCCCTATTGCCATGTCACAGCAACACCTTCAACCCTGTCGCCCGGCTTTCATTGGCCGCTTCGAGGAAACGGATGATTTCCAGCGTCTCCGATAGCGGGAGGTGCGACCGTCCTTCCCGGAACATCGCCATGACGTTCTCCAGCAGGCCGGCGTAGAACGGTTTGCGATCTTTGGTTACATCGACAAGCCGCGGCCCTCCTTCGGTATGCAGCGTTACGCCGAATCCTTGACCGGGTCGCTTGCTCGCCCGGATGGTACCGATTCGCCCATCGCCCCATACGCCGACGATGATGTCAAAATCACCGTTTGTCGCGACGCTTACTTCTTTGCATCCGCCCCCCATCGCGCGATACACCATTTCCGCCGAATGAATGCCGTACCAGTAGTATCCCGGCTGTGTCGGCTCGAACGCCAGCGGTCCGAAGGCGTCCGCCCCCGCCACCGCAGCGTCTTCGGCCAAAGCGCCCGTCAGCCCGTCGGCATAACGGAGCGCCGATGCGCTCATTACCGGGATGCGGTAACGCTCGGCGAGCTCGGCGATTTCATTCGCCTCCTTGGAGCTAAGCGCAAGCGGCTTGTCGATAAAAACCGGCTTCCCGTAAGGGGCGATCGCCCGGAACTGCTCCAAGTGCACCCGGCCGTCGGCCGACTCCAGCAGCACCGCGTCCACCGCTTCAGCTACGGCTTCCGGCGTTTCCAGTATCGCGACGCCGTAGCTGTCGCGCAGCTCTTGCGTAAAACCGCCGACCCGGTTAATGCTGAGCGGAAAGTCGGCAGAACCGCCCGGGTAAGCCGCGACAACCCGGCCTCCCGGCACGTGGTTTGCGTCGGACGAATCGTTCAGCAGTTTCGTGAACGCCGTCACGTGCGATGTATCAAGCCCGATCATGCCAATCCGCAAGGTCGGTTCCATTGGTTATCCCCGCTTTCAGTCATCGATTTATTTTCGAATGATTCCCTACCAGCTATTATCGGAGCAATGCATCTAGAAAAGAAAATCGGTACACCTGCTTCGGCCGGCCCTTCGCTTTGCCCCGCTCCTCCCCCGCCACGTCGGCGAGTCCCGCATCCATCCACTGCGTCAGCAGCCGATGCGTGCTGCGGGTCGTGACGCCGAGAACCGAGGAGAGCTCATGAACGTTGTAGTCCGTTTTGCCCGTACGGGTAAGCTGCGCGATGATGCGGCTTAAATACGGCTGCGTCAGTCCGGCTTGCTCCGCCCGCAGGATCAAATCGGCGTCGAGCAGCGAAAGCCCCGCGACGAGCGGTTCGGCCATTTCAAGCGGGCCGATGACACTCTCGTCTTCGCGGACGATAAAGCTCATACCGCCGCCGGCATCCTTGGCGCGATGCAGCGCCGTTCGGGCATGCGAACCCGCCTCGTGGGCCGAATGTCCGAAGCCGACGCCGATGGAGAGCGACATGGAGAACGTATCCTGCGCGATTTTGGCGAGCGGAATGTACTTGTATCCGCCCGTATGCCGCTCGAACGTGCCCCGCGTCGTCACGAATAAATATTCGCTGCCGCCGAGCGAAGTGAGATGCCCTTCCAGCGTTTCCGCATATTCGAGCATCATCCGGTAGATGTCCAGCTTCAGCCGCTGCACATCATGCTCCGATCTTCGAAGATCGGCCGCCTTGCGGAAACCGTCCACGTCGATGAGCCCCACCACGATTTGCGATTCCTTGTTGCGCCTCGACTCCGTCGACAAGAGCGCACGCTCGAGCGCCACGATAATATCTTGCTCGGTCGGCAAAATCCATTCGTTCGGCACGCCCATCTCGCTCAGCCTGACCGAGACGGAACGAAGCGCGGTTAAAGCAACCGCCGCTTTCCCTTGCGCATGATGCTCCGCGTGGAAGCGGACGAGCGCTTCCGTATCGGCCTTGCCGCCCGGAAAGAACGTCAGTTCAGGCAGCGGCTCGCCGAGCTCGCGGAACGTCTTGACGAACGGCTGGCGAGTTAGCGTATCGACCGTCATCGCGCCGAGCCGGCCCATCCGTTCCGCCCGGAACAAGGACCGATAAAGTCCGGACCCGCTCAGCGGAACAAAATGCGAAGGCACTCGCATCTGCAGGCGGTCGTGGCATGCCTGATAAGGAAGCGGCCCCGAATATAAGATCACTTCCACCTGATCCATCAGCTCTTGCGTCAGTTGAACCGCTTCCTCCAAGTTCGCGTAAACCCCGGAGACGGGGATAAAGGACGGAAACGACTTGATCGCTTGCAGCATGACGGGAATCATCGGCTCCGGACCGATCAGCGCGATCGGGATGCCTTTTTCTTCGGTTGACGGACGGTAAAGTCCGAGCATGGTTTACACCCCTTACGCACATGCTTATGTTTGGTCTGAGACGTTAGGCCATCCAGGAAGCCAAATGCTCGCGAACGAACGCATCGTCGTTTAGTTCCGGGTAATCCCGGTAAATGCGGTCGATTTCTTCCGCTTGCCCCGGCGACAACGTTTCGTGCGGATTCAAGCACCAAACGCCCTGCATCAAACCTTGTCTTCGCAGCACCTCGTGAATGCCCGGTATGCAGCCGGCAAAGCCGTTCGCCGGATCGAACAGCGCCGCATTGGAATCGGTTACACCAACGTTGCGGGTCAGCCACTCGCTTCCGATCGTTCCCGTCAGGCGCACTTGCTTGATCTCTTCCAGCAGCTCTACCGCTTTGCGCGTCCAAACCGCCCAATGGCCGAGCAGGCCGCCTACTATCCGCTTCTCTACGGGCTTCCCATCCACCATAAAGCGGTAGACCGTCAGCAGGTCGTTCACGATGTTATCGTCATTGCCGGTATACAGCGCGATTTCGTTGCATCGCGACGAATAACAGACGGCCCGCACGACATCGATCGTCTGATAACGGTTGAACGGGGCTATTTTAATGGCTGCGATACCGGGAATATTCGCGAATTCCTTCCAGAAGTCGAAGCTGAATACTTTGCCGCCGACGGATGGCTGTAAATAAAAACCGACGACAGGGAGTTTCTCCGCCACACGGGCCGTTCGCTCCAGGATTTGGGCTTCGCTGAAGCCCTGCAATCCGCCCATGCTGAGCAGACCGGCATCATAACCTAGACCCACTGCGATGTCGGCTTCTTGGAGCGCCTGACCGGTCGGCCCGCAAATGCCCGCGATTTTTAAAAACGGACGTGTTACGCCTGCCCGATCGACTTCCTCGGAAGCCAAACGCAATACGGTTTCGAACAAATTGTGCTGCGGGTCGCGGATTTCGAACTGTGTCGAATGAACGCCCACCGCTACGCCTCCCGCACCCGAGGCGATATAATAGCGAGTCAACGCACGCTGGCTGCGTTCATCGAGGGAGCGCCGTTCGTCCAGCGCCAGCGGGTGGGCGGGAATAACGAGCCCATCATGCAGCGCGCGGGTTTGCTCCGGTGACAAATCTTTTTTGCCCATCGCTAAAACTTCCCCTCCCGTTCCTGAAAATGCGTCGGTTTATTGATCGTCGCCCCATCGCTTCGCACCCATTCGGCAACCCAATCGATCATTTGCAGCAAGGATACGCGAGGATAACCGAATCGCTGCATGCACTTGGATGCGTTGCTAAGAAGCGCCGTATCCGCCTCCTGCCCCTTAAATACCGCCACCTTGCCGAATCGCTTCGCCAGCTCCTCGGCGGCATACCGGATTGATACCGTTTCCGGGCCGGTTATATTGTATACCTCCGCCCCTTGTTTGCAGGCGAGCAGCGAACGGATCGCGAATTCGTTGGCATCCCCTTGCCATATGCAGTTGAAATGGCCCATCGACACATCGATCGGACGGCCTTCATATACCGATTTGGCGATTTCCAACAATACGCCGTACCTGAGGTCGATGGCATAATTAAGTCGGTAAATCAAGATCGGTGTCCCATATTTATGCGAAAAATATTCGAAAACGCGCTCCCTGCCGAGACACGATTGTCCATACTCGCCGACAGGCGACGGCGAAGTCGATTCCGTCGCTCCTCCGTACAGTACGGGAGTGAGCGGATACACGTTGCCGGTGGAAAAGACGACGATCCGGGAGTTCCTGAACTTCTCGGCGACACGGCCCGGCAAATACGTGTTCATTGCCCACGTGAAATGCTCTTTGCCCGTCGTGCCGAATTTCGTACCGGCCATATAAATGACGTTTTTCACTTCCGGCAACCGCTGCAGCTCCGCATCGTTCAACAGATCGCAAACGATCGTTTCCACGCCGAAGCTGTCCAGTTCTTCCTTCAACCCTTGCTCCGAAAATCTCGACACGCCATAAACTTTGCGATTTACCCCCGATTCGCGGATGGCATTGATCGCGAGCTTTGCCAAGGTGGGACCCATTTTGCCGCCGACGCCCAGAAGCATAATATCTCCGTCCAGCGATTTCATATCGTGTACCAGTGCGGGCGACGGTTCCGTAAGTTTGTTCTCCAGTTCCTGCAGCGTTCTCATAATTAAGAGCACTTCCTCATATTTAATAACGATTACATTACCATCATAGCGCCATTGGTTATTTAGAGACAAATCTTTAAATTGTCTTTAAATGAACCGTTTGTCCGGACGCAATTGGCATCCCCCCTTTGTTGAAGCTCACCCGCGGAATTCAAGCAGATAATAAAAAAGCCCGGATGATAGGCTATCGTCCGAGCGTTGGTGTTTGTAGTTATAGCTATTTATTGTTAAGAATGTTCTACCAATTGACATTATAGCTGTTCTGCTGTTCGCTGTTAGCTATCCAGCTTTTCCTCTGTTCAGCTGTTTCGCTGTTCTGCTCGGCTGCCAGGAGTTTTGCTGTTTCGATGTTCGGCTGTTCTGCTGCTTCGATGTTCTGCTGTTCGCTGTCAGCTATCCAGCTTTTCCTCTGTTCAGCTGTTTCGCTGTTCTGCTGCTTCGGCTACCAGAAGTTTTGCTGTTTCGATGTTCGCAGTTCCGATGTTCCACCCGCTATTCTTCGGTTACCCCTGCGAAGCGCCGTTTGCCGCAGCCACGAACTGGCGAGCCGTTTCGGTCAAGTCCTCGAACCGCCCTGCAGCAATCGAAGCGGGCCGAATCAAATTGCCGCCAAGTCCTACCGCCGTCGCCCCTGCCTTGAAATATTCGCCGATATTCGCCAGGTCGACGCCGCCTGTGGCGAGCATCGGAATGTGGTCTAGCGGGCCTTGGAGCTCCTTCAAGTATCGCGTGCCGAGCGCTCCCATCGGGAATATTTTGACGGCGCGGGCTCCCGCGTTCCATGCTCTGACGATTTCCGTCGGCGTCATGACGCCGGGCCATACCTCAACGCCGTGCTCCAATCCGTAGGCGACGACCGACTCGTCCAAGTTCGGCGAAATAAGAAACCGCGCGCCTGCCGCAACAGCTTCCTTCGCCATCGAAAGGTTCAATACCGTTCCGGCGCCGANGTCCAAGTTCGGCGAAATAAGAAACCGCGCGCCTGCCGCAACAGCTTCCTTCGCCATCGAAAGGTTCAATACCGTTCCGGCGCCGACATGCGCCTGTCCTTCAAATCGCTCAAACCAACCCGACATAATGTCGAGCGCGCCGGCGGTGTTCATCGTTACTTCCATCAAACGGATTCCTCCGGCGATCAACGCAGCTGCCGCCGCGTCCGCGTCCTTTGGCGAAATTCCGCGAAAGATCGCGACGATTTTATGCTCTGCCAGCAAATCTACCAAGTTCATCTCCAGGTCCCCTTCAACGATCGATTGTTTTTTCCATTGTAGTTTGTTACGGCGGCGAACACAATAGAGAAGCCTCGGCAAGCCAATGTTTCAACTGAGCCGGCGAGCAGAGCAGGAATACTTACCGGCGAACACAAACTCAAGTCTGTCAGTTACTCTATTAATCGATGAAAAAGAGAAGAACCTTGTCAGTCCGTTTATGCTTTCGGTATCCGCCGGATCTCGCCTGCGAACTCTTATTTAGCGAGTATCCGACATGCTGCGAATTCGCCGGTGAAGCGACTTAATCGTCTCGAGCAGCTCTGCGTCAGCCTGCGGATCGCCGCTTGCTTCGCGGCTCATGCATTGAGCCAATTCGAGCTCCAACCTTTGCAGCTCATTGGCGTGCTGAAGCTTTTCCGGCGTGAAGTCGCCGCGTTCGATATGCGCCATATATTCCGCATATGTGCCGGGATATTGAATGACGCGATCGTCTTGCAACTCAACGATGCGATTGGCGATTTTACCGACCAGATACCGGTCGTGGGACACAAGCACGATCGCGCCGGGATAATCGGCGAACGCCTCCTCCATCCGTTCCCGCGAGTCGATATCGAGATAATTGGTCGGCTCGTCAAGGACAAGCAAGTTGGCGTCGCTGCAATAAAGCTGAAGAAACGCGATGCGGCATTTCTCCCCCATACTCAGGTCGCCAACTTTCTTGAACACGTCGTCCCGCGAGAACAAGAAGCTGCCCAGCAGCGTTCTGGCAAGCGTTTGGGTCATGTTCGGCAGCCGCAGCATTGTGTCCAGCAGCGTTTCGTCCCGCCACTTGGCAAGCAGCTCGAATTGCTGGGAGAAGTACCCCGGCTTCAACTGCGGGTTATGCCGCACCGTTCCATCCGTCGGTGGCAGAATACCCAGCATCAGCTTGAGCAGCGTTGTTTTGCCGGCACCGTTCGGACCGATAACGGCCAACCGGTCGCCGCGTTCCACGGTCAAGTTCAGCTTGCTGAACAACGGCTTGCTCCCGCAGCGCTCCCCACCGGACACGCTTTGCGGCATCGCCTCACGCGATTCAACCTCCGGCGAACCGCCGCCGAAGCCATATGCAAAAGACACGTCGCGCATCGTCAGCAGCGTTGTCGCCGAGATGTCCCCGGAGCCGAAGCGCGTATGCAGCTGCTGCTGGCTGCGCGGCTGCTCGACCCGGTTCTGCTCCAGTCGTTCCAGCTCCTTCTCTTTGGCGCGGAAGCGCGCCATATGCTTGTTGGAGCGCGCGGCCCAATATGCTTTGGTCTTCGGATCCTCCACTTTAAACGAGTCATTGTGCGCCGTCTGGAACCATTGCCGATAGCGGCGAATGCTTTCCAGCAGCTCCTCCCGCTGCTTTTCCTCTTTTTCGTATTGCGCCTGCTGCGTACGCAGCTCAAGCTCCTTCTGCCGGCGATAATCGGAGTACCCTCCGCTGTACATTCTGCTGCCGGTTGGCGTCATTTCGCAGATGCCTTCGGCAACGCGGTCTAGAAACGCACGATCGTGGGAAACGATCAGAACGGCTCCAGCATATGCACGAATCCACTCCTCGAGCCATTCCAGCGTCTCGCGGTCCAGATGATTCGTCGGCTCGTCAAGCAGCAGAAACTTCGGCTCCGCCACCATCAATCTGGCGATTTGCGCTTTTGTCTGCTGCCCGCCGCTGAGCTGCCGCACCGGGATTTGCCAGAGCGAAGGCTCCAGTTTCAACCGCTGCATGCTTTTTTCCACCTTCACTTCCCAGTCGTAGCCGTCCATTAACACATATTGCTCATAGGCGCGGTCGTACTGTTCGATCAGCTCCGTACCGACGGCGGATTCCGACGAGGAGCATGCCCCGAGCCGCTCCTGCAATTGCTCCAGCCTGCGCTTGGCATGCAATTGATCCGGCGTTCCTCCCTGGACGAACTCGAGCGTCGTTACATTGTCCGACTCCTCCATTCCTTGGCGCAAGCTCCCCCATTCCGACAGAGGCAGCAGCCGCTGGATCGTGCCGCCGTCCAAAGTCACCCGCCCGAGCAAAGCCTCCATCAGCGTTGTTTTGCCGACGCCGTTAACGCCGAATAACGCAAGATGCTCACCTTCCCGTATCTCCAAATCGATATTTTCGAACAATCTGACGCCGTTCCATTCTTTTACAAGTCCTTTGGCTTTCAAAATAAACATACACATTCCCCCTCGACCAGCTTCCGCTGAGTACTCATGACAAACAAAAAAACCACCGGTCAGCCGGTGGCGGTTGCGTGAGATAGGGTGTGCGCCGATTGAAGGCAAGGACGGTGCTAGTTAAGTATGCTTTATTGAACAGACCGCTTACCCGGTACGCATCTCCGCCGTACGGCAAATTGCCGCATATGGACGACCGACGGGTCGCACGCGAAAGCATGTCAATAAAACATAAAAAAAGCCCCTTATCCGTCCCTGGAAATCTACACACGTATCCCGTTCGCTCCGCCTTCGGCAGAATTCGCTTGAATGTTATCGATTCAAGTTGCTTGGGAAACACGTGTTAGTTATCCATTGGACTGATGGGTACCTCCGAGTTCAAGTAAGTTACTGCTATCGTAAAACTTTGGAATGCGAATCGCAAGGGCTTGCATCTTTATAATGATTTTTTCCGACCTGCGATTCTTGCACGCAACAACTGGAAAACATGCAGTAAATTTCGCCCTATCTAGCCATTTCAAACATAACAAATGGAATTCATGCTGTTATTTTCGTCAAAATGCCCTTCACAAAGAAGTTATGCCCGAAATAGATACATGAAATCCATTTGTTTACCGACCAGCATCAATTTAATCAAAAATACATGCATGTTTTCCATTTATTGAAGCAAACGGCCTCATTCTTAAACGAACGGACTAACAACACCTCGGACCGAGCCTTGTTCGCGCCTAACGCTTGCGGCTTATCGCTCAACATGGCCGCCATTCAGCAGCGCCCAAGTCGGCAGCGCCTCCCAGTCGCCTTCCGTCTGCACGACAAGCGAACCGACCGCTGCGGCCAGACGAATCGCTCCCGCATGGCCAAGCTGCTTCAGCAAGCCAACGATGAATCCGGCACAAAAACCGTCACCGGCTCCGACCGTATCCACGACACGTTCGGCTGGCGCAAACGGAATGACCGTCGCCTCGCCGCGTTCGACCAGCACATTGTCGAATCCTTTGCTTTTGACGACGGAAACCGCATCCAGCTGCCCGAGCCGGTCTAGCATCACGTTCCAATCCTCGGTTTCGAACAGCAGCTTCAGTTCATCGTAACCCGGCAGGAAGTAGTCCGCCCGCGCGGCAAGCTCCAGCAGCACCGGGCGCGCTTCGTCGATGCTCCACAGCTTGAGCCGCAGGTTCGGGTCGAAGCAGACCGGCACGCCATGCGCTTTCGCCATGTCGATTGCGGCGAACACCGTTTCCCGGCAGCTCGCGCTTAACGCCGCGGTAATCCCCGTAACATGCAGCAGCTTTGCACGCTTGATGTAATCCTCGTTCAGGTCGCCCGGCTCCATGATGCTGGCCGCCGAGGATCGGCGGTTGTAATAAACCGACGTCCGCCCTCCGACGGTTTCACGCATCATGATGCCCGTCGGCGCCAGGCCGGTCAGCTTTGCGGCGGACACATCAACGCCTTCGCCGCGGATCGCCTTTATGATCATCCGCCCGAACGGATCGTCGCCGAGCTGGCCGAACCAGCCCACGCGGTGGCCGAGGCGCGCCACTCCGATCGCGACGTTGCTTTCCGCGCCGCCGAACGACTTGTCCAGCAGGGCGCTCGTTTCCAGCCCCCGGCCGGACAAAGGCCGCAGCAGCGCCATCGTTTCGCCGAACGTCACGACTTCGGGATGGCCGTTATCGATTGCTTGTCCTTCAATTGCAGCATGATTCGCATGCGTCATGGCATAAACTCCATTCTTTGCTTATTTCAGGATGCCGCCCTGGAGAGGCACACCAATGTTATTTTGCAAATGAATATATTTGATTTGATGCTTTGCTCTTGAACTTTGCATATGCAGTTAGCATTTTATCTATGTTTGCACTGCATATCTATATGTTACCGTTTGCATTTGCTATTTTACTATCTTGCTGCTACCTAGCCTTGTTGCTACCTAGCCTTGCTGCTACCTAGCTCATGACGCTATCTTGCTTTTGCTATAATCGATTATATAGGCTACCCTCTCCACACTGCAATCCAATTTAAGCCGATGTCGCATCACGACGGCGAAAGGCAACTGCATTCACCCGCGAGAAATTACAAATAAGCTGTTGCTTACCGGCCGGCTTAAGGTTACAATAAGAAAAACTTCCGACGGAGTCTTCTCGAGGATGCATTTTTGGAGGAAGTTTTTTCGAAATCACAAATCATAGAGAGGAGCGGAAGTATGAGGAAAAGCCGGGGCTGCATTCATTCGAATCCATCTTCCTTTTCATTTTCATATTTCCGTTTAATGAACACCGAAGCGTAATGGCTTTGGTGTTTTTATTTTTTCAGGGAGGTGGCTTACTGTGAACAGGTATTCCAGAGTGTTGATCAAATTAAGCGGCGGGGCCGTCGCGGGGCAAAGCGAATTCGGCTTTGAGCCGGAGCGGCTCGACTATATCGCGGGCGAAATCATGTCCGTCGTCGACATGGGCGTCGAGGTGACGATCGTGATCGGCGGGGGCAATATTTTTCGCGGCAACATGGCGGAAAGCTGGGGCATCGAACGGGCGGAGGCGGACAATATCGGGACGCTGGCGACCGTCGTCAATAGCTTGATGCTGCGCGGCGTGCTGAAGGCGAAGACGGACAAGGAAGTACGCGTCATGACAGCCATCCCGCTCACCTCCGTTGCGGAACCTTACATTCGGCTGCGAGCGATTCACCATCTGGAAAAAGGCTACATCGTCATCTTCGCCGGAGGCAACGGCCAGCCGTATGTGACGACCGATTACCCTTCCGTGCAGCGGGCGATCGAAGTGAACTGCCAGGCTCTGCTTGTCGCCAAGCAAGGGGTGGACGGCGTGTTCAGCGCCGATCCGAAGGTGAACCGCGAAGCGCGCAAATACAGCTCGCTCCACTACAACGACGTCATCAGCCAGAACCTCAAGGTGATGGATCAATCGGCTTTTATACTGGCGCGGGACTACAGCTTGCCGATTCATGTGTTCAATTTCGACCGTCCGGGCACGATGCGCGCCATCTGCGAAGGTCGAATGAACGGGACGCTGATCAGCCAGGATTCGGAGCTTTCGTACGACGAATAACCTAAACATCCGCCGCATGGCAATGAAAAAGCCGCTCTCGATTACACCGGGGCGGCTCTCGTTATCTATGATTCGTTCGTCGAGAATCGTTGTACAAGCAGGTCATCGAGCAAATTGGCGATTTGCTTCGGCTCCATCTTCTTCGTAAGATAGCTATGGCTTCCGCCCTCGGAATCCACCCAGCGGTTCGCTCCATTATCGCTCACTTCCACATTTCCGCCCGTCTGCATATCCCAATAATCGGCCAGCCCCCGAACGCCATACAAGACGGCAGTTAAGTCCCAGCTGTGCCTTCCTCCCGGTTGTCCGAGATACAATTCATACGATTTGCGTACGGGATTGTCCTCCGGCGCATCCGCAAACAACCGCTCGCCTGTCACGATGTCGTGGCCGATTTCAAAACCGCTGAACATGATCGGAGTCGGCCAAGACTCGGCGACGTACCGTGCCGACTGCGGGCACATCTCGAAATTCCACTCGTTGCCTGACGGGAAAGCGCCGCCCATCACGACGAGCTCGGATACTTTCCGGCGGACCAATTCGATGCCGTCCAGGTCGCTGTAACGGTCCGGACCGGATTGGAGCAGGTTACGCAAGTTCGGCAAGGGACCAATCGCAATGACAACGACGCTGCCGTCCGCTTCCTTCGACAGAAGCTCGCGGAATATCACGACCGCATACGGCACTCCTGTGCCATCCGCAAAGCGATTCGGGTATGTATTCGCGATGTAACGGTTATATTTCTCGTACGATTTCTCTACTAGAAATCCGGGCTCCTTCAAGGTGCCGACCGGAATATCCGGACGCCCATGATACCGGTTGATCGCATCGATACAGCCCGCGCCCCATGGACTCGAAGTACAATGCGTCACCCCTAATAATTCCGCTTCCCCCCGATCAGCCAAAACATGAAGGATAGACAAGGCCGCCGCATCGTCGCAATCGGGTCCAATATCGGTGTCGAGGATCACTTTTACAGGTGAAGTCATCGGATAATCCCTCTTTTCGAATGAATGCACTCCTAAATTATTCCTAAATCATTTATTATCACAGATCGAGAAAGTTCACCATCATTTTTTTGGAATGCGATTTCGGCAACAATAGCAAAAAAGCGATTGTCTGCAAACAAGCTCCGCTTGTCCCGGACAATCGCTTTGGCCCATTTCTATCAAAAAAAAGATCAAACAATCAAATTTCTTTTCTGCGGAAATACGTCAATCCCGAAATAAAGAACAGCAGGAAGCCGCCCACAATCACATACAGCAGCGTATCTAGCGGCACGTTGAACGCGCCGAAGCCGTAGCCTTTTTCCCGAGGAATCATCGTCAGCATCGGCTGCGCCCAAGGGTAATACGGACCGTAATCCGCAGAGTTCGCCACAAGCATATTCGGCAGTGTAAAAATCACGTTGAGCGCCAGCGGCGCGGCAAAGCTCGCCCACGCAACCGAAACGGCCATTTGCAGCGCGGCCAGCGGCAGCGACGCGACCCAACCGCCGAGCAGGCTTCGTCCGATCTCCATCCAAGGGACGCTTTCCTGAATGCCCTTGACCGCCCCCAGCGCAAGCAACCCCGCTAGAAACAACAGCTGCATCGCCGCCATCAATGCGGCTACGACGGACAGCTTCGCCACGTACAGCGACGTCCGCGATACCGGCAGGGCCAGCACCTGCTTCCAACCGCCGCCGGCATGCTCGTATCTGCACACAAAGGCGGCGAACACGCCGGTCAGCAGCGGGATAAACAGCATCGCATGGAGGGCAGACATTTCGCTCAGCAAGTAGAGCCAGCCCTCGTCCCTCCGGGACACCATGCCAAGCATCGTGGTCAAGATTGGGCTGACCAGAATAAGCAGCCATATGTTCGATTTTCTAAGCTTCAGCCATTCGGATCGCAATATGAGTAGGAACGATTTCATTTTATTTCACATCCCGTCGCAAGAAGTCGATCAACGCCAGCGCGAGCACGACGATGCCGGCCGCAAGTCCCGCATAAACGGAATACTCCGGTTTGTGCGCCGCGTTGTTCAGCATCGGCCATTTCCAGACGACCCAATCCGGCAGGCCGAAGGAGAACATCGTCAGCATCGTTCCGAATATGCCGACCGTTAACGGAACCGCTTGATTGGCCATCGTCACCGAAAGCCACAGCTGCAAGGCCAGAATCGGCAGGGCGGCCAGAAACGGATAGAAGGCCAATTGAAGGATTTTGAATATAGGGAAATTCTCTCCGAAGCCAAGCAGCGTGCCGAGCAGAATCATGCCGGGAATGAGTACCGCGCAAGAAGTCAGCAGCAGCAAGGAGCATAGCAGGAATTTGGCCGTAAATACGCTCGTTCTCGAAATCGGCAGCGCCAGCAGCTGCTTCCACGAATTCATCCCATGCTCGATACCCGCCACCATCGACGTGATCAGCGTTGTCCCGAACATGAGGGCCGGAACGGACAAAAACCCGATACTGCTGATCAAACCGCCCCATAAGTCGGCGGCGTACAGCTTCGTCAAATAATCGTAGCGCAAGCCAAAGTTCACCGCAGTCAGAGCCACGACGCCGATCGGACCGAGAAAGACGAGAAACCAGATCATTTTGCGGCGGATTTTCAAAAAATCAGCCGACAGCGCCCGGAGTATCATAGGCTGATCCCCTCCCCGACCATGTCGAGGAAAATATCTTCAAGCGACGTCGTAAGCTCCTCGACCCGGTACACCATATGATTCGCTTCGACCAAGTACTGCACGGCCGCGGCGATTTTTGCGTCCGAAACCGGATCGAGCAGCAACGCTCCTTGTTCCAGCACCGCATGGCAGCCGGTTGCGGATACGACGCGCAGCGCCCGCTCGGGGTCCGATGCCGCGATCCGAATTTTGCTCTTGGCGCGTGCGCGCAGCGTATCGATCGAATCTTGGAATATCATCGTGCCTTGGCGAATAATGCCGACTCGGGTCGCCATTTGCTCCACCTCGCTGAGCAAGTGGCTCGATATGAGCACCGTAATGCCATGCTCCTTCGGCATGCTCTTGATCAGCTCGCGCATCTCCAATATGCCCGACGGATCCAGGCCGTTCGTTGGCTCGTCCAGAATGAGCAGCTCGGGGCTGCCGAGCAAAGCGGAAGCGATGCCGAGCCGCTGCTTCATGCCAAGCGAATACCCTTTGACCGGCCGCTTCGCTTCTTTCGTCAAGCGTACTGTCTCCAGTACTTCGTCAATGCGCGTTTTCGGCACGTCGAGAATGCAGCGGATCGCCTCCAGGTTATCATAACCGGTCAAGTGGCCGTAGTACGACGGATATTCCACCAAAGAGCCGATTTTGCGCAAAATCGCCAGCTTCTCCCGATTCAATTCGCGCCCGAATATGCGAATCGTGCCTTTCGTCGGACGGATCAAGCCGAGCAGCATCCGAATCGTCGTTGTTTTGCCCGCTCCGTTCGGGCCGAGGAAGCCGTAAATATCGCCTCGGCGAATATCGAGATTAACGCTGTCGACCGCTCTCCGCGAGCGGTAATGTTTGGACAACCCGCTTGTTTGAATAATCATTTCGTTCATTTCCTTCACCTCGGTCATTATCTTACCTGCCGAAGGTTAAGATGAAAGGAACGTCAAGTTTAAGATTCGTTTAATTTTTTCGTTTCGTTCAGGATCAGCTTGACCGTCGTGCCCTGGGGCATGCTTTCGATATCCCAGCCGAGCCCCATCTCCTTGACCATCATCGAAACGATCGTCAGTCCGATGCCGGCCCCTTGTTCCTCCGAGTGCGCCTTCATGCCCCGGCCCTTGTCCTTAATGGCAACCGTCAATTTCCCATGGACGGTTTCTTCCAGACTGATGGACACATAACGTCCTGTTTTTGCATGACGAACAACGTTCTGAAGCAAGTTATCGACGATGCGCGTCCACCACGCAGGATCAATGGTCGCATATACGGCGTGATCCGGCAGATGCACGTCGACTTCGAGCCCTTCTTTCTCGAACACGGGATACCAAGCCGCCGCCGCGGTACGCAGCGAGCGAACCATATCGATCGTTTGGAGCCGCAGCGGGTATTTGCCTGCGGACAGCAGCGTGTACGACAGCAAATTTTCCATCAAATTTCCCATATATTCGGTTTTGGACTCGATGAGGACAAGTGAAGCCGCCCCTTTGTCCGTTAATTGTTCATGGCGCAGCGAATGGGCATGGCCGCGAATCGCCGTCAGCGGTGTCCGCAAATCGTGCGACAGGTTGGCGATCAGCTGCTTGCGCAGTTGCTCTTCCTCCAGCTCCCGCTCTCGGCTTAATTTCAATGCACCGATCATCCGGTTGAACGCTTGCTCGAGCTGCCCGATCTCATCCTGCCTATGAACCTCGAGCGAAGACGGGATTCCGCTTTCGTCCGGCTTGTCCATCGCCTTCTGTAGACGAACGAGCCTGCGGCGGATCCGGTAAAAGAACAACCAGGAGAATACGATGAACAGCGTGAACATGATCAGGATAAGAGCCATTACGGCATTAGCACTGAGCTGCTCCGCTTGGTTATGCAACAGTATGCGCGGTACCTGGAACACCATGAACCCATGCTTGGGATCGCCGCCGATGTAGGCTACGACCGTAAACGGATCGCCGCCGATGCTGGATTTCATGAACTGGATCGATTCGCTCGCCCGCCATAATTTCGGCAAATCGTTCCTTTCCGGAAGCGCCAGCTTCAGCGTACCGCCGCTGTCCACCCAGAATACCGACGCTTCAGCATACCGGTTTTTCAACTCGCGCAGCCGCTCGTCGACAACATCCGGCGCATTTCCGGACAACGCCTTCGCCTCGCGATGCCACATGTTCTCCAGCTCTCGGCTGCTCGTATATAAACTGCGCACCTCTTCGCTCCCCGTTAGCCAAATCGGCACGTTATAAGCAATCGTCGCGACCGGAATCATGAGCGGCCACATGAGCAAGGCCAGTATAACGATGGTCAAATACCGGACAAGCAGGGAATGGCGCAGCTTCATAGCTTCACCCGATATCCGATGCCGCGGATCGTCTCGATAATTTCCGGGTTGCCGGGGTCGAGCTCGATCTTCTCGCGCAAATGCCGGATATGGACCATCAGCGCCTTGTCACCTTCCAAATAGGCTTCGCCCCATACGGCTTCGAACAGCTGCTCTTTGGTCAAGATCTGGTTCGGATGACGCAGCAGGTGCATGAAAATTTGAAACTGCTTGCCGGTCAGCGCAATTTCTTCGTTCGTCCGCGTGTCGACGATCCGGCTTTCCTCGACTGAAACGTTCAAATGCCTGAGCTGAAGCAATGCCGGCGTCCATTTGCTGGAGCGTCGAAGCAGCACGTCAATACGGGCGGCAAGCTCATCGGGGTGAAAAGGCTTCGTCACGTAATCGTCGGCGAACTGCAGCCCATGCAGCTTGTCGTCGATTGCCGTGCGGGCCGACAGCATCAGAATCGGCGTCTCGGGATAGTCCCGCTTCAGCCGCTGCCCGACGGTAAAACCGTCCAAGCCGGGAAGCATGACGTCGAGAACGACCAAATCGCAGTCGGCCATTTGCTCCGAGGCGCCTTCCCCGGAAGTAAGCCATACGACGCCGTATCCCCGCTCCTTTAAATCTTCGCTGACCCACCGCCCGATTTCCGGATCGTCTTCAATGTATAACAGATTTTTTCGCATTGTATTGTCACATCTCCTAACGGTACGATTCCGCTTCTTATTTGCGGGAACGGATCGGCGTCACGATATAATAGCAGTCCGCCCCGTCCTCGCCGGGTTCGATGAAGATCGGACGCTCGCTACCGGAGCATCGCAGCCGCAGCCTGCCGTTATCGACAGCCTTCAGCACGTCCAGCATGAATTTGCCGTTAACATAGACGACTAAAGGTTCGCCTTGGATTTGCACAAGCGGAATCTCTTCCTGCAAATCTCCGACTCCGTGCGATTCGGAGATCAGCTCCATCGTGCCGTGCGTGGTGGCGGCGAGCTTCACGATCTGATGCTCCCCCGCAATCAAGCATACGCGTTCCATCGCGTGCAGCAAAACTTGCGTTTCAAGCACAATTTCCGTGGCATGCGAGGTTCGGATGAGTCCGTGGACGGGAGGGAATGTCCCTTCAAGCCAAGCGGAGAAAACGAGCAGCTTCGCAGTCCGAAATGCAATCTGATTCGCTAAAATCAGCACCTCGACGCTTGGCTCGTCCTGAATCATTCGGGCGAGCTCCGTCAAGTTTTTGCCCGGGATGACGATATCGTGAAGACCGGCGGAGACAAACGTGCCAGCGGAGCCGCTGACAGAACCGCTGGCGGTGTCGCTGACTGTACCGCTGACAGTGCAGCTGGCGGTGTCGCTGACTGTACCGCTGACAGTGCAGCTGGCGGTGTCGCGTACTGCGCGCCCAGCAATAGCGGAGTCGGCAGTCAGAGCAGAGTTGGCCAGGTCAAAGCCGGCATTACTAGCCCGGTTAATCGGACCAACGAGCCCCTTGCTGCCTTCGTGATATAACCGAACCGTCCTTGAAGCCAAACGGATTCCGTCGGAAGCGATGAACCGGATCTCGCGATCATGGAACTGTGCCAACACCCCGGTTAATACAGGCCTCGTCTCCGAAGCGGAAACCGCAAACCCGACCTGCCGGACAAGAGACTGCAGCAGCTCGCCCTGCATCGATACGGAAGCAACCGGATCTTCGATGGAAGGGATTTGGGGGAACAGCTCCGGGTCCATGCCGCATAGCCGGCATACGACGGAACCGGAACGTATCGTCGTGATCCGGTCCTCATTCGTTTCAATGATAACGGGCCCGGGCGGCAGCTTTCGCACAATGTGGCAAACATGCTGTCCCGGTACGACGGCACGACCCGGCCTGACAACCGCCAATCCGTCACTCGGCGCCGAACAGGTGTATTGTACGGTCATACTTGAACGGGACGCTGTTAAAATCAGCTCATTCGCTTGTGCCGTAAACTGAATTCCGGTCAGAACGGGAATCGGGCTGATCTGCGAAACGGCTCTGGATACATGCTGCAGCGCCTCGGACAAGCGCTCTTGGGAGATTTCTATGAACATATATTTCACCGGCTTTGCTCAAAATCATCGTTTCTTGCAAAATATTGCTCGATCATTTCACGAATGACCTCGGAACGGGATGCATTGCCCGCGGCGCAGCATTGTTCGAGCTGATTCCAGACTTCGCGGGACAACGTCAACGAAATCTTCTTCGTTTCGCCGATTGCTTTTCGGCCGGCCCCTTCCCGCGACCCTCCTCTGCTGAACACAAAGCTGACTTGTCCTTCCTGCCCGGGGACGCCCAGCTTGATCTCTTTTTCGGTCAAATTCGATCACCTGCCATTTTTGAATTTGGTAACCCATTTCAAAATATTGTTATTTTCACTGTAGCACAGTTCCGTCTTCCGAACAAGTGAAACGTTGCTTCATGTGCCTTTTGCCGAAATCCCCTTCGCTCAGGATGGTCATAATGACAGCATGGCTGTCCCGCTTCAATCGGCCCGGAAATCCTTATCGGTATGCACGGCAAATATGGTATTTAAAACGAGCGCTTCCAAGAGGCGGATCTTGCTCCGCAGATATAAGCAGCATCCCCTCCTGAATGAAGGGGATATCGACATATGATTTTGCACGTTCATCCCCCTCCTGCGAAGGGGATATCGATAAATGACTTTGGCTGGTCATTCCCACCTGAACGAAAGGGATATCGACATTTGATTTTGCACGTTCTTCTCCCTCCTGAACGAAGGGGATATCGACATTTGATTTTCGCAGGTTAAGAATTGTTTCCGCACCTATGAGTCACTATTGTGTTGAACCGTTCGTCATTCTGTTAGACAACTAATTGATTCTTCTCATGGATATTGCGACTCAGAATTGGATTGGTGCAATCACTCCTCTCTTATTGCCAGCAACTCAGAAATTTTTGGCTGAAATTCAGAAGATCATTTCTGAAAATCCTATGATTTCACCTGTTCCACCAAAGATTCAGAAATTAATTTCTGAAATACAGAAAATTTTGGCTAATTTCAGAAAAAAATTTCTGAATTGCACTCCGAATTCTCTTTTTGCCCATCATTTCAGAAAAAAGCTTCTGAATTTCAGAAATTATTGGCTGAAAGGCATCTGAGTCGAGAGCAAGCTGAATAGCGAGCAATTTGCTGTTCAAATGAAAAAAGGAGCGGATATCCGCTCCCTTTTTCATTTCAAGCGACGCTTGCACGCACTAAACGCCGCTTACGTCGTCAAACGCGATTATTGCGGCGATACCGCGGCAAGCGCGATAGCGGCGCAGCCACCTCAAGCTCGCACGGCCCGGCAACCGTGCTGCCGTCGTCGCCCTGCCATGTGCCTTGCGGGAACTTCACGACGCGGCTGCGCACCCCTTGCTCCACGACCGGCGCCACGAGAATGTCGTCTCCTAGCATGAATTGGTCGCGCACGGCCTCGAAGCCGCCTTCCGGGAACACATACGCCATGTGGCGGAGGATCGGCTCGCCCGTCCGCGCGGCATGGCGCGCCAGCTCCATGATGACGTCGGCGTATTCCGCGTGCAGCTTCGCCGCGTCGACGCAATAGCCGAGATGCTCAGCATCCAGCACGCGCCACGGCGCGGTCGAAAACTGCATCATCGGGAACAGCGCCGAGCACTGCGCATAACGGACGAACAACTCCTGATCGACGCGGAAATTAGGGTTGTTCTCCACGTCGCCGATCTGGCCGCCCCCGATCATATCGGGACAAATGTAGGCGTACCCGGCAAGTCCTTGCGCGAGCCCGAACGGAATGAGCGACGCCAGTCCGTCGGCCTTCCAGCTGTGGTTTTTGTCGCCGAGACGTTGGACGAGCGGCAGCCCGGCGCTTTTCCAGCATGCCCGGTATTCGTTGAGCGGGTACTGCAAGCCCACCTTCGCCCATGCTTCGCAGTGACCGTTCGGATGAAGCGGGACGGCGCTGCGATCAGTCGCGCGGTAGAAGTACGCGTCGCCCGCATCGAACTTGAAGCCGTCGATACCGTACGTCTCCATCAGGTGGCGCAGCTCTCCATGGTACCAAGCGACCGCTTCTTCGTTCGTACAGTCGAGCACCGCGCTGTAACCGTTCCACCAGCGGCGGATGGCCGTTTCGCCGTTTTCGTCGCGCAGCAGATAGCCTTTACCCTCCAGAGCGCGGAAGTTCGCGGCATTGTCCGGGCTAACGAACGGGCACGTCCACAGCATTACTTTGAAGCCGAGCTCATGCAGCCGGTCCGTCATCGCTTTCGGATCGGGGAAACGATCTGCGCGGAACTTCCAGACGCCGTAATCCTCCATCCAGTTATCGTCGATCATGATGACGCCGGGCGGCATGCCGCCCGCGAGCACCGCCTCCGCATAGGCGAGCGTTTTCTCCTGAGTCGGCAAATATTGCAGCTCGATCCACAGGTTATATTGCGGCGCGGTGAAGAATAATGGCTCCGGCAGTTCTCCCGTGGACGGGAAAAACGACTTCGCCACCGCATGAAACGCCCCGCGTACATTGCCGTAGCCCTCGCCGAAGACGATGCTTCCGACGCCCGCGGCTCCCGGGTTGCGCTCGTTAGCGGTTGGACCGTCGTCCTGCAGCGTCCCGCCACCTCGAGTGAGCGTTGCATGTTGAGATGAAAAGCCTGCCGACTCCCGTTCAGCCGTTTCTTCGCCAGACCCCACCGGCGTCGCTTGGCGGAGGTCACCCTCCTGCGCCAAAGCGCCGCCGCTCTCGCTTTCCACCGTCAGCTTGCCGTCCTCGAAGCGGTAACGGAACGGCTCCTCCGACCAGACATACCGCCCCCGGTTCGATACGAGCAGCGGCACCGCCTGATTGCCGGTCGTCCCTTTGCCCAAGTCGCGTTCGAAAGCAGCACTTCCGAACGGCATCGACAGCCCGTCCTGAATGTCACCTCCCCACCAAGCTTCTCCCTCCAGCAAAACAATCTCCAATCGCTGCTTTCCCATCGTATGGCTCCCCTCTTCTGTCGGTGTCATGTGTCATACATTACCTGCCTGATCCCCACCGCGAATTGTCTTCACTTTGCTTTCATCATAAGGTACAATGGCATCACATTCTATCGCCGATATTGCGGAATTATTAAACGATCTTGCGGTGGAGGAGGGATTTCCGTGTCCGGTGAAGGCCAAGCCAACCTTGGTAACAATCAATATTTGATGATGTTGAGCGACGTATACCCGTTTAACCTGTTTCAGCCGCAAGGCGCGGGGACAACAATCTTCCCTCCGCATTGGCACGAGCAGTGTTTGGAAATCATTACGGTTTACGACGGAGAAGTGGAGCTGCATATTGGGGGCACTTCTTATATTGGAAAACCAGGGGATATTTTCGTCATCGGGGAAGGCGTCATTCATAGCGGCTATCTGATCGAAAAGTTGCCGAATTATTATACGATCTTGCTCGATCGCCATCGTCTTGCCAGCTCCGACCTGAACCATGTCGCCTTCGGTTCCCTGCTGACCGGTCGCATGGCGCTGCCTCAGCTCGTACAGCCCCATGACGAGCATTATGGCGTATGGTCCTCCATCATTGGTTCAATCGTAGAGGAGTTCACCGGCAAACAGCCGGGATACGAGCTCGCGATCAAATCGCACCTGCTCCTCCTGCTCACCCAACTTGCCCGGCGATACGGCGAAGCTGCTCCGGGGAGAGGGCGCAAAGACGAAGCCGCAGCACGCAATATGGAGCGGCTCAAGCAGGTCATTTCATTTATCGAGGCGCATTACGACGAGAAAATAACGATCGGCCAAGCCGCGGGCATTGCAGGCATGAGCCCGTATCACTTCTGCCGCGTGTTCAAGCATGCCGTCGGGCGCACGTTTATGGAGTACGTTCACTTATTCAGGGTAGGTAAGGCGGAGGAGCTTATTCGGGATACCGATTGGCCGATTACGCTGATCGCGGAGAAATCCGGATTCGGCACGATTCATTATCTGGATGAACTATTCAAGCGATATCGCGGGTGCACCCCGATGCAGTTCCGAAAACAAACGTCCCGCTAGTCGGCGAAATCTCGCCGCCCGGCAGGACGTTTTTTCATGGCCATCGGCCCTTTTTAGTACAATTCAGTATTACAGGTCGATCGTTCCCGCTTGCTCGGCGCCTTTTTCACCGGCGTGGTACACGATCAGTTCTTTCTTGTCGTTCTCCACGACGAGATACGGGCAGCAATCGTACAGGATCAGGCCGCGCAGCTTGCCGGTTACGCGGATCGATTCATGGTAGCCTTGTTTCAGATCGTCAAAATCGTTAGCCGTGTAAGCCACAACCTCTTTGCCCGTTTGCTCCGCGTAATGGTGGGACGTTTTGCTGACGATTTTCGTTTGCGCCGTGTAGAACAGCCGTCCAGCGTCGTAAGCTTCCACTTTGTCGCTAGCTTTGTCCTTGGCAAGCTTCGGCCACAGATCGCTGAATACCATCAGGCCGTTTTTCGCATTGTTAACGACGATAAACGGGATTTGCTCCGGACCGTACGGCAGCACGAACAAGTCCTGTAGCGATCCTGTTTGCTCGGCACCCATCGTTTGGAATAATTGCTCTTTGTCGTTGAACGTGTACACTTGCTTGCCAATTTGCAAGGAAGTAAATTCTCCCGCCGTTTCCAGCTTCACGTTGCTCGGCTTAGGCGGTACGGGCGCAGGCGCTTTTTCCTCAGCTGCAAAAGCCATCGATGGCAGTGTCAGCATCGCGGCGATGGCAACGCTGGAGAGTGTTCCGATCATTGTTTTTTTCATTTTGACGAACTCCTTTAATTTACAATTTGTTTGGCTTCCGTCATTATAGGGCAGCCCGCGTCACGCGGAATAGTTACATTTGTCATCGTGACAATCACGAAATTGCCAATGCGCTCCCGACCTCCATTACCATTTCAACCTCCCAGGCCAAAGGGGGGTTTTTTAGGCATGTATTTCAGCCGACCGGCCGATTGAATCGCTTCTACTCTCTCTTCATATAGGTCTTCCGTCCTCCACAGTCAATCATCCGCTATAGCAAAATGCCATTGATAGATAAGAGCAGAAATTGATAGAAGATAGGGAATCGCTTAGTACACGCTATGTTACTTATACATACTATACAAATGAATATCCAAGTCATCTATTAGAGGAGTGAGGTTATGGCTTTTCTAGATAGATTCGTTGTGATAGAGAAGCAGAGATCATAGGGCGGACGACTCTGCGAAATCCATTTAGAAGAGAGGTTAAGCAGCATGCACGATTTAATGATATTCATAACGATTGCCTCATTTATTTGCACCATCGGATTTATATTTTGGCGCCCTTATGTGAATGAAGCGATACCTGCAACAGTCGGAGCTATTCTTGTTTTATTAAGCGGAAGCGTCACCTTGGCGGATTTAGGCTTGATAACCGAAACGATCGGCGGTGCGGCCGTCACGATCATGGCTACGATCGTTATGGCGATCGTGCTCGAGAGCTTCGGGTTTTTCCACTGGGCTGCGGAGAAGCTGGCGGAGAAGGCGAAGGGGTCCGGAATACGGCTGTTCTGGCTGACCAACCTGTTCTGCTTCCTGATGACGCTGTTCGTCAACAACGACGGAAGCATCTTGATTACGACGCCGATCTTGCTTATGATTCTTCATCATCTAGGGTTGAAGAACGCCCAGAAGCTGCCTTATCTGATTTCCGGCGCTTTAATCGCGACCGCGTCCAGCGCGCCGATCGGCGTCAGCAATATCGTCAACCTGATTGCGTTGAAGATCGTCAACATGGACCTGTACATGCATACGGCGATGATGTTCGTGCCCGCTTCCCTTGGGCTTGTCCTGATGACGCTGCTTCTGTTCGGAACATTCTACAAAACGCTGCCGAAGCAGCTGCCGAAGATGAGTCTCGGATTTTGGCATTACGCCCCTGATAAAGGAACTCACCCCTTAAAGGAGCAGGTTCCGATCATTCCGAAGGAAAAACGGGGCAAGTACATGCGCAACATTCTGATTTTCGTGTTCTGCGTCCGAATCAGCTTGTTCATCGCATCGTATATCCATTTCCCGGTTTCTTACATGGCGATCATCGGTTCGGCCCTGCTGCTGGCATGGCGGTGGATCTACCTCAAAGTGCCGCCGACGGACATGATCCGCAAGACGCCTTGGTATATTCTCATCTTCGCGTTTAGTATGTATGTCATCATCTACGGTCTCAATAATATCGGATTAACCCAATGGCTGATTCGTGAGCTAGAGCCGATCGTTTCGGGCAGCCTGCTGCATGCCAGCGTTTTGATGGGCGGTTTGTTATCCCTGCTGTCGAACCTGTTCAACAACCACCCCGCTCTGATGGTAGGCACGCTCACGTTGACGAATATGGGGCTCGACCCGCTTACGTTGAAAATATCGTATCTGGCCAGCGTCATCGGCAGCGATATCGGTTCCTTGCTGTTGCCGATCGGGACACTCGCCACGCTAATGTGGATGCATATTTTGAAAAAGGGCAAAGTCCAAATCAGCTGGGGGCAATACTTGAAAGTCACGGCAACGGTTATCCCGATTACCGTCCTTTTTACCTTAGTCATATTGGCTTATTGGGTTTCTTGGTTATTCTAAATTCCCCGGAAAAAAAGCGGCCTTCTGCACGGAAGGTCGCTTCATCAAAGAGGCTATAGAGAATGCACTTCCTACAATATGCCGGTTTGTATAAAAAGGTTTGGGTGGAACGCCACCAAGCACCCCGGAAACTACACCATGAAGAGCCATGGAAACAGGAATCGCCCTCCCTCTGCCGCCATGGCAAGAAGGAGGGCGATTTGTTGTTGCCGTACTGACCTTACGGCAATTGCTTAACCGTAACGTTGAAAATCTTCGTTTCAAAAACCGCATCTTTCACGATAATCGCGCTCAATGTTATCGTCTTGTCGCCGGAACCTGCAGCCGGACGAACGACCGTACCATTATCGGCGATCACGGAAGTATTGCTGCTGTACCATACGATGGAAGAGCCGTTCGCACCGACGGTCGGCAAGGTTAAATTCGCCGTCACGCTGGCGGCAGTGTCCGTCCCGCTGAACCCGATCGACAGCGCCGCTTTGTCGGCCGCGACTTTTTGTGCGTCGGTAAGCTGCTGCTTCACGACAATGGCGAACGTCTTGACGTCGATTACGCCGTTGCTTGCGATCGTGGCGGTCAGCGTGACCGTTGCATCGCCTTGGCCGGCTGCGGGACGATTGACGGTTTTCCCGTCATTGGAAACGATGGCCGGCGCGTTCGACACCCAAGCGATCGCCGATCCGTTCATGCCGGTGGCGGGAAGCGTCAGCTTCGTCGTCACGCTGGCTGCGGAGTCGCCTTGCGCAAATCCGATCGACAGCGCCGCTTTATCGGCGGCTACCTTCTCCGCGTCAGTCAATTGCTGTTTCACGACGAGCGCAAACGGCTTCACGTCGGTTACTCCGTTGCTCGAGATCGTCGCAATAAGCGTTACCGCAGCGTCGCCTTGGCCAATCGCCGGGCGATTTACCGTTTTGCCGTCGTTCGAAATGATGGCAGGGTTACTGGAGACCCATGTGATGGATGAGCCGTTTTTGCCTTTGGACAGAAGCGTCAGCGGCGAAGTGACGAAGCTCGCATTGTCGCTGCCGCTGAATCCGATCGTAAGCGCCGCTTTATCGGCAGCGACGGTCTGCGCGTCCGTAAGCCGGGATTTTACCGTCAGTTCGAACGTTTTTGTTGCGATGACCTCATTTTTCTTGATTGTCGCGGTCAGCACGACTTTGATATCGGCGTTTGCCGGGCGAACGACCGTCTTGCCGTCATCCGAAATAACCGCCGTGTTGCTGGATTTCCAGCTGATTGCCGAACCGTTTTTGCCCGTGGACGGCAAGTTCAGCGCCTGAGTGACGCTAGCGGCCGTGTCGCCCGTAGCGAATCCGATCGTCAGCGCCGCTTTGTCCGCTGCCACGATCTGCTGGTCGGTTTTTGTCTCGTCCTCTTCCTTCTGATTCTGCCTTTCCATCGCGCGTTTGATCGCTTCTCTGGCTTTCGGGTTTTTCACGTGGTCAAGCGCGTTCTCCAGGCCGGTCTTATGTTGACCGTTTTTGCCGTTTGGCTTGGCCATCGCCGTACCCGTGACGGCAAGCGATAATGCAAGTGCTGATACAATTGCGAAAGAAACCTTCTTCATTCGTTTTCAACCTACCTTTTCAGAATGGTATGGTACACTTTACCATATGCTTCGGAACAGTAGGCTAGCTTTTAGGGGGTACCTGGAATATTTTCCGCTGACAGGTTAAAAGTTTTATCAGTAATTAAGCTTTGATAGTTTTTCGTTGAAACTCCTACTACCTCATCCGTTTGCCAAGCGCAACGGGCGACGCGGCGTCCTTGCTGAACGGCTGAAGCTTCACCGTGAAGGAAAATGCATGCGGCGTCAGCTCGTACGGCGGTAGCTGCCCCGGCCCGCAGCTGTTGCTGCCGAGGCCGTTTTGCCGGTAGTCAAGGTTCAGCGTAACGAAATCGCGCTTCACGAGATCGGTCACATGCTTCGCCTGCTCGAAGTCGCTCGCCGTATACCGGTGTGCGCTGAACTCCAGCTGCGGCAAGCCTGCCGCAAACAAGCCAAATCCACGCTTATCCGTTATGGAGACCCAGCGAACATCGGTTCGGTTGCCGTTTTCCTGCGGGTAGATGTAGGGCGTGTACAGCTCGTCGACCGTTGCTTCGTATACGCCAACCCGATTGGCGAGCTTGCTGTCGGCATATGACTCGCCCGGGCCGCGGCCGTACCAGGTTACCCGGTCGAATTGCTGCGGAACTTCCATCGTTAGGCCTAGCCTTGGCAGCGCTTTGGGCAGGTTTTTGCCCTGCGGCTCGCCGCGCAGCTCGATGTCGACTCGGCCATCCGCCGACACGGTGTACGTGAACGAGCAGTCGATGCTCCAATCGTATACCGGCGGGGCGAAGCGAATGTCGCATTCGAAGACGACCGTATCGCCGTCTTGGCGCCAGGCGAACGATTGGACGCGCTGCTGCATCAAATGCAGGCAGCCCTTGCGCCAGTCCTCGACAACGTACATGTCGTTGTCGATCGGCGCGCGCCAAATGTTCAGCTTCGGCCCGCGGCGCAGCAAATCTACGCCGGCATGCTGCCACGATTGCAGCACGCCGCGGATTTTATCGAAGCTGAGCCGGAAGTCGGCGCCTGCTACGGTGAGCAGGCTCGCCGTTTCCGTGCATCGATGCGAGGCGATGGCGCTTGGCGGCGGGGACATGGTGCCTGCAGCTGGGTCGGCGGCGGTGTTCGTCGCCGGCGACATGATGACTGTCGCGTCGACTGTGCTGCTTGGCGCTTGTGAGGCAGCACTGATCGGGCTGGCAGCTCCCGCTCCGGAGCTTGATGCCGCTTGCTCCATTGCGACTGAGTCGCTTAGAGCAGCAGCGCCGGTCGTGTTCCGGCCGGCCCCTACGGCGCTTGGTGCATCAACAGCCTCAACCGGCAGAAGGAACTGCGCCCACGCCACCTCGTGCCCTTGCTTCGCCCATACCGTATCGGCCGCCAGCGCAAGCTCGACGTGCAGCCAATAGTCGGTCTGCGGCAGCGGACGTTTCGGGAGCCGCGCCGGCACGCTCACCGTTCCGGTTGCGCGCGGGCCGATGTGCGGCAGCGGCAGCCGACCGCTCTGCAGCGTTTCGCCATCGGCAACGACACTCCACGTCAGCGCAAGGTGCTCCAGCGAAATGAAATCGTAACGTGAAGTGAGCTCGACGATCCCCTTCGACAAATCGACCGCTTTGATTTCGACCGGCTCTATGACCTTCTTATATTCGATCAACCCCGGCGAAGGCACGCGATCCGGCGATACAAGCCCGTCCACGACAAAGTTGCCGTTGTTCGGGTAATCCCCGAAATCACCGCCATAAGCGAAAAACTCCCGTCCGTCCTCCGTGAACCGGCGAATGCCGTGGTCGACCCATTCCCAGACGAAGCCGCCCTGCAGTCTTCGATAAGTACGGAACGTCTCGTCGTATTCCTTCAGCCCGCCCGGGCCGTTGCCCATCGCATGCGCGTATTCGCACACGATATGAGGTTTGTCCAGCTCCTTCTGGGCGTGGCCGGTCAGCTTCTCGACCGACGAATACATCGTGCTGACGACGTCGCATACTTTCGCCTCGCGGTCGCCTTCATAATGGATCAGCCGCGTCGGATCGGCAGATTTGCACCAGGCCGACATCGCCTCCTGGTTGCAGCCGAAGCCGGATTCGTTGCCGAGCGACCACATGATGATCGACGGATGGTTTTTGTCCCGCTCCACCATGCGCTCCATCCGGTCGACATAGGCTGCCTGCCATGCCGGGTCGTTGCTCAGCATGCTCGCGTCTCCGATCAGCTCGACGCCGTGGCATTCGAGATCGGTCTCGTCCATCACGTATAGCCCGTATTGATCGCACAACTCGTAGAACCGCGGATCGTTCGGATAATGCGCCGTCCGTACGGCGTTGATGTTATGCCGCTTCATCATCACGATGTCGCGGACCATCGACTCCAGCGAAACGGCGCGCCCGAGATCCGGATCGTGATCGTGGCGGTTGACGCCGTGCAGCATAATCGGCACGCCGTTCACGTGCATGAGCCCGTCCTTGACCTCGACGGAGCGGAAGCCGACGCGGCTTGGGATCGCTTCGAGCACCGCAGCGTCCGCATCCGTCAGCGTCAGCAGCAGCGTGTACAGCGAAGGCTGTTCCGCCGACCATTTGGCGGGATTGTCGATATTCAGCTTGAACTGGACGCTAATTTCTTTGGCACCGGCACCGGTACAGGCATCGGCGCCATCACCTTCGCCCGCTCCTGCTCCATTGACGCTACCGACCACCGTTTGCTCCGCTGCGCCATTCACGCTCCCGACGACAGCCTGCACCGCCTCGGCGACCGTCTCCCCGTCGCTGTCCATTAGCGTTAGCGTAAGGCTCGCGCCTGCTGCCGGAACCACGCCCGCCGGGCAAGCTACGAGCGCCTTGACGCTCAACACCGCGTCGCGGTACGCCGCGTCCAGCTCCGTGCGGACGACAAAGTCCCGCACATGCAGCTTCGGCTGCGCAATCAGGTACACGTCGCGGAAGATGCCGCTCAAGTACCACATATCCTGGTCCTCGATATACGTACCGTCCGACCATTGGTACACCTTCACGGCCAGCACATTGCGGCCCGGCCGCAAATACGGCGTCACGTCAAACTCCGAGGTCAACCGGCTGCCTTGGCTGTAGCCGACCTCTTGCCCGTTGACCCAAACGTGAAATGCGCTGTCGACGCCTTCGAACTTCAAAAATGCGCTCCGATCAGCCCAATCGGCAGGTACCGCAAACGTCCTGCGGTACACGCCGGTCGGATTTTCGACCGGCACATGCGGCGGGTCGCACGGGAACGGATAATACAAATCCGTATAATGCGGCCTACCGTAACCCTGAAGCTGCCAGTGGCTCGGCACCGGGATGCGATCCCAGCCGCTACTGTCGTATTCGGCGGCGCAGCACCCTTCCGGCACCTCGAACGGCGACGCCGCATAATAGAAGTGCCAGCTGCCGTTCAGCAGCATGAACCTGTCGGACAAGCCGCGCTCGAACGTAAGCGCCTCCGAGACGCTGCCGAACGGCACGAAATACGCCCGGCTCCGCTCCCGGTTCCGGTGCAGTACGGTCAAGTTATCCCAATCGTAAGGGGACGATGCGCCCCCGGTTTTCTTTTGAATCGATGCTTCCATATTGTCCTCCCTCCCGGAATAACGGCAAGCGCTATCAGCTCGGCGCATTCGTTCGCGGGTGAAAAATGTATGATGAATAAATCGCCGGTTATATAAATTGCAGGTATAAATGATGCAAGTATTTATGTTACAGGTTTGTGCTACCGGCATTTCAATTTCCGGAATACGAACTTTCAACAGTCCGGCGCAAATATGCAAAAGTGCAGTTATTCTCATCAGAAACGGTCAAGTCCAATATTGTGTGTAAAATCCTCGTTTAGGATTACACAGGTACTTTTGGATTTTGGGTCTTTCGCCAATCGTAGTACTCTTTCATATCGAGATACTTCTT